>CAZGOS010000301.1:0-1605 GCA_964527795.1 uncultured Rhodothermales bacterium | reverse complement strand
AGTGGTCCTGCTCCAGCTCGATCGTCACCTGACCTCCTCTGAGAACGCTGCCGCGCACGGTGATGTCTTTCCCTTCCCAGCGCACGTCCCGAATTCCCTGAATGCGTCGTCTGTTCGCATCAGACATTGACCAATCGTACAGAGACAACAGTTCCATCAACGCTTTTGTCGAGGCAAGCGATGCGCGATTGAGGGAAAGGTGCGAGAGCAGCTGCCAGAAATAGTCGCTGTATTCGCCTGTCGGCGCATAGCGAATCAACGTCGGCTGAGTGAGATTTGACGGATCGACGATCGCCGGAACCTCCGGTCCCAACTCGTTGATCGTATTCTCCTGAAGAGCTTCTCTGGGTAGACTGCCGTTTGTTACTCGTACGTCGATAGAGAGCACTTCGGATTCAGTACGTGGTGCGGACTCCTGTCCCTCGGACAGCGACACGTAGGTTGTTCTTCGATCGTCGGGACCGCTTCGGAAAGACTGGACGAAAAATCGGTTCGAACCGTTCGTCCCTCTTTCAAAGGAATAGAAAGGTTCGTAATCATGCCGCCGACCGGTCTTTTCCTCGATTCCTGCAACGCGGAGGATGTCATATACTTCGAGCGAGTCTCGGAAATTTGAATTCGCCGTGACGCGATACTCCGCCTCGGTCTGTGATATCCGAATCGGTTCAGCATCGGACTCAAACAAATTGATGACCGGACAGCAGTGAAGTCGAAAATTGTCGTCCGTAAATCGCCGATCTTCCGGATAGTCTCGATCGAACTTGACGTTTACGGTAATTGTCTGATCACCATCGAGCCCACCGAGTTGATCCAGACCCAGCAGGTCTATGCACCAAAACCTTCGGCGAAAATTCAGATACTCCTGCAGCAGGCGCGTTCCCGAAAAAGTATACTCCGAATACGGCAACAGTCCCTCGTCCGGATGGAAACCGCCCGGCCTGATCCACTTCTGGCCCCTCAGCGTCACGCTGGACGCGGGTTCCGTCGCATCGTCGGAATGAATACTCACCCGCTCGACGTGGCGCGTGAAGAACAGATGCATCGTGGATGCAACCCCGGCGTCGGCTCGAAAAAAAAGACGCACGGATTGCAGCGCTTCGGATTCGATTCGAGCTCCGCCGTTTATCCGGAATCGAAGCGATACGCTGTGCGTGGTATCGGACTCGAGGGACAGGGACGTGCTCTCCAGGCGCAAAGGACGAATCATTACGTCCTCTGTTGTTTCGAAGCGGCATACGACGTGTTCGGGACCGACCGCGGCCGACCTGACATCCGTGCCTCGCTGCAAAACGGTTGGTTCCGAAACCTGCCCGGCTTTCGGACGAAACTCAACGATTGAGAGCGCGGGAATCGGACGGAGAAAATGCGGATACAGAAGCGAGAAAAAGCCTTCGGTGTACTCGGGCAATTCGTCATCGAGCCGTTCATGAATGCGACCGGCAAGAAATGCGAATCCTTCGAACAGACGCTCTACGTAGGGATCACGATCGCTTATGCTGTCGATATTGAGAAAACGTGCCTGCTCGGGATGTTTCGCGGCGAACACCTTGCCCTCTTCGTGGAGATACCGCATTTCCTCTTCAAAATAGCGACGCACAGCCTTTC
>CAZGOS010000300.1:0-1771 GCA_964527795.1 uncultured Rhodothermales bacterium | reverse complement strand
TGCCGTGACGAAGGACGAGCACAACCTGGCCCTCCTCAACATCCGAAAAGAGGCCGGAAGCGTTTTTCCGAAATTCCGTAAATGATACTGTCTTCATTGAGTCATTCTATTCTGAACGTATGCTCTGATCGTTCCGTACACTACTGTACATAATTATGTACAATATGATCCATGGAAAGATCCCTCTGCCTGTACCTTTAGAGGCGCGGTTCAACGGGATGTAATCAATCCCGCTTGTCTGGCATATTCGAACACGTTGCCGGCGCGCAGAATATCGGCCACGTCGCCGAGAGGTCTCAGCAGATGGTCTTCACCCGTGGTCTTGTTTCTGAGCTGCGAGACCGTAACATCGATCTCGAGTTCGTCGCCCGTGCGTATGCTGTCCATCAATCGCTCACTCGTTTCGAGTGGGATCAGGAAACCGCCGTCGACGGCGTTGCGGTAGAATATTCTCGCGTAGCTTTCTGCAACGATGACGACGATACCGGCTTCCCGGAGTGCAAACGGAGCGTGCTCGCGGCTCGATCCGCAGCCAAAGTTTGACCCGGCTACGACGATCGTATACTCACTCTCGTATTCGTCGGGGGCCGTGAGCGGGATGTTGCCGAAGGGAAGGCCCTGCCCTGCCTCCGGGACGGCGCTCATCGCATGCCGGCCATATTCTTTACGCTCTTCCGGATCGGTCAACGAGTAGACCAGGTGCCTTGCAGGTATGATCTGGTCCGTGTCGATCGAGTCTCCAACGACGTAGGCCTTTCCTTCGATCATATCCTTCATGGCTCCCATCAGACCAGTACTTCTCGTGGATCGGTAATTACGCCGGTAAGAGCCGACGCGGCAACGGTGAGCGGCGATGCCAGAAATACGGACGCCGACTTTGAACCCATTCTGCCGGGAAAATTCCGGTTTGTCGTAGAAATCACAACCTCGCTGCCCTGCATGCGGCCGAACGTGTCGATGGGACCGCCCAGACAGGCGCCGCAGCCGGCGTGGCCCATATGGCACCCCGCGTTGACGAATGCGTCCCAGAGCGCGACCCCGTCTATCAGTTCGGTTCGCAGACGCTCCGACACCTCGGTACTGGACGGTACGACGAACGTATCGACGCGCACCTCCTCCCCTTTTATGATTCGCGCGGCCGCCTGAAAGTCCTCGAGTTTTCCGCCCGTGCAGCTTCCGATGTACGCGCAATCGAGTTTCGTGCCCGCTACCTCCGATACGTTTGCCCGGTTGTCCGGGCGGTGCGGTTTAGCCACGACCGGCTCCATCCTGGACACGTCGTAGACGCGTTCTGAAAGCACTTTTGCGTCTTTGTCGCCGTACGCGGGCTCAAACGAAACGTTTGTTCGCGCGCGAACGTGTTTGAAGGTCTTCTCGTCCGGTTCGATGATCCCGTTTTTTCCACCCGCCTCGATGGCCATGTTCGTAAGCGTCATGCGCTCTTCCATCGACAGCCCGAACACGGCGGGCCCGGTGAATTCGAGCGCGCAGTAGGTGCCCCCCTCGAACCCGATATCCCCAATGACGGTGAGAATCAGATCCTTTGCCATGAGGTAAGGGGGCAGCGAGCCGTCGAAGACAAAGCGCAAGGTCTCGGGAATGCGAACCCATATTTTACCCGTCTGCATTATGAGAGCGGCATCCGTATTTCCAATTCCAGCCGAGAAAAGTCCAAACGCGCCGGATGTGCACGTGTGACTGTCGGTGCCGAACAGCACGCTGCCGGGACGATTGAATCCTTCTTCGGCCAGGGCCACATGGCAGACCCCCT
>CAZGOS010000299.1:0-1832 GCA_964527795.1 uncultured Rhodothermales bacterium | reverse complement strand
ATGCCGAAGGGTATGACTTTCGAAAGCTGCCAGCATGCGAGTTCACAGGCAGGGGACGATTCGGCGGTGGTCCGAATGGCGTGACTTCACTTCAAGATATAGATGAC
This sequence comes from uncultured Rhodothermales bacterium, assembly GCA_964527795.1. Taxonomy (GTDB): domain Bacteria; phylum Bacteroidota; class Rhodothermia; order Rhodothermales; family UBA10348; genus SMXL01. Next base: position 1,725 of record CAZGOS010000299.1, on the reverse strand, counting down.
GACGGCCGACTCGATCTTTTTGTTTTTGGCGAAGATCCCGAAGACGGGTATCAGGTTTTTGGCCTGAGGTTTCACCTTTCTCCAGGGAATTCGGATCCCGAACCGCCAACGAACCTCTTTGCTGTTGTCGACGGACGCACGGTAAGTTTCTCGTGGAGCCCAGGTTCAGATGAGGAAACGCCGATTGCCGGACTGACCTATAATGTGCGTATTGGAACGTCACCCGAGGGTCAAGAGGTCATGCCCGCGTTTTGGAAAGTGAGATACTTTGTTAATCAGGAGCATAATTACCGTCTTCTGCCCGCACACGGAAACGCGCAGCAAAATCTCGGTTGGACGGTCAGGAATCTGAACCCGGGCACCTATTACTGGAGCGTTCAATCCATTGATACGAGCTTCGCCGGATCGCCATTCGCCGATGAGTTGAGCTTCACGATTTCCGGGTGACATTTACCGCAAAACGCTCCCGCCAAAGTCACTCCGGCACAGGCAGATAGCGTCAGCCGAGACTGCTCAGGCCGGCATCTTTTTTTACCAAATTTTGGATCGCGGTGAGTTATTCTGTCCTTATCGTATGAGGGGATTGATTACGTCGTTTAAGAAATTCCACTGACAAAGGAAGACAGGAGGATGGAATGATTGATTTCTTGCTTGACAGCCGGCAGACGGAAATTGTTGAAAAATATCGGGATTTCGTTGACCGATGGGTCGTTCCCAACCGGATGAAATACGATGAGTCGTGCGAGTTTCCGTGGGAAATCATCAAGGCTGCCTATTCAGAAGGTTTTATCAACGGTCCTCTGCCCCCCGAATACGGGGGCCAGGGGCATAATATTCTGGACGGTGCGCTTGCTTCGGAAGAACTGGGAGCAGGTTGTGTTGGAATCGGCATTTGCATCGATGCCAATTCGTTGGCGCTCACGCCGCTTCTGCTGGCCGGCACGGACGAGCAGAAAAAGCAGTTCTTCGGAGATCAGATTGAAAGGCAGGGTGTGTCTGCGTACTGTTTGACCGAGCCAAGTGCAGGCTCCGACGTGGCGGGCATCCAGTCGACAGCCATCAGGAAGGGCGACAAGTATATTTTGAATGGTCAAAAACGGTTCATCACAAGTGGTGAGGTGGCGACATACCACACCGTATTTGCACTCACCGATCCGGAACGCGGCGTCCGGAGTCTGACGGCCTTTGTCGTACCGGCCGATGCACCCGGCATTGAGATCGTTTCTCGCATGAGAAAAATGGGCCAGAACGCGTCGGTGCAGAATGAGATCACCTACCGTGACGTTGAGATTCCCGAAGCCAATCGCATCGGTGGGGAAGGGCGCGGATTCAGCATCGCCATGAAAACATTCGATCGCACGCGCTCGGGCGTAGCAGCCCTGAGTCTCGGAGCTGCTCGATCGGCCTATGAGATTTCCAGAGACTGGGCCAAGAACCGGATACAATTCGGAAAACCGATATCTTCGAATCAGGCCATCGGATTCATGCTGGCAGACATGGCGACTTCGATCGAAACGGCCCGTCTGCTGACATGGAAAGCATCCTGGGCGTACGACACGGGTGAACAATCTCTCAACAAGCTTTCCGCGATGTCGAAAATGTATGCATCGGACATCGCGATGAAGGTGACGACGGATGCGGTACAGATCATGGGTGGGGACGGGTATTCGAAGGACTATCCCGTCGAGAAGATGATGCGGGACGTCAAGCTATGCCAGATATACG
>CAZGOS010000298.1:0-1959 GCA_964527795.1 uncultured Rhodothermales bacterium | reverse complement strand
TTACATCAGAATGACGACAACACTATTCAAAAGAACACCCGGCCCTATTCTGGAGCCTGATCCCGACGTTCCATGGGCAACCGGCGCAGTTTTCAATCCCGGAGTCTGGTACGAGAAAGGTACTACCCACCTGCTCTTTCGGGCTATTCCGAGAGGCTATCAGGCGATCGCGCTCGACACCCCAAATTCGGCCGGACCGACGACGGGGTTCGACAGCTACGTCTCCTACATCGGGTATGCGAGCAGTCCGGACGGCATTCATTTCGAGTGGAGGCGACAACCCTTCATTTCTCCGGATTCTCATTTCGATCGCTATGGCGTGGAGGATCCGCGCGTGTCCAAGATTGATGAGACGTATCTCATTTCCTACACGGCCCTCAGTTCTCCCGCCTTTAGAAAACCGGACGGGACATTGATCGGTCTGGCTACGACAAGGGATTTCTCCTTCGCTGAAAAGCACGGCAACATCGGACCTCCGGTGCCGTCCAAGGATACCGTCATCTTCCCTCGCCGAATCCGGGGAAGGATTGCCATGCTGCACCGCATCGTGCCGAACATTCAATTGATTCTGTTCGACGACCTTGAGCAGCTTTTCGACCCGCCGGAACGGGTCTGGAAGGAGCACATTGCGTCACTCGACGACTGTATTGTGATGCAACCGGCACAGGAGTGGGAGGCCAAGAAAATCGGTGCCGGCCCGACGCCGATTGAAACGAATGCAGGCTGGCTGCTCATTTACCATGGCGTCGACTGGAACCACGTATATCGCGTCGGCCTCGCTCTGCTGGATCTGGACGATCCGCGCAAGGTGATCGGCCGGTCATCGGAGCCGATCATGGTTCCCGAGGCGTCGTACGAACTCGAAGGTGACGTGAACAACGTCATTTTTCCTCAGGGCGCTTCCGTTATTGGAGAAACGCTTCATCTCTATTACGGAGCGGCCGATCGTGTCATAGGCCACGCATCGGCTTCTCTCCCGGCGGTACTCGATTGTCTGACGAGGCAGACCTGGCCGGGCTGAGCAAACCGGCGTGTGAAAGGAATGGTAGACGACGGTCTCCTGGATCCCGGTACTAAACGCTCTTCCCATCCGTACCCATAATCGCGTCCAGAAGCATGCTTAGCGTCGAGTGCAGCTGCGTGATGCGGCGCCGGCCGACCGTTTCGCCGTAGCGCCTCGTAACGCTCCGGATGATTTCGAGAAGGCTCATAAGATTTTTCAGTCCTTCCTTTGTCAATACGACGATTCTGGCGCGGCCGTCTGTCGGATCGGGCTCCAATCGTACAGTTCCGAGTTTCGCGAGCTCGTGCACGTGCGAGCCGACCGTCTGCCTGGACAGGCCCGACCGCTCGGCGAGAACAGAAATGCGATTGCCCCCCAGGTCCAGATTGAGAAGGAGGCGAAGATGCGCATTCTTGATCCGACCGAGACCGTGCGCCTTGACCTCTGCCAGAACGTCGGATTCGAACGTTCCTGACGCGCGACTCAGGAGACTGACAAGGTTATTTCGCTGCGCCGCTGTGAGCTCTTTCGCATCGATGTCAAGTGCAGGCCGTGGCAATTGATACGATCCTCGTTCTATTCGTGCCGTTTAGTACGGATTTCGTCCTATCCCTACTGATTAGTACGAAACCCATAACAATTAACCGCCATTTTGGATTGACGGGCAGATCGATCGTCAGCTTACGCTCGCTCGATTCCCGCCACGAATAAATTCCAGAAGCTCCGTGTAGAAGCCGTCCGGATTGTCGTTCATAACAAAATGCCCGGCGCGTTCAATCGCGATTCTGGAAATTCCTTCGACGGAAGCAACGGTCGCATGATCCGCGTTTTCTTCACCGTATATATAGGCCTTCCGGCACGAAAGATCGTGGAATGCCCGCAGGAGTTTTCCGCTGTCGGACCACGCCACGAGAGATTTAGCGCTCTCATAGAACGCGTAGGGGGACGCGGTATTC
>CAZGOS010000297.1:0-2035 GCA_964527795.1 uncultured Rhodothermales bacterium | reverse complement strand
GGCGATCCAGGGACGAAGAAACCGATTTGAAGCGGCGAATATCCCGCTATTTGGAGCAATCTGACAACCCGGACGAGGACTCCTCGTAGCAACTCCTGGCATGACCTCGTACCTTTCGGGCTTTCGACCACATCTCCCCGTCGACTGAAATGCCCCTGATGCTGCGAATCGCCGATGCGATCGATCGCTTCAACGAGCGATTCGGGCGTTTGATCTACTGGCTCACGCTCGCAATGGTCGTAATCGGATCGTTCAATGCGATCGTACGCTATCTGGATCGTTTTACCGGTCTTGGACTGAGTTCGAATACCTACCTCGAACTCCAGTGGTATCTGTTCAGTCTGGTTTTTCTGCTGGGCGCTGCCTATACGTTAAAACACGATGCGCATGTTCGCGTGGACGTGCTTTTCTCGCGTCTCGGATCCCGTGGCCGGGCGATCATCAATCTTCTCGGGGTCATTCTTCTTCTGTTTCCCTTCTGCATTCTGATGATCTGGGTCTCATGGCCGGCCGTACAGAATTCATGGGCGGTCATGGAGGTGTCTCCGGACCCCGGAGGATTACCACGGTACCCCATTAAGACCATGATTCCGGTCGCCTTCGTACTGGTGCTGGCTCAGGGACTGTCGATGGGGATACGCCAGATCGCCATTCTTCTTCGTCCCGATTCAGCAGAATCAGTGGATTCAGAAGGAGAACTTCCCGACGAGGCCCTCTGATGGAAGAACTTCTCGGACCTCTGATGTTCGCAGCCGTACTCCTTGTAATTTTCTCGGGGTTCCCGGTTGCATTTGCCCTCGGTGGTACGGCACTCCTGTTTGCTTTCCTGGGCGTAGAAGCAGGCCTGTTCGACTGGCCGCTGCTACTGGCTCTTCCCGACAGGACGTTCGGCATCATGGCCAACTACATTCTGCTCGCGGTGCCCTTCTTCATTTTCATGGGTACGATGCTGGCTAAATCGCGTCTCGCGGAAGACCTGCTGACGACCATCGGGCAATTATTCGGACCGGTCCGGGGAGGATTGGCGTTCGCTGTTATTTTTGTGGGCGCCCTGCTCGCTGCCGCTACGGGCGTTGTCGGCGCGTCCGTCGTGGCTATGGGGATGATCTCACTTCCGGTCATGATGCGTTACGGATACTCCAACGAACTATCGGTTGGTGTAATAACCGCCTCCGGTACGCTCGGACAGATTATCCCACCTAGCGTCGTACTCGTCGTGCTGGCCGATCAGATGGGCATACCCGTGGGAAATCTGTTTATCGGCGCGCTCGTTCCCGGAATTGCCCTCGCGATTTTGTACGCGATATACGCAGGACTCGTCGCATATTTTCAACCGGAAAAAGCGCCGGCTCTTCCTTTAAAAGAACGTTCGATTCGTGGGAAGGCGCTTCTGAGGCGCGTGCTTTTTGTCATGATGCCGCCGCTGGTTCTGATACTGCTGGTGCTCGGCAGCATATTCGCAGGAATCGCTACGCCGACGGAGGCCGGAGCACTGGGGGCACTTGGAGCGATTGTGCTCGCGGCTGCGAATGGACGACTCTCCGTAAAGGCGCTGCGCGAAACCATGGACGAAACAGCCCGCCTCAGTTCGATGGTCATGTTTCTCCTGATTGGATCCACGGCATTTATACTCGTTTTCAGGGGTTTAAACGGTGATTTGTGGATTGAGGGACTGCTTACGAATCTTCCTGGCGGAGTGATCGGATTCCTCATCGTTGCCAATCTGGCGATTTTCCTGCTGGGTTTCTTCATCGACTTCTTTGAGATCGCGTTCATCATCATCCCTCTTCTCGTGCCGGCCGCGGCCGCCCTGGGGATTGATCTCGTCTGGTTCGGGGTGATGATCGGCATGAATCTGCAGATGTCATTTCTGACTCCGCCGTTCGGATTCGCCCTGTTTTACCTGCGAGGGGTCGCTCCGCCCGAAATATCTACGGCCTCGATTTATCGGGGCGTCGTTCCATTCATTGCGATCCAGGCCATCGGGCTTCTGCTCATCATTCAGTTCAAGGGACTCGTCACCTGGTCCTTCTAG
>CAZGOS010000296.1:0-2037 GCA_964527795.1 uncultured Rhodothermales bacterium | reverse complement strand
AGACGCACTTGAAATCCGAAGACGAATCTACCTGGCCTACGAGGCGGCCGAACTGGAAACGGACCCGGAGCTCCGCCGGGAATGGTTGACATTCATCGTGGTTGGCGGAGGACCTACCGGCGTTGAACTGGCGGGTGCTCTCTCGGAGATCGGCAGGCATACACTCGCCCATGATTTCAGGAGTTTCGATCCAAAACAGATTCGTGTCGTGCTGGTGGAGGGAAATGGCCGGGTGTTGACCTCTTATGCGGAAGAACTTTCTGCAAAAGCCGTACAACAGCTCGAATCGCTGGGCGTCGAAGTAGTTACGTCGACTCGCGTAGACCACATCGACGGTCGCTGTGTTGCAGGCGGAGACAAGAAAATTACGGCACGAACCGTTCTCTGGGCCGCGGGTGTTACGGCCTCGCGCATCGCGTCCAGTCTTAATGTGCCCTGTGACCATACGGGCCGTGTGCGTGTACTTTCCGATCTTTCACTACCGGGTAACCCGAACGTCTTCGTCGCCGGCGACGTCGCATGCATCGAGACGGATAAAGGCCTGGTGCCGGGCGTAGCCCCGGCTGCGATTCAGGCAGGCGCCCATGCCGCGCAGAATATCCTGCGCCAGATTCGCGGTGACGAGACGCTGCCATTCGAGTACCGGAACAAGGGCTCCCTGGCTACGATCGGTCGCGCGGCAGCCGTAGCCGATCTCGGGCGCGTCCGGTTCTCCGGCTTTCCCGCCTGGGTGGCATGGCTCGCAATTCACATTTTCTATCTGATCGGATTCCGGAACCGGGTCTGGGTTCTCTTCGGGTGGGCCTGGTCCTATGTTACGTATCAGCGCGGTGCCCGGCTGATCACCGGGCGACACGATTATGAGCGTCTGCCGGACCCGTCACGGGAGAAGATTGAATGACCTCCGTTATCGAAAGCGCGAGTGAGATCGATCAATCAGAAGCGCCTTTAATTTCCGGCTGCTTCGGAATCAGTAGTATCAATAAGCTGCCACAGTTCTGAGCTATAAACTGACCTGACCTTTCCGGTACGTTCGAGTGCTTCGTCCCACATCTCGTCCGTGTAATCCGGGTGAGAAGCTGCCCACACTTCTTCCGGGATCTCAGCCATGATATCGGAATATTCGTCAAAAAGGTTAGCCGTTCCATAATTGTACGGCTCAGATGTCCCGTTGGGAAACATCATGGAGTACACGCCCCAACCGGATCTGTATCCAGCCACAATGGACGACGCATGAATTGGCTTCCATATCTCCCGCTCAAGCTCCAAATAGGCACCACCGCCTCCCGAAGGAACGGTCATATGAGAAACAGTGACGTACTTCGCCGGACTCGGAGGCTGTAGGACGTCGTGCGCCATCCACAACTCTGACCGAACCAGATCTCTAGATGCCCCGGTTCGAGCCATCATATCACCAAAATCCGCATCACTGGCTCCTGGATGAGCCTGCTGTACAATCTCACCTGAGAAAGCATTTTCAGTTTGATCGAAGTCCGAATAAATATTGATCGTCACGTAATTGTATTCGGCATTCGTACCCGATGGATACCGGACGGCATAAAGACTCCAGCTGACGAGCGTACCTGCACCCCGGCGCGCTTCGTGGATAGGCTTCCAGATAGATCCTTCAACGTCGATGTACTCGGCGTCACTTCCCGGGGCGACCTTCATATAATCGACCTGGATGTAGGTAGTTGGGGGTTCATCCTGGGCTTTCGCACCCGGTGTTACGATTAACGTAGATAACAGCACAACAGCCAGGGCAATGTTCGATAGTGATTTGGACATGGTTCTTCTCCGGGTGAGTGATCGTAAGTCGCCAACAAAGGATATTCCGGCACCAGCGCGCAACAAAATGAACGTGCTCGCGAGTGATCAAAGTGGGAAATCGGAATAGAGCAATGTTCTGGGAGTGTTAATTAGTTCCCATCCATAAATTCACAAAACCTTGCGTCCCATGATGATACAGGTATTTTGAGCTCGTGTTTGTGCCTGATATTTCGTATCTTTCGGTATGATTTTGTACTACCGCCCTCA
>CAZGOS010000295.1:0-2338 GCA_964527795.1 uncultured Rhodothermales bacterium | reverse complement strand
ATGCCCACGGCGCCGTCGCGGATCGACAGCACTGCCAGGCGGCGCATGGCCTCGATTTGCCCGGGGGTCGCCGGCAGGTAGGGATCGCTGGCACCGACAGCCTCGCGCAGTGCCGAGTGCCCCACCGTCGCCGCATAGTTGACCAGGGGACCCGCCGCAGCATGCTTTTGCCCGTATTCCAACGCGTCGACAGGCCCGCCATGCATGCCCAGCACCGTTGTCACGCCATCGCCAATCTTGAACTCGTGCGCGTCCCGCTCCAGTCTAATGTCTGCGAGAATATCGATGAAACCGGGCGCCACGATCTGCCCGCTGGCATCGATGGTCCGACGGCCGCGGATATCATCGGTGGTGATCGCCTGGATGTGGTCCCCGATGATGCCCACGTTCGCGATCTCGTCCCGCCCTGTTTCGGGGTCCATCACTCGACCGTCGAGAATCACTACGTCATAGAATTCCTGCGCGAGCGCCGCCGGCAAAACCATGGACAGGAAAAGCATGCAGATCAGAGGGCGGATGCTCATGTGTCTTGGGTCCAACGAGTTCTGTCGGATCGGATAGGCTAACATGGAATCAATCGCGGCAAGCTATTATGACGTACTGAAACCTTCCGGCTGCTCGCGGTACCGCGCTGAGTAAAGAAGAAATTTCGCAGTACCTGGGAATTCTCACGTGGCATGATTGTCGGACAAAGAACAGGAGAGACTTAATGAAAGACATGCTCAACAAACTCATTCTCATTTTGATATTTTTTACAGCGGCGGCATTCGGTCATAGTAGAACAAACGTCGATGACATCAGTGTTCTTTTTGGTGCCGAACCGGAACCCATGGTCGATGCAGAACGTCAATATCTTGTCTGGCGCTTTACTGACGCCGACACGAAAGAACCCATCACGGACCTGGAAGCACTGGAGGCCGTCGTTACGTTTGCAGGCAAAGAGGCCGGGACGTTTACTGCGAGGGGCTCGAGTCGCGATCCCGGCACTTACAAAACCACCCACATATTTACAATGCCCGGGGATGGCGAAGTGACTTTGAACTTCAAACGGGAAGGCAATGACAAGATTTATTCGGTTACTTTTTCCTTCAGTGTAGCTTCAAGAACAGAACTGGAAATACCGAAATAGTTTATTCGAACAGGAATCGGGGGCCCGGCACCGTACACGCTGGGCCTCAACTACGCGCGAGCATTCGTGACACATCAGTGCTCGAGAATGCGGTAGAATTTCCTGTCCCTGACACGACACCCGTGCGTAATCCGACTATCTTGCCAAAACCCAGCTACCCAATTTCCCGATGGTTCACGCCGTTCCTGCTCGCAGCCCTGCTGTGGCTGGCCGGCTGTGCCCACGAGGAACCGCTCCTCATCGCAGACACGAAGTATTTCGAGGGTGATATGCCCGCTGACTTCAGCGGATTCTGGGCCCGTGACTACGCGCGAAGCGATAACATTAACGACGTGCTGCGGGATTCCTACTACGAGTTGGCCTTAAGAAGCGGCCAGCACGATTCGGTGGGACCAGTCGCCTCGGAAAGAGATATGTCGCGGCTCATGCCGCTCGCCCGACTGGTCGAACTCATTACGAGATTCGACGAATTGACAATCTCGCAGACGGAGCATGAGATTCTCATCGAACGCAAGGATGACTTCTCGCTCCTGTGTGCGTTCTTCGACGGCGTTTCGAAACCAACCGACAGCGCTTTCGGCAATGAATCCTGTGGCTGGGATGGCGACCGGCTTGTCTCGGTAAACGAATTCCCGGACGGGTTGCGCGTAGTCCATCGATTCCAGACGTCCGAAGATCGCAGACAGCTGCGTGTCACAACCACCGCAACATCGAATACGGCACCGATACCGTTCACGATAAATCTTTTCTACTGGCGCATTGAGAAACGTCCAGGCAAGTTCGAATGCATTGAGACGCTTAGCATGAAACGAGTCTGCAGTACCGGCAAGCTGGCGCTGTGACTATGCGTATCAAACATCATCTGGCCACGGCAACACTTGTCGCCTGCGTCGTTGTGGCAGCCTCGCCCGCCGCGCTCGCTCAATCCGGCGTGTCTTTGATCGCCGCGACCAACGACGGTACGGCATTGAATGTGACAATTCCGGTTTTCAATCCGGGCATACCTGATGATCCTTCGGTGTATCGTGAATTGCAGGTGTTCCCCCGCATTCGGCAGATCGAAGCAAAGCTGATGCCGTTTCTATTGCGCGAGACCCTGGTGAAGTCGGAAAATTGGGGCGCAGTGCGGGTCACGATGACACCGGCTGCAGCGGCCGAATTACAGCTGTTCGGTACGATTGTCCGCTCGGACGGCGACTGGCTGGATCT
>CAZGOS010000294.1:0-2429 GCA_964527795.1 uncultured Rhodothermales bacterium | reverse complement strand
AATCTGTGAGAAAGCGAACGTCTCGTGGATCGATCTCTCCGGCAACGCGGACATCACGGCGGATCATATCAGGATACTGATTACTGGGAAGCCGAACCGCGTCAAAGCGCGAAAGAAGCTCTCCAATGTATTCGCGCCGAGGAGTTCGCGCGTTGGTCGACTGCTGCTTCAATACCCATTTGTGTCAATGCGACAGATAGAAATCGGCAGGCGCACCGGGCTTTCCAGTTCGTTCGTCAGTCAGATAATCAGTCGAATGTTGAAACAGGGTCTCGTTCGAAAACTGTCTGACGGATCCATAAAATGTGACGATCCGGAAGGGCTGTTGCAGGCCTGGGATGAGCATTATGACTTCGGCAAACACGACATCGTCAGAGGTCAGGTCGCGTCTCATACCGGGATTGAGCTCATGACATCGCTTCAGGCGATTCTTCAAAAAGCGAACGCAAAACACGCATTCACCGGTTTATCGGCAGCACATGCCTACACGAACCTCCATTCATTCGGGCTTGTGTCGGTATACGTGAGCGATCTTCCGAACGAGGCAGAACTGTTGCGATGGGGTTTCAGGCGTGAAGAAAAAGAGGAAGAAGGAGCAAACATCTGGTTTGTGGTGCCCAACGACGCAGGTGTCTTCCGGGGCGCAAAACAGGAAGGAGGATTTCCCTGCGTGCATCCTGTGCAACTCTTTCTGGACCTGAAAGGCCATCCCGAACGGGCAGACGAAGCCAGAGAGGAATTGAGTTCTCTGCTCTTCAGTGGATCAGACTACGATGCCGGAATCTCTTCCGGGCTGAAAGCATGAGTAGATCAATACTCGTTTACCGTAGGTGTACCGGGCTGTCCTTGCTGATGGGTTAATCCACCTGTTTTTCAGGGCGCTTCCGACCGGTTACGAAGATCCGAATCATGTCGCCCATGACGCGAGCCGCTTGGTATCATCATTCACCAATTACGTGACCTGTATCGGGTATGCATGCAGCACGGACGCAACCAACTTTGAGCTGCAAACTGAGCCGTTTATCAGACCCGATTCGGAATTTGATCAATTCGGAGCAGAAGACGCGCGGATTTCGAAAATAGAAGACACGTTTCTTATCACGTATTCAGGACTGTCTCATCCGCTGGAAGGCACCGTTGATGGGATACGAATCGCACTGGCCTCAACGACCGATTTTAAAACCGTCAGAAAACACGGGATCGTTGGTCCGGACTGCACGAACAAAGATGCGGTCATTTTTCCTCGTCTCATGCATGGCCGGATCGTGATGCTGCATCGCATCTCGCCAGACATTCAGCTCATCCGTTTCGAAGATCTGGATGAGCTGTTCAATCCTCCTGATGAGAAGTGGGATTCTCACATAAGAACGCTTGATGACCATATTATCATGCGGCCCGAATATGAGTGGGAAGCAGCGAAAATCGGCGCAGGTCCTACTCCTGTCGAAACGTCGGAAGGCTGGTTGCTGATCTATCACGGGGTCGGCGAACACGGCGTCAGTGGTGTGCTTCGGAGCTACCGGCGGAGTTCGAACTCAATCTTTCGGGAGACTGTGCGACCGTCCAACTGGTCTGTGACTTGAACAGTGATTTCGAGTTGGCCTCGACCTGACCAATCTCCCAGGTCTACCTCTATTGTTTCGTTTGTCGTCCGCGACTCTCCGGTCCGGTTAAAGGCCACCGACGTCCCGGACTCGCGTCCCCCGTCAGGAATAAATCGGCCTTTCTTTCTGGTGCCTCGTTTCACGACGAATCGAACCTGGTACTGTGTTCGATCGTCGGCATTAAATACGAGATGGTAAATATCGAAGGAGAGTGCAAGCTGCCGGTCCTCCGTGAGTATGTCGAACGGATACGGTGTCGCCAGGCCGGCAATCATATCTCCTTCGATGTCACTTGTGAGCGGCAAAAGGTCACTCATCTCGAGAATCATTTCGTCCGCCTGCAATGCCTCAAGACTGTCTACCAGTTCGGTATGCGTTCGGAGCAGGGGTCCAACCTCGGCGTTCTCGCCTGTATCGGTCATTTCGTACTGATCCCACTGTAGCGCCAGGTGTAACTCGTCGTCGATCGGCGCGAGACTCTTCGTCTCGGTCGGCAGGCGGCCCGTCTCTCGGGCCTGCGCTTTTCTCAACTCCTCCGTCGGCGCGACGCGCATCGTCTGCACAGGCACGAGAATCCCGCGTTGCGAGTCGTCCGTGTCGCGACGCTGCGCCTCGGGCGATTCGACGATCAGGTGGTCGGTCTGAACAAGCAGCGTCGTATATAACGGACCCTTGGCGACGGACGTGAAGGAGAGCATGAAACGGTCGGGACTGCCGACGTCCGTTGCTGCGCGGACCTCATCGTCGACTCTGAGCCCGTCGGGTTCGGGCGCCCAGTAGATATCGACCACGGTCCGCCCGCCAACCAGCAGCCGTCGAATCACC
>CAZGOS010000293.1:0-2448 GCA_964527795.1 uncultured Rhodothermales bacterium | reverse complement strand
GGGAATATCGGAGCGCAAGTCGTTGTCCCAGGCAAAAACCATATTCCGATTTGCGTCCCAGGCGGCAAGGTCGTCTTGCCAATCACCGGGGCCTCCAACGTGCGGATCTCCCCACATACCAAAGACTACCTTATCGAGGTCTTTCTCGCTCTTGTTCGAGATCTTGTACACAAGGAAAATGGCGTCTTCCGCCAGCGGATTCGCCCATTGGTACAGCCGAACCTCGACTTCGAGTCCTAATCCTTTCTTTGTGCTATCAGAGGGGAACGGGTAGTAATTCTGAAATTCCTTATTGGAATAGTCGTTCATGAAATAGAGCGCCTCCTTGTCCGCGTTGGAAGCTCCCTGTTGGAGCGCACCCGGCCAGACGTATTCCTTCAGGTTGGCATTGTACCAGGAGGCCGGCCAGGAATCAGGCTGTCCATCCAGGTTTTCATCAGGCTGATCATTGGTTGGGATAAGAGTGGATTCCGGATTTACGACTGCAATACCTTCGAAACTTCCAACCGGCTGGGCACAGGGAATGGGCTGCCAGCCCCAAAATTCGGACAGGTCGGGGGAGACTTCTCCACCGTTGGATACGATCCCGTCCGATACGATATGTGTTACCCAGATCGGTAGTCCATCATCGCCCAGTACGACGTTTCCTTCTTCATCACGCATACGCACGCTCTTGGTATCTTTGTGTCCTTCATCAATCACCTCGGCGCCGACAAAGGGACCGAATTCGTATCCATACCCGAGTCCGTTCCAGACAATATCCGTAATCGTATTTCCCGGCGAGGAGATGGAGCCAAAGTTCAGGATCTGAGCGGTGATCCGATTACCGTTCAGTACGGCATCACGCCTCGATGTGGCGTCATCGAAGCAATTGGCCGGTGGTGGATCACCTCCCTTGCGGGACTGAATCTCGATCCATTCCGCGTGGCGATCGTAATTCCAACCTCTTTCACGTGTCTGGGCGAGTGCCGATCCAGACAACAGGCAGATCAACGCGATACTGAGAATTCGATTCATATTAATGTCGGCGTAAGAAAATCTATGGTGCTTTGCGTTGGACGATAATCAGAAGGAAAGCGTGCCACCGAGTCGGATTTCACGGGGCGGGTTGTAATACTGCGGCCGCGTATTGTAATCGTCGAGATCATGAATACCCGGAAGTCCATACGCAGGCTCCCACGTTGCATGAACGCCTCTCTGACCGTTCAGCGAATAGGTCGCTCGTCCCGTATCGTCGAAAACAAACCGTTCGTTGAGCTTATCAAACACGTTGAAGATCTTCACAAAAACGCGAAGCTGAGCCCTTCCTGCAAGTTTGAATTCCTTGTACAGGTGGGCATCCAGTTTAAGCTGAGTTGGTTTTCTGTCGTTTCGCGGTAGTTGGTCGATTTTTTGATCGAACAGAAGCGGTGTGTACGGATAACCGGATGCGAACTGACCAATCAGCGAAATACCCCAGTTTTTGGATTTCGTTACAGTAACTGTACTCGAAATAATATGTCGCTGATCAAAGGTTAGCGGTACGAGTTCCAGTTCGGTTTCTCGTCCGGAGAGAGAATTGAAGAAAAATGCGTTTTCGTCTGTATTGTTGCCTTCGGCGATTTGGAACGTGTAATCAAATGTAGCCGACAGCAGCCCATTTCTCGGACGGCGCTTCGTCAGCGCGAATACGATACCTTTCACATTCGCATAGTCCTTGTTTAGATAGATGTTATACACATCCTCGCCGCCGATTGTGCTGAATCGAATGGTCTGAAGCGCTCGGTAATCACGAATGTCCTTGAAAAACCCGGTGATATCAAAGGCGATATTCTCCGTAATCTGTTGCTGAAGCCCCATTTCATACTGAATCGTTCGTTCGGGTCGCAGAGCTGTATTGCCAAACGTCGGTACGGCCCCACGAGAGAATTCGAAATCCGGATTGAGGAAAAGATTTCTCAACGTGGGCATCTGCGCAAAGTGTCCATACGAAAAGTGGATGATTCCGCGATCCGTAATCGGAAAAGAAACGCCAAGGCGCGGCATGATAAACGACGATGGTTTGGCTCTTTCCAGTCCAATGACATCGGCCTCCTCCGTGATCTCAAGATCCAACAGATCAGGAATGAAGTCGCCGTTAGGTTCGAACCGCTCGAATCGAATGCCTGCGTTGATGATAAAGTTGTCAAATTCCAGTTTGTCCTGGGCGTAAAAGGCTATCTCCGAAACGGATTGACCTTCATACGAATCATGTAACGGCGTATCTACGTCCGGAACCGTCGGTTCACGGTAAGTATCTCTGTCGAAGAGAGTCGTAAAGTTGCGCCGGTCAAGTTCATGAAACTGAAACTCGAATCCCGTTCTCACCTCATGTACGAGCCCCATCTGTTTCGTGAGGTCACCCTTCAGGCGCAGGGAGCGTGATTCCTCGCGAACATTTCCCTTCTGATTGCCACCCATGAGAAAGCT
>CAZGOS010000292.1:0-2481 GCA_964527795.1 uncultured Rhodothermales bacterium | reverse complement strand
ACCTGGAGAACATCGTTCCATGCGGAGCGCGGAGCCTGTGGCTGACGGTGCCTGGCATCACGTGGCCATATCACACGATAAAGATGCGCAGTGGAGCCGTATGTATATCGACGGCGTGGCCTCAGATTCTTTGTTCCACATGAATGCTCTGCTTATTCCATCGGCAGGAAGCATCATGTTTGGCGGACGAACGCTGCAGGCGGATGAAGTAGCCGAACAAGCTCGCGAATTCGTGGGGCTGATCGATGAGATTCGCATTTGGCACCGGGCTCGCAGCGCGTCGGCCATTCGACAATCGATGCGACAGCCTGTCGTCTCGATAGACGGCGTAGTGGAAGTGATTTCTTTCGACGAATCCGAACCAATCCCGCTCCAGATCGAGGAGATCGAATCGGCCCGCGTGGTGCAATCGAATCTTTCTTTTTATGAGCCCATTCGCGATCTGGAAGCGAGCCTTGACGTCGCGAGCGTTCTCCTGCAATGGACGGTATCTGATCCTGAGGCAGAGGCCTTTCTTGTCGAACGATCGACGGACGGATCGACCTATGATTTATTGGCCCGCGTGGAGCGAGGAAATCGGTCGACAGTCGATCCGGTGAATGAGGTTCTGCAGTACCGGGATATCTCGATTCCGATGGGAGTCGCTTTCTATCGCATCCGGCAGCAGTTCGTTGACGGTATGGAAACCGTTTCGAGGGCGCTGAAGATTGGAATGGGAGCAGACGATGACGATGCATCCGCCGTACTGACAGGAAACTTTCCGAATCCATTCAATCCAACGACGACCGTCACCTATCTGCTTCGGGAAGCTCAACATGTTCAGGTATCTGTCTGGGATCTGGCCGGTCAAATGGTTTCATTACTTGTCGATGCAAGAGAAGAACCTGGAGAACATCGTGTGCGATTCGACGCCGCCGATTTGCCGAGCGGCACCTATTTTGTACGCTTGCGATCGGCCGAAGGAATTCGCACGCGCCAGATGATTCTCATGAAATGAGCGCTGTCGCTGTTGGACCGGGCCGGACCATTCAGCCTTGCACCCGAAGGATTTGAAACCGTTGCGAATGTGCTCGGCATCGCTGGTTTCGTCGTATTTTCCGTCCGGCTCTATAAAGTGGCGAAGGGCCGAATGTAACGGAACCTCCAATTCAATATTTTGCTGCCATGAAGCTTACTTATTTCGGACACTCGGTCTTCCAACTTTCCATTACCGGCGTTGAAATACTTGTAGATCCCTTCATCACGGGCAATCCGCTTACCGACGGAGTTGTAACAGCCGACGCATTGTCCCCGGATGTCATTCTACTCACGCACGCCCACGGCGACCATTGGGGGGACACGCCGGAGATTGCGGTCCGTACGAATGCCCTCGTTGTTGCAAACTTCGAAATCACACAATACATCACACAGAAGCACGGTCACGAGAACGTGCAGCCGCTGAACACGGGTGGTTCGTGGGATTTCGACTGGGGCAGGGTCACACAAACGGATGCGCGTCATTCGTCGTCGTTTCCGGATGGGACCTACGGTGGTAGTGCAAACGGTTATATCGTAGAGGCACAGGGACGGACCATTTATGCACTCGGAGATACGAGCCCGTTTGCAGAAATGGAGTGGATCGGCCAGGATTATTCTGTAGATCTCGCGCTCGTTCCGATTGGTGATTGTTTCACGATGGGTCCGAGAGATTCGATTCGCGCCGTGAATATGATTCATCCGGCCGTCACGGTTCCGGTACATTACAACACGTTCCCGCTGATCGAGGTGGATACGTCAATGTGGGAAGAGGAAATGGCGGCTACCGGTCATCCGGCACGTGTACTGAGTCCGGGAGAAACCATGGACCTATAGCGATCGGATACGTGCGAACCAACGAATGGGCCGCGCGTCAAAGAATTCGATCGATATTAATTCACCCTTCCACCACGGAGGTGGGTTTCGCCACTCGCATCGTGGATCGAACTCTCTCATATCGCCGATCCGTTTGGCTGATAGTCGTCGGTCTGACCGCACTTTCCGGCGCGAATGTGCATGCCCAGAGACCTGTTCGGACATTCGATCCATTTTATCACGGCGAAACGGCTTCGCGCATGTTTTTTGACCGCTATGCGGTTACGGCGGAGATTTCGTACAGACCCGCCGGTCTTCTGCAGAACGATGATATCTCTTCGCGGAGCGTGCCCTCTACGGCCTCGGATCCGCTTGGTCTGAATTTGAGATTTGAAACCCACCTGGCGACCGGTTTGGACCTCGGATTTTTTATTGACGCGGCCGGGAATACGGCAGGGCGCAGTCTATCACTCAGTTGGGTGACGCTCAAATACTATCGGCGCCAGGAGAACGTTGACTATGCCATTCGTCTGGCGGTGGATCCTGCGTCCGACGGAAGGTCCGGCTTCCCGCAGACGGACCTGGCCTTCCTGTATGCGGTATCTCTTTCTCCGGAGCTTCGATCCGATTTTGCTGTGGGAATTCGGCGAG
>CAZGOS010000291.1:0-2574 GCA_964527795.1 uncultured Rhodothermales bacterium | reverse complement strand
GCCGCCAGCGTTTCGAGCCACTTGATGGTATTGATGCCGGCGAGAATGACACCGATGTTGATGGCCCAGAATGCAAGAAAACTGCCGAGTTGTCCCCAGGAAAGCCCGATAACCGGGAGCATGTCGGCCGGCGTAGCGGGTTCGAACCCGAAAATGACGGAGTGCAGCGTATAAATCGCCGACCCACCAATCCAGGTCTGGATTCCGAACCATCCACAGGCGACGAGCGCGCGCATGAGCGCGGGAATATTTGCCCCAATCGTGCCGAACGAAGCCCGTAAAATCACGGGAAACGGGATACCGTATTTCGTACCCGCATGGGCATTAAGAAGCATGGGTATGAGCACAATCAGGTTGCCCAGTGCGATTACGAGTAAAGCCTGATGCCAGCTCATGCCCTGCGAAATCATTCCAGCGGAGAGCGTGTAGGTGGGAATATTCACCGCCATTCCTACCCACAGAGCGGCGAAAGCCCACATGCCCCAGGACCGGGCGGCAAACGCGACGGGCGCCAGATCCTCGTTGTAGAGGCTGGACTGTGTGATATCGCGAGGGGGGAGGTTCAAATTAACCGCGCTGTCGTGTTCAGAAACTCGTTCGGAAGGTCCTTCAGTACGTCGTTCAGAAAGTCCTTCCGACGCTTATGGCCTCACGGTAGCCACGTACGTCTCAGGACGACGATCGCGATAAAATTGCCACGTGTTTCGAACTTCCCGAATAAGATTCAAGTCCAGATCGGCCATGACCACGGCATCTCCTTCGCGAGGACCCTCGACCATGATCTGGCCTCTTGGATTGGAAAAATAGGACGTGCCGTAGAACTCGCCGATGTTCCAGGGTGCTTCCGTGCCCGGTCGGTTGATCGCACCGATAAAGTAGATGTTGGCGCACGCTGCTGCCGGCTGCTCCAGTTTCCAGAGATACTCACTCAGACCCGCGACGGTAGCTGATGGATTAAAAACGATTTCGGCGCCGTTGAGACCAAGTTCCCTCCATCCTTCCGGAAAGTGCCGGTCATAACAAATGTACACGCCGACTTTTCCGACAGCCGTATCGAATACGGGATAGCCAAGATTTCCGGGTCTGAAGTAGAATTTTTCCCAGAAGCCCGGGTGGCAATGGGGAATATGAATCTTCCGGAATTTGCCCAGATACGAGCCGTCGGCATCGATAACGGCGGCCGTGTTGTAGTAGAGGCCGGTAAGGTCTTCTTCATAGAGCGGTACGACCAGAACCATTTTGTGCCTGGCCGCGAGCTCCTGCATTAGCCTGGTCGTGGGGCCGTCCGGTATGTGCTCGACCATATCGTACCATTTTGCATTCTGTTCGGCTCCGAAATACGGGCCATTGAACAATTCCTGCAGGCAGGCAACCTGTGCGCCCTGACCGGCTGCATCCTCGATCAGTGCGACCGTTTTATCGGTCATGGAGGTTTTGATCCTGTCGGTTGATGCGTCGGTGCTTTCTGAGAGTGTGGCCTGAATCAGAGCGGCTTTAACGGTACGGTCTTGCAAGGCTATTCGGCTACTTTGGTTGATGAAAGCGCGAGAAGACCAATTTACCCGGTACTTTCAAAATTGCAAGCCGGGACGGTCGCTTGTGCGCTATTCACAGTCACTTTCTGCTGAAAAGAATGCCTGCCAGCAAGGCGAGAAGAACCGATGGAGCCATCTCCTGAGTCAGTGCGAAGTATTCTCCGATCACCGGAACGGCGGGCAGCACAAACTTGAAAAAGGGAATCGAGAGAAAACCCGTGATCATCGATGCGATGACCCCTCGAACGGTATAACCTTTCCAGAATATGGAGAGTATCATGACAGGAACAAACGTCGCGGCAATTCCCGACCAACCGAAGATGGCGAACCAGAAAATGGTCCGGTCCGGTGAAACGACCGATACGATGAGTGCGATAGCCAGCGCCAACACGGCCATGGTCAGCGTGACCAGTCGCGACATGTGTGTCAGCGAATCGTCCTTGAGTTTCGCATGGTAGAGCTGTTGATAGAAATCACGCGTAACGGCACTGGACGCCACGATGAGAAGCGAATCAATGGTCGACATGATGGCGGCCAGGACGGCAGCGATGTACAGTCCGACGATGATCGCAGGAAACAGGTGCTCAACCAGAATAGGCAGAACGCTCTCTGCGGCCCCGCCTAAGACATCTTCGACGTCGCCTCCCGGTCCGACAAGCAGATAGCGGCCGAGAATACCCGTGAATACGGCGCCCGTGTCGGTCAGCAGCGTAAACAGAATGGCCACCCATCGACCGCGATTTATTTCGGTCTGTCCACGGATCGACATGAACCGCACAAATACCTGGGGAGAGCCCAGAAAACCCAGACCGATGGCGGCATAACTGACGATGAGAAGAATATTCTCGAGCGTGAATCCGCCCGTCCCCCAAATATTTACGAGTCCCGGATCTATTTCACGGAGGCCCTCAAACAGGCTCTCTCCAGCCGGAACGGCGATGAACGCGAAAACGGGCACGGCCACGAGACCGATAAGCATCAAACTCCCCTGGAATAAATCGGACCAGGCCACGGCGACGAATCCGCCACCGAACGTATA
>CAZGOS010000290.1:0-2606 GCA_964527795.1 uncultured Rhodothermales bacterium | reverse complement strand
AATCTGCCCCGACGGAAAAGGGGCCTTCTGACAACCGTGCTCGTCGGAGGGCTCTTTGTGATTGCGGTCGTCGGGGCGCTGATCCTGTTCCGTCCGGAGAAGGAAGTCTACGTTCCCGGCGAAGACATCTCGCGTCTCACGTCGACCCTGTACAGGGCTGTTCCCGACGATGCTCCGGCCGTGCAATTTCTCGATGTCGCCAGTGAGGCCGGCATCAACTTCAAACATTTTTCCGGGAAACGAACCAGTCAGATCGTTGAGGACATGGGATCCGGGGCGGCCTGGGGCGACTACGACAACGACGGATGGCAGGACCTCTATGTAGTGAACATTGTCGGGCCTATCAGTCTATCGGAAGAGCAGATCGCCAATTCACCGGCCCACAACGCGCTGTATCGCAACAATGGCGACGGAACGTTCGCGGAAGTAAGCCGGCGGGCAGGTGTTGATCTTCGTGCATGGGGCTCGGGAGCCGCCTGGGGCGACTACGATGGTGACGGCTGGATTGACCTGTTCGTTTCCGGCTACGGCGAGAATGTGCTGTTTCAGAACCGTGGAGATGGCACGTTCGAGGACGTTTCGGAAGTCTCCCGGGTAGGAGGGGTGCAGGGATTCTGGGCCGGGGCCTCGTGGTCCGACTACGATCGGGACGGCGATCTGGATCTCTATGTCACCGGATACGTGCAGTTCGAAACGAATCTTACCAGCCCAAGCTCGTATCAGTACGACATCGCGGCGCCGGCGAGCATTAACGCATCTTCTTTTCGGCCGGAAAGGAACCTTCTCTATCGCAACGATGGGGATGGAACGTTTTCCGAGGTTTCTGAAAGCGCCGGCGTAATCAACCGATCGGGCCGAAGTCTTGCTGCATCCTGGGCTGATTTTGACGATGACGGTTGGCCGGATCTCTACGTGTCGAATGACATTTCCGACAACGTGCTTTACCGCAATTTCGGTGACGGCTCATTTGACGACGTGAGCCTTCTTGCCCGGGTGGCTGATTATCGCGGAGCCATGGGGCAGGCGGTCGGCGATTGGGATGGAGACATGGATCTGGATCTATTCGTCACGCACTGGCTCGCGCAGGAGAACGCGTTGTACAACAGCATGCTTTCTTCACCGTCCACGGAGACGAGCCCTGCGGTAAAACTGCTTCGATTCCAGGACGTCGCCGACCGATTCGGGCTGGGCCAGATCGCGCTGGAATATGTGGGGTGGGGCACCTCGTTTTTTGATTACGACAACGATGGTCGACTGGATCTTCTTGTTGTGAACGGAAGCACGCTTCAACAGCGAGATGCGCCCCATCTTCTGATCGGTATGCGGGATATTCTCTTCTGGAACGGCGGACCCGAACGGGGATTTTACGACGTTTCGACGATGGCAGGCTCTCATTTCGAATCAGAGCAGATAGGTCGCGGCGCCGCGTTTGCAGACTACGACAACGACGGCGATATGGATGTCTTTGTAGTCAACTACGACGGTCCCGGCGTGTTATTGCAGAATCAGGGCCTCGATGGCAATCACTGGCTGGGCATTGAACTAAAAGGCACGTCCGGCAATACGCGCGGAGTCGGAGCGCGTATCATCGTGGAAGCCGGAGGTCGCACACTACTACGGGAAATCGGTTCTCAGGCATCCTATCTGTCACAAAACAGCGCCGTCGCGCATTTTGGAGTGGGCTCATCTCGAATGGTCGAAAAAATCGAGGTTCGCTGGCCGAGTGGTCGAACGTCGACGCTGGAGGACGTTTCCGTCGATCGCACGTTGCTGATAGCAGAAACAGAAGAAATAGCAGAAGAGGAAGGATCATGATTGGGAAACCGCGTCAATTGCAGTTCCTTCTTCTGGTTGTGGCCACTCTGGCAGTGATGGGCGTTCGCTGTGGCCCGAGAGAAGCGGTGCCTGCTGAATTGCCTGCCACGACGGACGTGGCCGGTCGCGATAGCGTGCGCGCCTTCTGGCAGTACTATCGCGAAGCAACCCGGCTTCGCCAGGCGGGCGATTTTGAAGCCGCGGCCGATGCCTACGGCAAGGCGCTCGAGCAGAACAGCTCTCACAACGATGCCCTCTATTATCGGGGCAACGTCAGTTACGAACTGGGAGAATGGGAGACGGCGGATGCCCTCTGGACACGACTCATTGCCGTCGATGCAAACAGCATTCGAGCACATGCTCAATTAGGTCACCTGGCGCTGTGTCGTCCGGGGATTCCCTTTTTTAACATTGAAAAAGCCCGATCGGCTTTTGAATCAGCGAATCGATTGATTCCGGGTGAAACCGGGCTGGTAATTCGTCTGGCGGAGATTGCCATTCTCACCGATGACTTTGATGAGGCCACCCGATTGCTGAATGACGTTCTGGGCTCCGACAGGGCCAACCTGGAAGCGTTGTATCTGAAAGCCTTCATTGCGTGGCGCACGGGAAACACTGCAGAAGGAATTCGGGATTTGAACGATGCATTGTCTCTTCTTGATGAAGCGCCGACAGCCCCTATCCCGGGCGAAGGAGATACGAAGACGGGAAGTGGTCCGGCGCTTGCACGAGGCGCGCGTTGCCCGTTGTTCGATTCCTTCGTGGATAATATCAGATCGCTGGGTGCTCCG
>CAZGOS010000289.1:0-2620 GCA_964527795.1 uncultured Rhodothermales bacterium | reverse complement strand
GTATTTCACGAAGACAATTTTGCGCGGTCGCCGGAACTGAACATGGTCTACCCGACCGTCGAGGAGTACAGCGACGATTCCTATGCGCTGAGCATGCTTGGCGAACTTCTGTCCGACGGAAAGGACTCACCGCTCTACAAGGTCATTGTCGAGGATGAGAAACTGGCGCCGTCGGTGTCTGCCTATCAGTCGAGCGGCGAGATCGCCGGCGTTTTTCGATTTCGGATACGCGCGTTTCCAGGCACGAGCACTCGGAAGATCGAAACGGCGATCCATACGGCTTTCGATCGCTTTGAAGAAGAGCGGTTCACTACCGAAGATCTGGACCGTATCAAAGCGAAAACAGAGACGAACTTCTACAACAGCATATCCAGTGTTCTCGGGAAGTCGTTCAGGCTCGCCAGCTACAACGAATTCGCAGGTTCGCCAGGCTTCATCGAGGAGGATATACAGAAATCACTGGCTGTGACCAAGGAAGATATCTGGCGGGTTTATGAGCAGTATATCAAGGCTGAGAATTACGTGCTGACAAGCTTTGTTCCAATGGGCCGTTCGGATCTCGTAACAGATGATGCCGAACGGTTTCCCGTCGTTGAGGAGACGATCCAATCAGCCGGCGTTGACGATGTTCGCGAACCCACGGAGGAAGTTGTCGAGCAGATTCCTTCCAGTTTCGATCGCACGGTGGAGCCCGAGAAAGGACCGGTGGCTGCAACAGCCGTGCCCGAGGTCTGGTCGCATACTTACAGCAACGGCCTCAGGATGTACGGCATCCAGCACGACGAACTACCGCTCGTCCAGTTCGGCATTACGCTGGCCGGGGGCATGACGCTCGATGATCCGGGCAAAATCGGGGTCGCCAATCTGATGACCGATATCCTGATGGAAGGCACGGCTAATCGTACACCCGTGGAACTCGAGAAGGCGATCGACGAACTCGGAGCGAGTATTCGCATGTTCACCTCGACTGAATCGATCATGATCACTGGTAATAGCCTCGTGTCCAGGTTGCCGGATACGTATGCGCTCACCGAGGAAATACTACTCGAGCCCCGGTGGGACGAAAATGAATTTGTCCGGATTAAACAGGAAACAATTGAGACTATCAAAAGAAGGAGTTCCAATCCGTCCACGATTGCGTCCAATGTATTTCGGAAAGTCCTTTATGGTGCAGGCAATATCCTGGCCAACTCGACGCTGGGAACGCCGGAGAGCGTTGAGTCGATTACGATGGAAGATCTGAAGACATTCTATCAGAACTACTTCTCTCCTTCGGTCACGACTATCACGATAGCCGGTGCCATCAGCAAAGAGGAGGCTGTCGAGCAGTTCCGCCCGTTGGAGGAAAAGTGGTCGGACAAATCTGTTTTACTCCCCGGAATCCCGGCGCCGAGCGCGCTGGAGCAATCGAAACTGTACTTCGTGGACGTCCCGGGTGCCAAGCAATCTGAAATCCGAATCGGCTATCTGGCACTGAAGTATGACGATCCCGATTACTATCCAGCCACGGTGATGAACTACAAGCTCGGCGGCAGTTTCAATAGCTTCGTAAACATGATCCTTCGGGAGGAGAAAGGATATACCTACGGCGCCAGAACGTACTTCGCCGGATCCCGCTATGCAGGCCCGTTCACGGCATCTTCGGCCGTTCGCTCAAACGTCACCTATGAATCGGTCGAGATTTTCCGGAATCAGATGCAGAAGTATCGCGAGCAGATCAGCGACGAAGACCTGACGTTCACGAAAGACGCGCTGACGCTTTCCAACGCAAGGCGCTTCGAAACGTTAGGCGCCCTGAGAGGCATGCTGAGCACAATCGCAAACTATAATCTCTCCTTCGACTATGTGAGTCAACAGGAAGATTACGTGCGCTCGCTGGATGCCGCTGAACACATGCGGCTGGCCGAGAAATACATCGATCCACAGCGCATGGTTTATCTGGTCGTGGGAGATGCGCGCACGCAAAAGGACCAGTTGAGAAGGCTGGGATTGGGTGAACCGATCATGCTCAGTACGACAGGAGAACGATAGGTTTCGGTTGACAACAACCAAGTGATTTGCCGGAACGTCCGGTGATCTGAATTTGATCGTTCAAGTCCACTTCGTTTCAATCTCACGAACGGCTTCCTCGAAAGGAATCGCTTCACCTTTCGAGCCCATGGCTTTGTCATAAGCACGAATGTCAGCAAGTTCTTCGCGAGCTTTCACAAGATCCTCGTACTGATCCAGATCCAGAACAACGCTCGCGCGATTTCCTTGCCTATAGACTATTAACCGTGGCTTTGTGTCCGCGCTGTTCATTTACTGCACCTGATATACCGTTAGAGACGCTTCATTCGACGAATGTAACGTCGACCTCGTTCCTCAACGGACACCTTCGGTGCTTCGCTTGTTCGATTCGCGGTCCTCTGGACCCAGACAGTTCGAGTTCTCGATTGAAGCCTATCAAACATATTATATATCTGATATGGATATATATCTACTTATGGTATATTATTCCTAAGCGGGCACTGAAGTGAAAAGTCGCGAGGATAAAGAAAGCAGCAAAAAAGTCTAGAAAATTGCCTAGCAGGCTGTCGGACTTTCGGGTCGCGAGTTTCTTAATTTCCAGTAGTCGTTC
>CAZGOS010000288.1:0-2636 GCA_964527795.1 uncultured Rhodothermales bacterium | reverse complement strand
AATGAGATTCGTCCTGATAGCAGATACACACGGTGCGCATTACGACGTCGATATTCCTGATGGCGACGTGCTGATTCATGCAGGGGACATCCTCGGCGACTCGTTGTACATGGGTCAGCTCAGGCACATCAATTCCTGGCTCGAGGCGCATCCGCACAAACTCAAGATCGTAGTACCAGGCAATCACGACGGCTTATTCCAGAGCCATTTACAACTCGTGCGCGAAGAACTTTGGTCGGCCACGATTCTTAAAGACGAGGAACTTGTCTACGAGGGTGTGAACATTTACGGTTCCCCCTGGACACCGACATTCCTGGATTGGTATTTCATGCTCGACGAACGGCGACTGGAATTGGCGTTCTCTTTGATTCCGGACGATACCGACATCCTAATCACCCACGGACCGCCGAGGGGCATACTCGACGTGAATTCCGACGGCGAAAAATGTGGGTCTTTTGCTCTCACGGAGACCGTCAAGCGGGTGCGTCCGGAACTCAACGTCTTCGGACACATCCATGAAAGCTACGGGAGGATCGAGCACGACGGCATAACATATGTCAACGCCAGCGTGCTCGACGAGAACTACATTGCCTGCCGGGAGCCAATCATCTGGGACTTGTGAGCACGTTGAATAGAAATGGGAAAACATCCTACGTTTGATTCTTCGGGATACCCGACAGCAGATACGCTTCCGCGATTACAGGATGGCCGTATGACAATTTCCCGGCCTCAAGACCGGAGAATATACCCTCGGATGACTTGATTCTGACGCGATATCGCGAATACTCATGCCGTCCGGAAGGTCGCCCATCGAGCGTGCCTGGATGAGAAGATTACCCATGGCGGCGGCTTCGACCGGGCCCGCTACGACTTCAGTTCTACAAGCGTCGGCAGTGAGTTGACAGAGAAGCGCGTTTTGCGAACCGCCACCGAACAGATGGATCCTCTCGTACGTCGTTCCTGTGATGCGCTCGAGTTCGGAGAGCGTTCGTCTGTAACTATCTGCCATGCTTGAGAGGATCGCAAAGACGATTTCACCGCGTGATTTCAGCGCCGGCAGGCTGTTTTCACGGCAATAGTTGTGAATTCGGTCTTCCATGTTACCGCGCGCAAGAAACCGGCCGTCTTCCAGATCGATGAACGCACCGTGTGACCGCTCGGCGTACGATGGCGCGGTGTCCGATTGCGCGGCGTCGCCTGTATGCGCACTTTCGAGCCTGGCCGCTCTTGCCTTGCGTTCCAGATCATCCCAGTTGACCACGCTCGATGACCGCCACTCTCTTGTGCATTCCTGGAGTACCCAGAGCCCGGTGAGGTTCTTCAATAAACGAATCGTCCCGTCAAGGCCGGCTTCGTTCGTGAATCCCGCCTCCCGAGCTTCACGCGACAGCAGGGGAGAGCGCCTCTCTACTCCCAGAAGCGACCACGTACCGCAGCTGATGAAGGCCCAATGTTCTTCAGAATCTATGGCTGGCGCCGCCGCAACAGCGCTTCCGGTATCGTGTGAGCAGGTCGCTACCACTACGACCTTCGGAGCCAGTAGCGCCGGAGCCAATCGGGTTCCGGATGGGATGATCTCCGGCCATCGGGCTACGTCCAGTCCCAATCTGCCCATGAGCGAAGAGGACCACTGCCGGGTATGAACATCCATCATCTGCGTCGTGCTTGCCATGGAGACCTCTACTGCCCGGCGACCCGAAAAACGAAAGTTGAAATAATCGGCGATAGGCAGATGATGGGAGACTTCCTTTTTGGTGTCGCGCCGGGTACGATCGGCGTCTGTGGTGTCACGTGCCTCCCCAACGCCGGCGCCCTCAGCGTCGGCGAGCAGCTGGTACACCGTATTGAACGGGAGGAATTGGATTCCTGTGATCTCGTAAATCTCGTCGGCCGATGCCGTGCTGAACGCGCGGTCCATGATGCCCTCTGTTCTCGGGTCCCTGTAGCAGAAGGGATTCCGAATGGGATGGCCCGAAGCGTCCAGCGAGACATAGTCGACCCCCCACGAATCTACCGAAATACTTCTCAGCCGAGGGGCGACCCCGAGAGCCTTTTCGAGTCCCGTCTGGAGCTCTTCCCAGAGCACATTGAGATCCCAGAACAGATGCTCCCCAATCTCAAGTACCGGTGTAATGAATCGGTGTAATTCATTCATTACCAATACATTATCCTTCAGCGTACCCAGAAAAGAACGACTCGTCGATGCGCCCAGGTCGAAGGCGAGATAGCAGCTCGGTTCTCGTGAACTCATAGGAAATATTGCATAGAGGCCACGGGCCTCGGCCGCGGAGAGTGTCAAAGGCTCTGTGGAGGAACATACGAGTCGGTTGTTCGGGCGCGGGCGGCGCCATCGCGGTATCCGGAAGCTCGGAAAGCCTGTATAGGATCGAGCGCTCCCCCGACGCGAATCCGCGCCTCCGCGGTCAAAGACCGAACGTCCGTTTCGTAGGCCTCTTTCAGCACCCACTCCGCCATCAAGACGTCATTGGTTTCCTGGAATCCCGTCAGCGCCTCGCGATCGACCAACAGCGCACGGGCATATGCGTTCTGCAGGGCGACAACGCTCTGCAAGAGCGCTTCGATCGGATCTTTGAGATTGAGTGCATCTATTTTCCTTTTCCCCTATTTATGTCGCC
>CAZGOS010000287.1:0-2659 GCA_964527795.1 uncultured Rhodothermales bacterium | reverse complement strand
TCGTCCGTGAGTACGTTCGCCAGGCTGTTGAACATGGCATAGTGCAGGTACGGATCGTAGACCGAAATCGCCTCTACCGGTTTGTCGAGTGCCTTTCCGAGTTCAATCGCCGAACGCAGGCCGGCATAGGCTTCCGGGCTTCCGTCAATCGCCACTACGATGCCTTCACCAGCGATTTGCGAATCGCCCCCGGAGCTTTTCGTCAGTTGGTCTTCAAGAGGCTCCGTATTCTTGATGACGATCGTGTCCGTTCGGATTCTTCGCGCAACACGCTCACAGACGCTTCCGATCTGACTGTCCTTCACGGCGCCCAGTCCAAGCGCCCCCATGATGACAAGGTCGTAATCGCTCTCGTTGATGTCCTCGGCAATGACCTGAAAATTCTTGCCGTCGTAGAGCTTCGGTTCAAACGACAATCCTGCTTCAACGGCCTGTTTCTGCACGACGGTCAGATAGGATTCGGAAATCAGTTCCAGCCCCGTGGTGATGAGCGAATCATGCACCTTGCGCTGCTTTTCCATTTCCGTTTCTTCCAGATATTCTTCCGGCAGCGTGAACTCCATCTGCCTGAAGCGAAAGTCGTGCAGGCTCGCCGCGTACGCGTGGCTGCCGACGAGTTTGGAACGAAATTTCCGCGCCAGATAAACGGCCAGATCCACCGAAGTCCTGGAATGCTCCGAATTATCAACCGGTACAAAAATTGTCTCGAACATATCGGATCAGGAAGAGTGGGAATTGATTCCGGGGAGAACTCACCGAAGCCGGTTCATTTGCCCTCGTTCACCGTATTATCGCTCCGTTTGCCCGGATAACGCCGCTTCGGCGTCTTATTTTTCCAACGGTGGATCCAGAAACAATAGGCATACGGGAACATCGTCTGCACGACGTGGAAAGGCTCGTATTCGAACAGCCGTCGCATGGCCCACGCGAACCGGTACCTGAGATCTTCCGGCGTAATGATCTCGACGACACAGTCAACCTGGTAGCTCATGAAAGTCGGGGAATTCCCGGTCCAGAGTACCGAGGCCAACGGGTTCTCGCGAAGATTCCTGAACGTTGTCCCTTCAAAAATTTCAAGTAGTGCCAGACGACGCCAATCGATGTGTTCGGAGTGGGAATAGATCTCCCTGGCAGCGGTCGTTCGAAGTGTGCGCGTCTCTTGCACAGCATGCTGCGGCAGCTTTTCGATTTCTTCCACCGCATCCTCGATGAGATTCAGATAGTGCTCCAGAAATTCATCTTTCGGAGTGAATCCGACGCCTTTGTTCGCAAGATTAGCAAAATCGCCATCTGCTGACCACGTGCCTATTACCGGAAGATGCCCCGCATTGAACGCGATGTATTCGTTCTTCTCGATGGCGTCATAGATGTCGTGTTTGCATTCGAGTTGCCAGCGAACGAAATCGTCCGGGAGTTCCTGGATCGTAAATTCCTTTTCGCCATGGTCTCGCTGAACGCGGACTACGCCGCCGTGTATGGTTACGCGGTCAGCATCCCCCCGGGTGGTTTCTGCATGTGTCTCCCGATCAACTGCTTCTGCCATAGTATTATATAGTAAATCGACGCGCTTTTGAGTTGACGCTCATGACTCGGTGGGAGGAATCTTGAATAAACCGGCATCGGTCATTCGATTAAAACCGCTCCGTTTCTTTCCTGCCATCGCACGATCCATGTCTTCCGAAGTCACCACGCGCAACCCGTGACGTGCGGCATACGCGAGTAATCCTTTTCGGACCTTTTCCCGAATAAAAGCGATCGGAATGCTGTCCATGCGTCGAAGCACCGGGTCTGAGAAAATAATCTCCGGAGTCTCAGCAATCTGCATGCTGCCGGGTTGATACGTGCATGCGGGGTCTTCAGCCAGGTAGTCGCCATACGCCGAATACGCCCGGCAACGGCAACCTCCACACAGCTCTTTGAACTCGCATTCACCGCATCGCCCTTTGAGGCGTGAAAGGTCACGCAAATCTGCGAAAACATCGGAAGACTGCCAGATATTTGTGAAACCTTCTCGGCGCACGTTTCCTGCGACAACGTCCATGTATGGACAGGCTGTTACATCACCTTCGGGCGTAATTCGACAGTATTCGGTCGCCGCCATACAGCCTCCGCTCTCCAGTCCTGCTTTTCCCATTTCGTAGGAAATCTGTTTGAACTGGGGTGCGCATTTGGCGCGCACCAGCATCGGCGTGAACTTCTCCTGTGATTCAACCAGGCTGCGAAGACACGTCTCCGTCTCTTCCGCAGTCAGGTCGTTCATCTCGAGTCCACGACCGGTGCGAACCAGGAAATACAGATTGAAAGACCATGCGTCTTTTTCCCGCGCAAACCGAATCAGCTCATCGATTTCGTGCAGATTTCCCCTGGTCACCGTCGACTGAACCAGAACCTCGAGGCCGTGCACGCGGCAGATGTCAAGCGCCCGGACCGAATACTTCCAGGCATCGGGGCCGCCGCGAAATGCATCATGCGTTTCCGGATCGATGGAGTCGATACTGATACCGACGCCCTTTATGCCGCATTCGACCATCTTTCCAGCCACATGATCGTTCACCAGCACACCGTTCGTGCCCATGACTACCCAGATTCCGCTGGCGGAGGCCCTTGATGAGATATCGTAAATGTCTCGTCGCAGCAGGGGCTCCCCCCCGGTGAGGAT
>CAZGOS010000286.1:0-2803 GCA_964527795.1 uncultured Rhodothermales bacterium | reverse complement strand
AGCGATCAAGCCACACTCGCGGCAGCACCCTGGATCTGACCATTGTAGCGTATCCTCCGCGCGCAGAACCGGAGTGGTCAATCGAGCAGCAGCAGCCATGCACGCTGCCCGCAGACAATCGATACGCAGATAATACCCTGGATATGGGGACCGGGTACGATTGTTTTGATACGCTTTCCTGGACGGACGATGATAGAATTGATCCGTCCGTGCGCGCCCATCGGTTGCTGCTGAAGTCGCTGATGGAGAAATACGGCTTCAGAAACTATCCCAGGGAATGGTGGCATTTCACACTTGAGCATGAACCGTACCCTGATACATACTTTGATTTCCCGGTTCATTGAGTAGATTATGGTCGCGTGTGCACGGCACACCTATCGGATTCCTGTTGCCGCGTGTTTTGTACCAACACCCGACGACAGCGACTAATCCCACCATATGAAGCGAACGAAGGAGGTCCCCATGTCACGATTATACCTTCTCGGCCTGTTGGTGTTGGTTGTTACGGCCGACGCTACTGCTCAGGATACACTTCGATTCACTCCGACGGTCGGCTATCCTACTTTTGCCGTTCGGGAACCGGTTGCACGTATTCAACCAGGCACGGTTATCGTGTCGGAAACGAACAAGGGAGCCTACTACGAAGAGGGTGGAGGCGCTTTTCCGGGGGAAGTGGGACCGTTTTACGTTGAGGGTGCCACGACCAACGACATGCTGGTTGTCGAGATCATTAAAGTGCAGCCGAATCATCACCTCGCGGGTGCGCAGATCTACTCTGATTTCGGCGGGCTGGCAAGTGACAGCCGGGTCCGGCTGCTGAATGATCCCATCCCGTCTCGCCGATACGAATGGCATCTCGATACGGAAAACATGACTGGGACAACGGAATTGCCGGATTCCAGAATGGGGTCCATAACGATTGATCTGCAGCCGATGCTGGGGCGCATAGCCGTGGCTCCGCGAGGAGAAGAGGCCTTCAGTGGATTATGGCCCGGAGATTTCGGCGGTAATATGGACTCGCCGGACGTGCGCGAAGGCACGACCGTATATCTTCCGATCTTTCACGAGGGGGCGTATTTCTATTTTGGCGACGGCCATGCACGGCAGGGTCAAGGCGAGGTAAACGGAACGGGTCTTGAAACGTCTATGGACGTCATTTTGAAAGTGGACCTGATCAAGGGAAAAACCATCGACTGGCCGCGCCTGGAAGACGAGAATTACATCATGGTCGCCGGAAGCGCCAGACCGCTCATCGACGCCTTTCGACTGGCGCACGTGGAACTCATCGAGTGGCTGGAATCGGATTACGGCTTCGGAAAATGGGATGCCTATCATCTTGTCGGGCAGCTCGGTGAGAGCATGGTCGCCAACATCGTCGATCCGATTTACACGGTTGTAGCCAAGTTCCCAAAGCGATATCTACCGGAATAGAACCACCTACAACGGAGAGAGGCCATGCCGAGACACTTTCATGAGCCGAATAGCAGGTCGCTCCGGGTCGTACTACCCCTTCTCTTGTGCCTTATTGGGCCCGGTTGTACGGACGAACCGAGATCGGAGCTTGATGCCGACCGCGGCGTGGCGACAGATACGCTCCGCGTGCTCGCCTACAACATTCATCACGGGGAAGGAATGGACGGAAAGATCGATCTGGGTCGAATTGCAGACCTGATCGTCACGCTCGATCCGGATCTGGTCGCTCTCCAGGAGGTCGACCGATTGGTCGAACGCACGGGGGGCGTCGACCAGGCGGAGGAACTGGGCCGATTGACAGATCTTACGCCGGTATTCGGAGCGTTTATGCAGTACCAGGGCGGTGAATACGGCATGGCTGTTCTATCTCGATGGCACATCGTGGAGGCGAATAATATCCGGTTACCCGACGGCGATGAGCCGAGAACTTCCCTGTCCGTCAGAGTTCGATCACCCGAGACCGGCCAGGACGTGATCTTTACGGGCATCCACTTTTATCGCACGGAGGAGGAACGTCTTGCCCAGGCTCAGCAAACGGTGGAAAAGCTTGAGCTCGAAGAAGCTCCCGTGATCCTGGCCGGTGATTTCAATTCAGAACCCGGATCGGCCGTAATGGAGATGATGTCCCGGGATTGGGAGATACTGAATAAAGGCGATGACCGTCTGACGTTCCCGTCTTTTGCACCGGATCGAGAGATTGATTTCATAATGGTTCGCGCCGAGTCCGGGCTTGAAGCGGTCTCGCATCGCGTACTGGACGAATCCATTATCTCGGATCACCGCCCGATCTTCGCGGAACTCGTCCTGAGAAGCACGGACGTGAATTGAGTCGACATTCCCTATTTCTGAACGAGGTTTCTGAACGAGGTTTCTGAACGAGGTTGAGCCCATGACATCTTTTCGACCCACGACATCGTTTCAAATAGTACCGCTGCGCCTGATCGCTACCTTCCTGCTGATGTCGTTTTCCTTAATACGAACGTGCGGTGGTCAAACGGCCCGCATCACCGAAGAGCGTCGTACTCTTCTCACGTATCCGTACTACGAACCCAATCCCGTACCCGTACTCACCAAAGATTCGCGCCTCTGGCCTTATCACACGTTTCAATCCTATGTCCTGGAAGGCGAAGAGCGCGAATGGACTGTCGTTACGCTTGAGAATGACTACATCAAGGTCTTCGTGCTTCCTGAAGTCGGTGGCAAAGTGTGGGGAGCCGTAGAAAAAGTCGGCGGACACGAGTTTATTTACCGAAACGAGGTTCTCAAATTCCGCAGCATCTCCCTGCGTGGCCCATGGACGTCCGGTGGGATCGAGTTCAACTTCGGAGTG
>CAZGOS010000285.1:0-2806 GCA_964527795.1 uncultured Rhodothermales bacterium | reverse complement strand
ATTCACAGCGGGCCATCCATCTTTTCGACGGCCACGTCGTCACGGAAAACTTCATTCAAAGTCACTACATTCACGCAGGCTGAGTTCCAGGCAAGCAGCACGGACCGTGCGTGACTCCAGTGGTTTTTGGGCTCGTTCGCACTGCGTCTCGCATGTCGAGATGGCAGTGCGTTCCACTGTCGTGCATCATGAATGAGATCTGCATTCACGTTCCGTCTCTCAGCGAAGACCAGACGGTAGAAGTCGCGGTCACGGTCAACGGGAAGAAGCGCCTCATGAACTACCGGGTCAAGTCGTTTGACTGGACACTGGGAGGCACAGATCCGGAGCGACGGATCGAGCGGCTTCGAACCATGATCAACTCCTACGATCCGGGGTGGGAACTCGTGCAAATCGGTGTTCCGGATGGACACATGGTACCGGTCATGTTCCGACAGCGCATTGTTGGTTGAAAGCGACAGACCGCGCAGAGCGTGACTGACATCCAGGTGCCGCCCTGCAGGTCTCACAAACAAATTGGAGCCGGAATATGATGAGGCTCATTGTTTTCATGAGTTTCTCCGTGGGGCTTCTGTATTTGTCTCGAAACTCGCTGAAGTCTCCCCGTTCACACGGCTTTTATCGTTTTTTTGCATGGGAAGGTATCCTGGGGCTCTTCGTTTTGAACTTCCAGAGTTGGCAGCACTGGTTCGCCGAGCCTTTCTCCACGCACCAGCTCATTTCATGGATTTTGTTGTTCGGCTCGCTGGTTCCGGCTGTGCTCGGGATCCATCTGCTCTACACGGCAGGTAAACCGGACTCGCGACGGGACGGGGATAAATCGCTGATGGGGATTGAGAAGACAACCGAATTAATAACTACAGGCGTGTACAGGTACATTCGCCACCCGTTGTACGGTTCGCTACTCTATCTGGCATGGGGTGTGTTCTTCAAGAACCCGTCCTGGGTGGCGCTTGCTCTGAGCATAGGCGCTACGGCCTTCCTGGTAGCGACTGCAAAAGTCGAAGAGGTAGAAAACGAGCAGTATTTCGGACCTGCTTACCGTACGTATATGCAGAAGACCAGGATGTTCGTGCCGTGGTTGTTCTGAAAAACCTAATCCGTCGTTATTATAACCTCCTCTCTGTCTCTGGATCGGTATGTTATTCTCCAATCAAGTAGTGTGGATTACGGGCGCCTCGTCGGGTATCGGCGAAGCCCTTGCTACGGCCTTCAGCGGTGAAGGCGCTTCGGTTGTGCTTTCTGCGCGCCGCGTCGATCGACTTGAAGCCACTCGTCTGGCTTGCACGCATCCTGACAGGCACCTCATTATACCGCTGGATGTTACGCTCGAAGCCACTCATCAGCATGCTTACGAAACGATTCTCGATCGGTACGGGCGCGTTGATATTCTGATCAACAACAGTGGAGTCGGACAACGTTCTCTTGTCATGAACACGGAATTGTCCGTTGAACGTCGCATCATGGAAGTGAACTATTTCGGAACGCTTTCGCTTACGCACACCGTTCTGCCGGACATGGTAAAAAGGGGCTCCGGACAGATCGTCGTCATCAGCAGTCTCATGGGGAAATTGTTCACCCCCAGACGGTCGTCGTATGCCGCCTCAAAACATGCGCTTCAGGGCTATTTCGAATCCTTGCATTCGGAGTTACGGAATTCTGGCGTCTCGGTCACCATGGTGCTTCCGGGGTTCGTGAAAACGGAAATTCCGATTCATGCGCTGAAGGGTGACGGGCAAACACACGAATACATGGACAAAACGCACATCAACGGTATCTCTGCTGATCGGTGTGCGGTCAAAATTCTACGCGCGGTAAGGAAAAAACGGGCCGATGTTTACATCGGTGGCCCGGAAGTCCTGACTGTTTTTCTTTTCCGCTACTTCCCGCGTCTGTATCGCAGGCTTCTTGGCATGGTTTACCGTAGAGGAAAACTTTAACGGTGAGTGACCGCCCCCTCGTGCAAACCATTTTCTATCCTGCACTGTCCATATTTCGTAGCGGAAATAAGGCACTTGCCTTAACAAATTAAATTACAGTCAGATATGAAAATCGTATCACGCATGCTTCGCCTGCTGGCCGTGGCCTTGATCATTCCGGCCATGGCGGCAACGGCCCAGGATTTCACTCGTACGTTCTCGGTTTCGTCCGGTGGGAATCTCAGGCTCGACCTGGAGACCGGCGGATCGGTCGTTATTACGGGATGGAGCCGTGACGAAGTCAGGGTCGACGTTTATGTCAGCGGCCGTGACGACGAGGAGGTCATCGTCGACATTGAAGAGCTGCGAAACGGCGTGGCCGTCACCACCGAATTCGAGCGACGCCGGAGCCGTGCCAATGTGGACATCGAAGTTTCTGTACCACATGTATTCAATCTGGACATCGAGACCATGGGCGGCGAAATCCGGGTTGAAGGTGTCGAAGGTAAGCTCGTTGGAGAAACCATGGGCGGCGAGCTCGAACTGCGCAATCTGAAAGGCACGCTGGACTTCGAGACGATGGGTGGCGAAATCCTGCTTGAGGATTCCGATGTCGACGGGCGCGTGCACACCATGGGTGGTGAAATCACCATCAATAACGTTGTAGGAAACGTAAAAAGCACGACCATGGGTGGTGAAGTCTCCTACAATAATTTCCGGGCTCGCTCCAGCTCAGGGAAGTCTTCTGAAGTCAGGATTCATACGATGGGCGGCGAAATCAATGTCGATCGGGCCGACTATGGCGCCGACGTTGAAACCATGGGCGGCGAAATCAACATCGGCTACGCCGGGGATCACGTAAAAGCGTCCACTATGGGCGGTGAGAT
>CAZGOS010000284.1:0-2860 GCA_964527795.1 uncultured Rhodothermales bacterium | reverse complement strand
ATCGGTGTGTGATTCTTCGCCGCGCGTCCAGATGGCCGATGGGTCGGGCATTTTCTCAATCAAAAACGTGCCGCCCGTTTTCTCTGTGTTCTCTCCGACCATGTCGAGTGACAATCCCCAGAGAATGCCCTGGGCCCGAAGAGAGTCCTGTTGGATATACCGTGCCGTGGAGCGGATTTCGTCACCCCAGAGGAACGTGATCGTCCTGTCCGGAGCGATCTTTCCCTCCTGCAGAAGAGCCGCCGTTGTGCGAGCTATCTCAAGCTGAGCACCGACTCCCGAAGCGTTGTCGTTGGCGCCTGGTTCCTGAACGTGTGCGCTGAATACAAAACGCTCGTCTGGATGGGTACTGCCGTGAATGTCGGCGACGACGGTCCGTTCTACGGCGTCCGGAGTCCATAGCACATCCGTCTTTACGCGAAGTCGAACAGGGCCACGCGCGAGCGCGGCGCGAAGACGCTCGCGAGCGTCAAATGAGAGCGCGATGCCCCACGAGCGTGTCGTTTCGTCGCGCGGAACGCTTCGGAACTGTATGGAGTTACGGTTTATCTCCGGTTTCAGGTAAGCGGGCGGCGAATAGGCGAGTACGCCAACTGCGCCTCGTTGAACTACGGCATTTCGAAATGCTTGCGACAGCCTTCCGTCAACGAAGACGATCTTACCGCGCACATTTAAGGCATCGAGTTCGTCCGGGGTGCCCCTTCCGGCATCGATGAGTTCTGCCGTGATGCCATCTGCCGGGGTTGCAAAAGAATAGGTCGCGAGCATATTCCGATTCGAAGCGAAACTCAGAACCGGTTCATGCTCACCTTCAATTTCCAGCGACGCATCGACTGGCTCCCACGCGGGTCGATTCATCGGATAGCGTTCCAGCCTGTACGTGAGCACAGCGCTGCCCGGGGCCAGGTCTTCGCGAATGAAGCCGGCGGCTTCGAGTCGCTCAATGATATGGTCGATCGACGCATCGAAGCCGCGATTTCCCGGCCAGCGAATGTACTGGTCAAGGAAAGCAACGGTCTCGTAGGCTGCTTCGCCGGAATACTCCGCTCGCACCAGCTCAGCGACGGATGCGGAGACGGTATTGGCCTGCTTTTGGGCCGCGGTGCACGAAGCCAGGAATGGAAGCATAACGCATAACATGCAAACCACTCGCCGGCGAAGCACCTGAGGGGACGTAACGCTGGTCATACAGTAAAAGAGGAGACGACGTGTCGAATTGTTACCGAAAACTATTAACGAAAAAGGACTTCTGTTCACGCCTCAAAACGGAAGCCGGCTATTCGTTTCCCACCCACACGGATTCAACGGGCTCTCCGTGGATTACCATGGTCACCCAATTTACAAGGGAGGTTGGATAGAGCGCATCGTTATAGATCTCATCCCTCCCGAGGATAACATGCTGATACCCCGTCATCGTGTAACTCCGAAAATCCGGATTTACATCCGCGATACGGTCAAGATTTCGACGAATCATGCTCGGCAAAACTGGTTCCGTTTCCATGTCTGACCGTACGAAGAAGACCTGTACGGAATCGGATTCGCTGTTGTACTGATGCAGTCGGATATTGTCGAAACTCCGCGACGCAGCGTCGTATAGCGTGGTGAATTCCGTCGAATCCGTCAGATAGGGCTGAAGCCAGCCGACGTCCTCAAAGAGTGTATCATTCTGCCAGTGGAGGAGAGATTCGACTATACCGGGTCCCTGGTACGCACCCGCGCCATCACCAAGTTGATTGATCTGAGCGTCGGGGTAATGCTCAGCGAGAATGCCGGCGTAAAGCGGTGTAGCGATGGAGCCGGCGCTCATGCCGAGAACCGCGACCTTCGAAGGAGAGTGCACCCGCTCAAACATCCATTCCAGTGCAGTCATCGTATTTGTGAAGCCGACGTGTGGAATCGTGACCGAAGCTCCTTCCTCGTTCTCATAAGTAACAATTCGGTCGCCGAGAAACACATCTCCGGTACAATACGGGATGTACAGAATGGACTGTTCGGCAATCGGATTCC
The DNA here is from genome assembly GCA_964527795.1 of uncultured Rhodothermales bacterium. GTDB lineage: Bacteria > Bacteroidota > Rhodothermia > Rhodothermales > UBA10348 > SMXL01. The sequence continues at coordinate 853 of CAZGOS010000284.1, read as the reverse complement.
TGGGATTATCAAAATCGAAAATTCCGTCCGTCAGGTTTTCCACCAGATTTCCTCCGAGCATTCCGGACAGGAACGTGCCCTCTTCGATATCGCATGTTTCAAAGCTGGAACAGGCACCGCCCCCGGGAAGAATGACGGTGAGATCGGTATGGCTACCCGGGCGGAAATTGAATGCAAAGGCATCTCCATTCGGGCACGCCGTTTCTCCACCCGGAATGATTTCATTCCATCCATCCGAGAGACCGGTGAAGTCGACTTTCGATTTGCGGGATTCGGGAGAAGAGCATGCCGACAGTAGAACTGTGAGTGCGATGACAATGAGTGTTTTCATACGGTAGTTTTGGTGGAGGAAAGAAGCTGGGTGTTGGAAGAGGAAACGAGGCAAAAGATACAGTATCAGGCTCCAGGTTTGAAGGTCTTCTCTTCATCAAAAGAATTCTTCCCCGATCAATACAAGAGAACAACCTGGATTCGATATTTACACCCGTTGCGATAACCAGACTGCTGATTCGATGCGCCCACTACTCTTACTTCTCGCTACCTCTTTTCTTTTCGTTGTCTCGTCGAACGCACAGGTAACGGGCTACTATCGTCAGCCGGATATCTTCGGCGATCAGATTGTATTTAACGCGGAGGGGGACCTGTGGACCGTGTCCAGGAGTGGAGGTGCTGCCCGGCGTTTAACCACGCACGCCGGACAGGAAGCGTGGCCGACCATATCTCCGGACGGCCGGTGGATCGCCTTTTCGGCATCGTATGTAGGCGCGGCGGACGCATTTATTATCCCTGTTTCGGGCGGCACGCCGAAGCGCATTTCGTGGGACGGTGCACGTCCCGTCGGCTGGACGCCGGA
>CAZGOS010000283.1:0-2901 GCA_964527795.1 uncultured Rhodothermales bacterium | reverse complement strand
CAGATAAACTGTCTCTACGCCCCTGTGGAGGCAATTTCCGGATGAGAACTAGTTACGCTAAATCCTACTCAGCACCTCATCCAGATCTGCAATCAGGTCCTTTACGTCCTCAATTCCAACCGACAGACGAATCAGGCTGTCGTGAAGGCCGACGGTCCTTCGTTCATCGGCAGGAATGGATGCATGCGTCATAGTAGCCGGGTGATTTACCAGACTCTCGACGCCTCCAAGGCTCTCTGCGAGCGTGAAGAGTTTCGTTCCTGAGAGCACCTGCATGGCCGTGTCGAGGCGTTCGTCAACAAGTAGAAAGGACACCATTCCCCCAAAATCGTCCATCTGCTTCCGAGCCACGTCGTGACCTTCATGCGATTCCAGACCGGGATAATACACGGCGCCCACTTTGTTATGGGACTCCAGGAAGCACGCGATCTCAGCCGCGTTCTCGGAGTGACGCTGCATGCGAAGATGCAGCGTTTTGATGCCGCGCAACGTCAGGAAACAGTCCATCGGTCCCGGAACAGCACCAACGCTCTTGACGAGAAATCGGAGACGCTCGGCCCACTCGGCGTCACTCGTACAGACGGCGCCACCGATCACGTCCGAATGCCCTCCGAGGTACTTGGTCGTTGAATGCAGAACCATATCCGCACCGTGTTCCAGAGGCCGCTGCAAACACGGGGTTGCAAACGTATTGTCTACAACGGAAACGGCACCCCTGGCCCTGGCCAAATCTGATAACGCCTCAATATCAACGATTCGAAGCAGAGGGTTTGTAGGAGTTTCTATCCAGAGAAGTCGTGTGGAGGAACGAAACGTCCTTTCCACTTCTTCGATGGACGACATATCTATGAAGTTCGATTCGATACCAAACGGGCCAAATACTTCGCGCATCAGACGATACGTACCGCCGTACAGGTCGTTCGACGCCACAATGTGATCGCCCGGGAGAAGACAACGCACGATCGAATCCGTGGCGGCGACTCCGGACGAAAAACAGATACCGTGACGGGCACCTTCCAACGCGGCCAGGTTTGCTTCCAGCGCGGACCGGGTAGGATTCGTCACTCTTCCGTATTCGTGTCCCCGATGCACGCCCGGCGCCTCTTGCGCGTACGTAGACGTCTGAAAAATGGGTGTCATAACGGCGCCGGTTGACGGGTCCGGTTGCTGACCGGCGTGCACGGCGAGCGTGCCCAGTTCCATCTGTTTCGTGGAGTTCTCGGTCATTTTTTTGTCTTTCATCGATCAAAGATTGAACAGGGAGAAGGATACGCTCTGAGCCCAATGACCATCGTCAGAAAAAAGTCCGGGCCTCGTGAGAAGTCCGGACTCTCATAGTCAAGCACGTACAAATGCCGGAAGGCCTAGTTTCCGGAGGTGTCATCAAATCCGGCACACTCGGAAACGCCCTCCGCTTTTTCAATCTGATCCGTCTGGACATACGACGTGAACAGGGCTCCGCAGACACCGGTTGCATCTTCTCCCGCAGCGTCAAACAAGGCTTTTGCTTTTTCCAATGGAGCAACGGCCTCTTCGAAGAGCGCGGTCCGTTCGCCGGCGAGACGCATAATCTCACTGTCTATTTCCTGGATCTGCTCATCGTTCAGATTGTCTCTATTCTCGCGAAGTCGATCATCCAGCGCGTTAATTTCTTCGTTGATAACCACGGCCTGATTGACATACAAGGCGCCAAGATTATAATAGGCGTTGGAATAATCCGGATCGAGTTCAATGGCTTTCAGCAGATGCACAACGGCGTCATCAAATCGCTCAGCCTCAACGAGCAGCGAGCCGTAGTTGTACCTGAAAAGCTCGTTTTCCGGATCGTTTTCTATGGAACGCTCATACATGGTCATCGCACGATCGATCTGACCTGCAAACTGATACGCATTCAGGAGCTCCGTCTGTAGATCCCGATCGTCCGGGTACATGGCGCTTGCTGTTTCAAGAAGGTCGACGGCGTCTCCGGCGCGATCATTCTCCTGATACAGTCTTGCCAGAAAAAGATACGTGTCACTTTCCTTTTCGCCTTTTTCGATCGCCATTTGAAAGGGCTCTATCGCCTCGTTTGGCCGTCCTGCCCTCAGCAGAGCGTATGCAGAATTCACATAGGCGCCGGCAGAATCGGGCATGATGGCACTTGCGTTCTCGAAATACGTCGCCGACGAGTTGTATTCGCTCTCCTGGTTTTGGCCGCGATTGAACGCCTGCATGCCACGCTGAAATTCGCTCTGGTACGCAATTCGAAACGCCATGGTCACGGTCTCCGAGCGCGTCGGATCGAGTTCTAACGCACGTTGGTAGGCCTCGATCATCTGTTCGATCAGACTCGTGTGTTCAGTAACATCCGATGTTTCGAACGCCTTGTCACTCAGCACACGACCCTTGAGGTCAAAAGCTTCAGCATTGCTCGGATTCTTCGAGATCGCGATCTCCAGATTCTCGAGAGCTCGATCGTAATTCTTGTTTCTGAGGTTCAGCTTAGCGCCTTCGATATTCGGATCGCTGGAACAACCGTCCGCAGCGACAAAAAGAAACATGCCGATTAGCAGAACCAGGAAGATGGGAAAACGCTTCATGATATTTGCCGATGAAATTTTACTATTTCGAAGTCGAATACGCGCGAGAATCAAACGGTGGGTTTCCGGGCGCGATGTTTCTCAGAAAGTTTCTCGCACAGCTCCTCGGAAAGTCTTTCAAACAGACTCTCAAAATGAACCGCCGAGAACGATCTATCCTTTTGTTTTATTTGGAACAGGTAAATTAATATTACACGTGAGTTCATACAACAGTTAATTGAGAGTTCTTAGTCTCTCCAGCGGTTGTCGATCGAACGCTCCTGAGTCACGAATTAGAAGAAAATATTGTTGGAAAGAGCAAATATTCCGAGATCGGATTCTG
>CAZGOS010000282.1:0-2907 GCA_964527795.1 uncultured Rhodothermales bacterium | reverse complement strand
ACTAGAAGGATGTGGATCTGGTGGCCAACCGTCGTTCGGTAAAGAACTTCGAACGTGCCTACATACAACATTCAAAGACCAATCGACTCGATGCCGGTGTCCTTTGCCCATTTGCCGAGCGTATGCCATTTGTGGACTGGACACCCCCGGCAGCAGAAATTCCGGACTTACGGGCCATCGCCCGTCGCATTGCTTCATTGACGGTCGAGCGAGGCCGTGAGTAGCACATGTCGGGCTTGACCCGAGGCAGTACCAGTCAGGTAGTTCCATCGACAGACCCACGCGGATATCGAAGGTTGGAAACGTTCATCTAGCGCGGATTCGCTACATGCCGGCACAGGTGGCGATTCGATGGGAGGCAAACATAAGGGCTATTTATCTGAAACTCATCGAACACGGGAAGAAACCACTGGTGGCCATCGTTGCGGTGATGAGAAAACTGTTGCACTCCAATCTACGTAATGCTTTCGCCATCAAAACGGATATCATAAACCGGAACGCCATCACTCAGCATGAAGCTAACCTGAATCGTGCCGTTAGGAGAGGTGAGTACCAGAGATTGGGCAGGCTCGCGACATGCTGTAATCGAGACGAATGCCACGGATAAAACCACTCCAACCCATTCCAAGACGCCGCACCTATTAAATACGCGTGCAAAAACCTTCCTCTGCAGTTTCTCAAGATTCTGAGGGCGCCCAACTAGCGAAATTGACTGATTTGAAACGAATGGCAGGTCCGACGTGGGGAATATCCCTACCTCGTTGCGGGACTGCCTTATAGGACTGTTTCTTTGCCTGTCATTAATTGAATTTTATGCATACATTCACCCTATTGAAGGAAAAATGTAACAGGCCGGTCCGCCTTCCGGGTCTGCAGCAGTTAAACGCAGCAGGAAATTCAGGGTGAATCCGCCTCTTTCAAATACATAAAGCATTTCTTGTCAACATAAGCGGGTTTAGCAAGATGATCAGAAAATGTACTCTTATCGGCCTCTTCGCATTCCTGGGGGTCACTGTCGCTCTCGGTCAGGGAAGAGAGGTCACTGGAACTGTGACGGATGGCGCCTCCGGAATTTCCTTGCCGGGTGTGAACATCGCCATCGAAGGTACCACGTTGGGTACAACGACGGCACTGGACGGGTCGTACCGACTGGCAATTCGAGGCAGCGACGATGTGCTGCTGTTCTCCTTCATCGGATACCAGACTGCGCGCGAGGTAGTGGGCAACCGCTCCGTAATCGACGTGGTCCTGGCTGAAGACGTTACGCTTTTGCAGGAGGTTGTTGTCGTCGGATACGGTGTACAGCGACGAGGAGCAATTACGGGCTCTACTGCCACACTCGATATCAACGATGCGAATAAAGGCCTCATTGCGGCTCCTGACGAATTTATTCGCGGCCGCATAGCAGGCGTCACGGTAACTCAGAACAACGGCGAACCGGGCTCCGGTTTCATCGTGCGAATCCGTGGAGGTACGTCGATCAGTGCAAGCAACGAGCCGCTCTATGTCATCGATGGCGTTCCTATTGACAACTCCGCCACCACCCCGGACGGAATCAGCATTAGTGGACAGTCGCCGACAGCTCGTAATCCACTCAATACGATAAATCCAAATGATATCGCCAGCATGACGATACTGAAGGACGCCTCAGCGACAGCCATTTACGGTTCGCGAGGCGCCAACGGAGTGGTCTTGATTACGACGAAACAGGGTTCGGCGGGACGATTGACGATCGATTACGATGGATATGTATCCGGTCAAGTTCTCTCGAACAAGCTCGATCTGGTATCGGCGTCGCAGTATCGCAGTTTCATTCAAGAACAGGTCAGTGCCGGAGAACTGAGTCAATTAGCGCTTGATGCCCTGGGGGATGCCGATACCGACTGGCAGGATGAGGTGCTGCAAACGGCTGTTGCCCAGTCGCATAACCTGGCATTTTCCGGTGGAACGACGGATGCTCAGTATCGTGTATCGCTTGGTTACCTCAACCAGGATGGGCTGGTCAAGGAGTCCGGTTTTGAAAAACTGACGGGACGTTTAAACGCCCAGCAGAATGCCATGGGCGGCAAGCTTCGCCTGGCACTCAATCTTACGACTTCGTTCATCAACGACGACTTCATTCCTTACAACTCGACTTCGGGATTCGAAGGAGCCGTCATGCAGAGTATATTCGAAATGAATCCGACATTCCCCGTAAAGGAGGGTGACGAGTTCTTCGAAATAGGCCCGGGTCGAGTGCGTCCCGCGAACCCGGTTGCTCTTGCCACCGAGGTAGTGGACGAAGCCAAAACGACGCGCACGCTCGGAAATTTCTCAGTCGAATACGACGTTCTGGATAACCTGACGGCAAAAGTCAACGTTGGTGGAGATCGAGCGCAGGCCTCACGCCGCGTTTTCCTGCCGTCGGCAAGTCCGGGAGGCTCAGAATTCAACGGTCTTGCTGCGCAGCGTAACAGGGAGCGATCTTCCTATACTGTACAGACGTATCTGACTTTCGATGATACGTTTAACAATGATCACAATGTGAATGTGTTGGGCGGATATGAGTTTAATGAGTTCATGGTTGAAGGCTTTCGGGCCGAAACCCGTGATTTTGTAACCGATGTTACCGGTTTCGATGCTCTGGAGGCAGGCGCTCAAATACAGGAAGTAGCCTCCGGCAAAGACAAGAACCGACTGATCTCATTCTTTGGTCGCGCCAACTACGGCTTCAAGGACCGGTATTACCTGACGGGAATTTTACGCTATGACGGTTCGTCCCGATTTGGGTCGGGTAACAAGTGGGCGCTCTTCCCGGCCGTTTCGGCTGCCTGGCGTATCTCCGACGAGGATTTCATGCGCGACGTCGATTTCATATCCGATCTGCGTTTGAAAGCAGGATGGGGTATTGTGGGAAGCCAGGAGATC
>CAZGOS010000281.1:0-2969 GCA_964527795.1 uncultured Rhodothermales bacterium | reverse complement strand
TTGCCTATCTTTTCAAAAGAGGTTGAATTCGCGGTCGCCGTCTCGCGGTTGCCTTTTCAAAGATGCACTCATCGTTGTCTTCTCGAACCCGAATAATTAGCACGTACCCGATGACAATCCTGACGAGCCGAACGACGAGAGCTTCTCTTGTCTTTCTGGTCGTGGTTTCCGCCGCACTTTGTGGCCGAACCACCTTGGCGCAAAAACTGCCGCTTCCACTGGATATGCCGGTGCCCGGCGTCACTTCATATGATGCTTCGATCCCCAAACCGGAAGACGTGATCGGCCATCAAATTGGCACCCGTCATACGCTGCCGTATCAGGCCGAAGCCTACTTCAATGCGGTAGCCGCTGCAAGCGACCGCGTTGTCGTAGAGGTTCATGCACGCTCGTACGAAGGACGCAATCTGCTGCACGCCATCGTTACGTCGCCTGAAAACCATGGTAAATTGGAACAGATCCGGGAAAACAATCTTCGTCTGTCGGATGATCCGGAGAACGTTACCGACGACGAAATTGACTCCATGCCGGCTGTGCTATACCAGGGATACAGCGTTCATGGAAACGAGGCCAGCGGTACCGAAGCGGCTTTACTCTATCTGTATCATCTGGCCGCTGCGCGAGGGCCGGCCGTCGAAGACGCACTGGAAAATGTGGTAGTCATCCTGGATCCGATGTTTAATCCGGACGGTCGTGATCGATTCACCGACTGGGCCAACCGATACAGAGGCCGCGTGGCGGTTGCCGATCCTCAGGACCGGGAGCATCGTGAAGCATGGCCCGGCGGGCGAACGAACCACTACTGGTTCGACCTGAATCGTGACTGGTTGGTATCGCAGCACCCGGAATCGCAAGGACGGCTCAGACTCTTCCATTCGTGGCGGCCGCAGGTACTGACCGATCACCACGAAATGGGGACGGGCTCGACGTTTTTCTTTCAACCCGGCATACCGTCCAGAAACAACCCCAATACACCGGAGCGAACCTACGAGCTCACGGCCGCCATCGCGGAATTTCACGCCGAGGGTCTTGATCGAATCGGGTCGCAGTATTACACCAGAGAATCGTTCGACGATTTCTTCTACGGAAAAGGATCGGCCTATCCCGATATCAATGGCGCAATCGGTATTCTTTTCGAGCAGGCTTCGTCCAGGGCGCTCGAGCGGGAGTCGTCCGACGGTACGCTTCATTATGCTTTCACGGTTCGCAATCAGTTTGCGGCATCTCTGTCGACATTGGCCGCCGGCGACGCGCTGCGCGAGCGGCTCGTTCGACACCAGAGAGATTTCTATTCAGAAAATCTCAGACTCGCACGCTCATATCCGATCAAAGCGTACGTGATCAGTCTGGAACGGGGTCGAACGCGTGCGCAGATACTGGGCCGGCTTCTTCAGCGCCACCGAATCGAACTGTATACGCTTTCTGAAGACGTGACTGTGGACGGAAGGGAATTCCGCGCCGGCGAGGCGTACGTCGTGCCGCTCGCTCAGCGCCAGATGCGGCTCATAAAGGCTGTCATGGAAAGGACCCTGGTGTATCAGGATTCACTATTCTATGACGTATCGACGTGGACGCTTCCGCTCGCACACGATGTCGATTACGGGGAATTTCGATCGGATGCCGGTCGCATCCTGGGAGCGCGCATGGGCCCCGTTCAGTTGGATGGCGGTGCGGTCGTCGGGGGAGACGCATCGTACGCCTATTTGATGCCGTGGAATCGTTATTTCGGGCCTCGCACGCTTTACAGGTTCCTGGAGGCCGGAATAGCGGTCCGCGTAATGAGAGAACGCTTCAGCGCCGTGGTTGACGGGTCTCGACGGTGGTTTGATCGAGGAACGATTGTAATTCCACTCAAAGGACGAGATACGCCTGAACAAAGCCGGAACGCCGCTGTGGTGCACGATCTCGTAAAGCTGTCAGCGGCCGAGGACCAGACGGTCTTCTATGCCGTATCGACTGGTTTGACGCCGGACGGCCCCGACCTCGGGGGCGCAAGTACGCGCATACTCGAACTTCCCCGGATCGCGCTGCTGACCGGAGACGGCACCCGATCCTCCGGTGCAGGAGAGATATGGCACCTGTTGTCGGAAAGATTCAGGATCCCCGTATCGCTGATTAATGCGCGCTCGCTCTCCGACTTCGACATGAGCCGCTATGACGTGATAATTCACCCCGGCGGATCGTTACCGGATGCATCCTCCTCGGCCCTGAAATCCTGGACGCAGAACGGCGGCAGACTCATTCTGTTATCCGGCGCGGTAAACTGGGCCGTGTCCCAGGAAATCCTGTCGTTAGAGAGCAAGTCGTTTGATATGGATTCACTGCTTCAGGATCTACCCTTTGATCAGTTGGACGAAGCACGTGGCGCACACTCGATCGGGGGATCCATCTTCGAGCTTTCGGTTGACACGACGCATCCGCTCGGCTATGGCCTTCCGACTCGTCTTCCCGTATTTCACATCGGAAGTCAGTTCTACGAAGCACCCGAATCACCCGGCGTCGGAGTGGGGTTCTACTCTCAGGTACCCCTTCTCAGCGGATATATCTCGGACGACAAGTATGAACAGCTCAAGGGAAGCGTTGGCGCTGTTGCCGCCCGTGTGCAGCAGGGACGCGTGATCGCATTCATGGACAGGCTCAGTTTTCGGGCGTACTGGTACGGCAGTCAACGATTATTCATGAACGCGGTTTTTTTCGGCAGCGTTTATTGAGATTATCTACGGATGGCGACACGACTTATCGACGCGGCCAGCCCGTATCTCAGACAGCACGCAAACAATCCAGTTGACTGGTTTCCGTGGGGAGATGAACCGTTCCGACTGGCGAAAGCGAAGAATCGTCCAGTCCTGATTTCGATTGGCTACGCGGCCTGCCACTGGTGTCACGTCATGGCACACGAGTCTTTCGAAGATCCGGAAGTAGGCGAGGCACTCAACAGGGCGTTTATCAACATCAAGGTCGATCGAGAG
>CAZGOS010000280.1:1804-3012 GCA_964527795.1 uncultured Rhodothermales bacterium | reverse complement strand
CATCACTCCAACCTGAAACTCGCAAGAGCGACGAACCCGTAGGCTGCAACCGCAAATAACATAACGGCTACAAATCCGAGTTCGACTGCGAGGATGGCTGCCAGGGCGGTGCTGACCACCGAGAAACACCCGTTGATACCCCACGCCCACGGCACCTGTTCGTCGCTTCGGATCGAGAGGAAACGGAGTCCGACCGGAAACGGTATCCCCATGAGAAACGAGGGAGGAGCAATCAAAACGAATGCCACCAACACTTTGGCGATCGTCGGTAGCGCGATCGTCGCTGTCAGTATCGGTGTGAGAAAGACGACGTAAGGAAGAAGAAGAAGAGCCACCAATCCGGCAGCCCGTATTATTGAACGGCGCTCGGGCTTCAGGCGCTCGGAAAAGAGACTTCCGGCTCCGGAGCAAATGAGCAGCGTAGCCAGCACGGCCGCAGTGGCGTAAATCGGGTGGCCTAAATATAAAGTGAATCGCTGAATCAGAACGATTTCAACAAAAAGGTAACCCAACCCCAGGCCACCGAAATAGCTGATCGTCCAGGCTTTACCTGCGCCGCGCCACCCGAGACGAATTAGCGGAATGATGATTAACAGGAGTGCGGCCACGAGAATCTGAATAAAGGTGACACCTGTAATCAGATAACCGACTTCTAGGAACGGAAACGTCTGCGATCCAAACTGGTCGAGCAATTGCGGCAGGTGGCGCCATCGCAGGAATTGTGAAAAATACGGTCGATTGTCGGTTGCCGGACGAATGTCGAAGTCGTAGGCCTCGTAGAGCCGGTCCCGCTCGCCTGAGAGTATCTGATCCACATAGTCGAAAAAGCGCTCGTCCTGGACAGCGTTGAACTCGGCTCGTTCCGCCTGGTCGAGGTCGGGAAGTAGAAGCGGATCAAACGACGCCCGGCGCGAGAAGGCGCGAATCCTTTCCACCTCGTCTGCTGTGAAGGCTGATCGGTGAACAACAATCGTTACGGATCCCCAGCTTCGCACAGCCGCAATATGGTCTGTTGTGTTCGCGACGCCGGCTTCTTCGAGAACTTCAACCAGACTTGCCAGCATTTTCAGAATGTGCCGGTACGGGTAATCCATCCAGACCGTAATGCTGAGCGCGCCGCTGGAGCTCAGCCGATCCCACATCGAGCGAAGACCCTGCTTCGTCAGCAGGTACTTCTCCTGCATCGCGGATAAGCCCACGGTTCCGCC
>CAZGOS010000280.1:0-1704 GCA_964527795.1 uncultured Rhodothermales bacterium | reverse complement strand
CTTCTTTTACGGATGACGTACGGGAGCGCAAAAGTTGTGCGGTCCAGAATATGCGTACTGTCCGCCGGCGTCCATGCCGTAACAGGTCCGATCCAGTCGCCGTTGTTGAATACACCCAGTTGGGCGGGAATATCGACCGGATTACTCAGACTCATACCGGGAGCGAAGCGGAGCGCTGAGGAAGACACTACCTGTAGCAGCCCCTGAGGACTGTTGCGCTCGAACTCAATGCGCGCATCGGGAAGCGTAAGGGTTCGGCTCAAGCTCTTGTATTGGGACAGAATGAGTTCCGGACGAACGAGTAGCGCAATGTGCACGAGGGTCAACGCAAGAATTCCGAGCGCGACGGGTAAACGCGCTTTTTGCTTTGGAATGATAAGCAGGCCGGCTACAACGGCCAGAAGCCCTGCGAGTGCGGGCAATTGTTCGGCGTCGATGTTCCAGAGCAGGACGAGCGCTACAAGGCCACCCACCCCCGATCCAAACAAATTGGCGAAATAGTAACTCCCTATTTCTTCGACATGTTTGATCAGGGTGAGGCCTATCGCAAGCGCAGCAAAAAAGAACGGTATGAAGAAGAGCAGATAGCTGAGGAATAGAGATGCGATCTGAGTAGCATCCACGAACAACAGATACGAGTCAAAACGGGCAACTGCGGTTTGCGATAAACCAAAGACCCAGGCCATCGAGACGCCGCTCGCCATCATGAGCGCCGGAAGGAGCGATTCGAATCGATCGAGCAGCCACGTTCGCGCGAGTGCAATGACCGTCCCGCTTGCTCCGAAACCCAGCAGCGCAACCGATATCACCATGTATGCGAAATGATACCACTGCACGATGGAGAGCAGGTGCATCAGTATCAACTGATAGGCAATGACCGCAGCCGACAACGCTCCGATAGATGTGTGCAGGCGAGTCATCTAAGAGCGTGAACTCGTCATCTCAGTCTGCAGCATACGTGATTTCCGTAGTATTCATGAATCAGGCCCCAGAAATAGGCAAAGTCGCTTATTTCACGCGCGTGAACGGCACGAAAACGACCGGCATCATGTTCTTCGTCGTCGTGCGCCCTTCCTTCTTGTCAACTAACATTAGCGACTGCGTGAAAAACGGGGATCCAACGGGAATGACCATCCTGCCTCCGTCTTTCAACTGCCGAATGAGAGGAGGTGGAATGTGCTCGGCCGCCGCCGTTACGATGATGGCATCGAACGGCGCATATTCTTCCCACCCATGATATCCGTCCGCATTCTTGGTTCGAATGTTCTCATACCCGAGACTGCGAATCCTCTCACTGGAAGCTTTTGCGAGCTCGGGCACGATCTCTATGGAATAGACCTCGCCAATTATTTCCGCGAGAACGGCTGCCTGGTAACCCGATCCTGTCCCGATTTCAAGTACACGATCGCCCGGTTCGAGCGCAAGCAGTTCCGTCATATAGGCAACAATGAAGGGTTGCGAGATAGTCTGCCCGTATCCGATCGCCAGCGGCCGATCATCATAAGCCGAGTCAACGTACGTCTTCGGCACCAGACGGTGACGCGGCACGGTTCTCATTGCACGCAGTACCGCCTCATCCGTGATCCCGCGACGCACAAGCTGGGACTCGACCATTCTGGCCCGCCTGGTCTCAAACTCCTGGCCGTATGCAGATGCAGATGCAATGACCAATAAACAGATGACCGCGAAGACAATTTTTTTCAT
>CAZGOS010000279.1:0-3064 GCA_964527795.1 uncultured Rhodothermales bacterium | reverse complement strand
ATTTCTTCATATTTTGCATATATAGTGTCCACTCATTCCAACATCGTTTTATGCGCGGAAGTCACATCGGAGAATTTGAAGAGCTGGTCTTAATGGCCGTCGCTGTACTGGCCGGCGAGGGATATGGGCTGGCGGTCCGTGAGCTTCTCTTCGAAAAAACAGGCAGAAAAGTCTCACTCGGAGCCATACATGCTACTCTTTATCGATTGCAGGACAAGGGATTACTGAGTTCCAGCCTCGAAGGCGCGACCGAGCGTCGCGGTGGGCGTCGTAAACGAATGTTCAAGCTGACTAGCGCAGGCCTGGAAACAATTCAAACGGTACGCGAAGCGCGGGAACGAATTTGGAGATTGATGCCTCAACGTCTTCGACCGGAGAGCGCCACATGAGTCATTCGCCCCAAAATACAGACCCGCCCGCGGGCGCCACCCGGTTCCTCGACTGGTTTTGCCGACGTGGCGCCATTGAGGAAATCCGGGGTGATCTGGACGAGGCGTACGCTACTGATCTGGAGCAGCGCGGCGCTCTGCGAGCCAACCTTGCCTACTGGCTGGAAGTCGTTCTATTCGTTCGATCTCATACGATCCGTCGCCACGGCACGGAAGCACGGACCAGAGGCCCAATCATGTTCAAGAACTACCTGCATGTCGCGCTGCGACTGATTCGGAAACAGAAAGCGTATTCATCGATCAATCTGCTCGGTCTTGCGGTCGGACTCGCCTGTACATTTCTGATCTTGATGTACGTCCGGGATGAATTGTCCTATGACCGTTATCACGCCGACGCGGACCGGATTTACCGGCTCGTCTCAGGCCATTCTGACGAAAATTTCGACGGCATCGCGAAAGTAAACGGTCCCTACGGTATCGCTGCGAAGGAACAGATTGCCGCCGTTGAATCCGTCACCCGTTTTCTCTTTTACGGACCGACCCTCTTCGAACGCGCAGACCAAAGGGTGTACGTTTCCGGCGGCATGTATGCCGATTCTACTGTTTTCGACGTGTTTTCGTGGAGACTGCTTTCCGGAGATGCGGAGACTGCTCTCGTCGCACCAAACTCACTCGTTCTCACCGAAACCCTGGCAGAGACCTGGTTCGGAAATGAGAACCCGATCGGGGAAACGATTCGAGTCGCAGGGACTACCGACTATCGCGTAACCGGGATCATGCAGGACGTCCCTTCCAACTCACACTTTGTATTTACCTTTCTGGCGTCCGTATCCGGCTATACTCATCCCCAGCACGATGACTGGGTGCGATGGAATCAGTATTACACGTACCTCAAACTGAGCCCGGGAGCAAATCCCGATACCGTTGCCTCAGCGTCGACGGATCTACTCCGGGATCACATGGATGCGGAGCAATTCTCTCTGTTCGCACCTCTCAAGCTTCAGCCTCTCACCGATATTTATCTGAAGTCAAACATGTTCAGAGAGATAGCGGTCATGGGCGATGCAACAACGGTAGCGGTCTTCTTTGCGCTGGCGATTTTCATACTACTCATTGCTGCCGTCAACTTTGTCAATCTTTCCACGGCCCGATCGTCGGTTCGTGCCCGCGAGGTGGGTGTGCGTAAGAGCCTCGGTGCGAAGCGAGGCGTTCTCGTTCGGCAATTCATCTCCGAATCTATATTGACTGTTTTTCTGGCGTCACTGTTCGCCGTCGGAATAATTGCTCTCTCATTGCCCAGCTTTAATGCACTGGCCGGAAAGTCTTTTTTATTCCGCGAATTGCTCGATCCGCGATTTGTCGTTGTTGGGGCGATTATCGTCTTCGGGATCGGTCTTTTGGCCGGCATCTACCCCGCGTTTGTACTGTCCTCCTACAGCCCGGTCCGGGTGTTCAAAGGCCAGATTACCGCTCGCGGTCCCGTCAGCTTCCGGAAAGGCCTGGTTGTACTCCAGTTTGTAATCTCCGCCGGACTGATCATGGGTACGGGAATCGTATCCGATCAGCTTCGATACATCCAGGATAAACCTCCTGGCTTCGACAGGGAGCATCTCGCCGGCATTCCGATTCGCGATTCGTCTCTGAATGAACAATATCAGACGCTCAAAGCTGAGATGGCTGCCGTGCCCGGAGTCGAACGTGTCTCCCTGTCGGGAAATAGCCCCGGTGGCGGAGACTGGGGTATTCCGATTGAAATTCCCGGGATGACGCGCGACGAATTGCCGTCGGTTCGCATGCTCGTCGGCGACTATGATTTCGCTACCACCTACGGTTTGAAAATCGCAGAAGGTCGATCGTTTGACATCTCGCGTGCGACCGACGCCGAACGTGCCGTACTGATCAACCAGGAAATGGCCCGGCAACTCGGGTGGGATGATGCAATCGGGAAGCAGATCAAAATGCCGGCCATCGACCGAGAACTGGAGGTAATTGGTGTTCTGGAGGATTTTCACTACAGATCGATGCATGAAGCGATCGCTCCGCTCATGGTTTTTATCGTTCCGGATGACTGGTTCTCCATGCTATCGGTTAAGCTCCGAGCAGATTCGATTCCTGCAGCGCTGGATGGCCTGAAAGCAGTGTACGAACGCTTCGACCTGAACAATCCATTCACCTTCACTTTTATGGACCAGCAATTCGACAACCTCTATGTGGCCGATCGCCAGGTTGGGCGGCTGCTCGAAATCTCGACGCTTCTTGCGATTCTGATTGCCTGCCTCGGACTTTTTGGCCTCGCAGCATTTACGGCCGAACGCAGAACGAAAGAAATTGGCGTTCGAAAGGTTGTCGGCGCATCAGTGGGCAAAATCATTATTCTACTCACACGTGAAACGGCAATTCTGGTTGGAATTGCCCTCGTTATCGCGACACCGCTGGTGCTGGTTTTCGCGCGAGATTGGCTGGATTCATTTGCCTACAGCGGAGGAATTAAGTCTCTGACTCTCGTGGTCGGCGCCTTTCTTGCGTTCGTTCTTGCTGTTGTCACGACTGGAATTCAAGCATGGAGAGCCTCCCATACAGATCCGGTAAAGGCGCTGAGAACGGAATAGGCCCCGGATACTACCGCGTACGGGATTTGATGACAGGTCGGCGTGTGAATCAGCTACTATTACCCA
>CAZGOS010000278.1:1971-3070 GCA_964527795.1 uncultured Rhodothermales bacterium | reverse complement strand
TTGGGGGCGTGGGTATCAACTTTTTGGAAAAGATCTAGTTGCCGAACCTGCCTTCGTTCTATGGAGCCTTGCTCGCGGGGGTGAGTTTCGTACTCATGGGCGCCGGCATTCCACTGGCCATTCCCGGCATTCTTGATGGATTGGCGCAATGGGAAGAGGTTGAATTGCGAATCAATGTCGACGAGAATACGGATCGGGAAACATTCGTACATCGGTTCGATCCCAAAAGTTTTGCCGGTGAGAAACGACCGGAACTGAATCGTCCGAAATTTCTGGCCATTATCTCTTCGGACATTCTGGCAAAAACGTTTATTCGTCGAGCGACGGGATACACCGACGGTTTCATCGTCGAAAATTATACGGCCGGTGGCCACAATGCACCTCCCAGAAAAGTGGACAGATCGCTTCCTCCGCCGGAAGAATACGGCGAGAAAGACGTTGCCAACCTGGCCAATATGAGAGAAATCGGGAGGCCATTCTGGTTGGCGGGCGGTTTCGCCTCACCCGAGGGTCTGAAGTACGCACTTGACGAAGGCGCCCGGGGACTCCAACTCGGTACCATCTTCGCCTATAGTGAGGAATCGGGTATTCGTGACGATATCAAGAGAGGAGTAATCGAGAAGTACTTCCGAGGCGAACTGTCCGTCGAGACCGATTTTCGAGCGTCGCCTACCGGTTTTCCGTTCAAGACGATCACGCTCGACCATTCGGTCACCTCTCCGGAAGTCGGAAAGGCGCGAGGCCGGATTTGTGATATGGGTTACCTGCGAACGCCTTATGCTGTCGGAAAAGGGAAGTTGGGATATCGCTGTGCCAGTGAACCGATCGACCAGTACGTCCAAAAAGGAGGAAAGGAGGAGGATACCATCGGGCGACACTGTCTGTGCAACGGTCTTCTCGCGACAATCGGATTGGGGCAAACACGCCGCGGCGTTACGGAGCCACCGATCATTACTTCGGGTGATGATTTCTCATTCCTGGATAGGATTATGGATGGAACGGCGTCGTCGTACAGTGCCGTCGACGTTTTGGAGTATTTGAGCGAAGGGCTACCTCAAAAGGCGAAACCGAAGGCTGAACCGGTCAAGGTATGAGCTAG
>CAZGOS010000278.1:0-1871 GCA_964527795.1 uncultured Rhodothermales bacterium | reverse complement strand
CTAGTCTCTATCTCTCAGATAGGACAGTGTTTGCGGCTTAAAAGGAATCAGATCCATTTGGAAGTCGTCCTGAAACGCTCGGTCGGCGCACGTATTTCCGCCCAGAAGCATTTCCAGCTGGTCCGGTGTGATGGGCAGTATACCCGTTGGTGCCATGGCTGAAACAATGGGACGCACGAGCCACACGGGCTGAAAGATCTTGGGCCGGGGATTCATGTTGATGGCGCGGGCAAGAATGTCGAGGATTTCGATGTACGAGAAGCTTTGTGGCCCTCCCGCGCAGTACGTCTTTCCGCTAAACCTGCGATCGTGAACGGCCCGTGCAAATGCCTCGGCAATGTTCTCTACAGCAATCGGCTGCAGACGGTAATCTCCCTTACCGAAAACAGGCCACACTGGAAAAGGTTTGACGAGCGATCCAATCAGTTGACTGCTGAACTCTTCGCGGCCGGGTCCGGGTTTTCCGAATATCACCGACGGCCGAAAGATGGTGCAATGTTCGAATCCGGCAGAACGCACGATTTCTTCTGCCTGCCATTTGGATGTCTGATACCGGGTCTTTCCATTTTTGTCGGCCCCATTGGCACTCATGTGCATGAAGGCGCCGATGCCGGCCTTGCATGCCGCATCAACCACGTTTCTGGTTCCCTCCGTATGGATTCGTTCGAATGTGATTCCTTTGCGGGGGATCTCGCGAATGATGCCTGTGAGATGTACAATGGCGTCGCATCCGCATGCTGCCTCAGAGAGGGAACGAGCGTCGAGAATATCGCCCGTGTGTGGTTCGATATGACGATTGTAGTCGGCTTCGCCGGCGGGTGAGCGGCGAAGCTGCCGCACACGGAAGCCCGATTTTACGAGCGCAGTCGTTACATACCGGCCAACAAAACCGGTTGCGCCGGTTACAAGAACGACGCCTCCTTTTTGAATCGGTTTCTTCAAGATGACAGGGTCAACTCAATGGATCGGATTAATCATAAGTAAAATACCAGGTTGACACCTCGGATTCTCACGACTATTTTTGTTATCGTTGAAACGACTCACTCGTTACCCACCCTGTAGACAGTCGTTTCCGCCGACCCATTGATCGACCCGTTGTTTATATGAGGTTGTTCCACCAGAGGCGAGCAGAGTTGCTCGGCGTTCTGCTCCTTGCAGCCTGGATGATCTTTCCGGGATCCGGCGTGCGCGCCCAATTCAGACTCGTGCACGTCCCGGATCGCCTTCACACGGAGCAGACCGTCAATTTCTTTCTGGACGTTGAGGGCTCCACTCGTTTCGATGGCGCCGATCTTGTCATTCCGTCAAACTGGACTCTGGATCGCGTAACCCTGATTGCCGAAAACGGACGCTCGTCGGACGTATCGTTTCGCACCGTGGAGGGCACGGGCAATCGATTCCTGCTACTACCCATAAGAAGGATATCGCGTGATGATCGCCTGATTCTCCGCATCAAGACAGGTGATCTATCAGGACCTTACGCCATGCGAATTACACCGATCCGAACGGAAGGTTCAGGCTTTGAAAACCGGCCCGAGATGTTGGATGCGCTCACGCTGCGGCAGCGTGTGCGAATCGACGAAAGACGCCGGGCGCCGGGTAACCGCGTCCTGGAAATCGACATGAGGAAGGCGAAGCCGTTTCCAGTATCCGATACGGATCTGTCTTCGCTGCCGTCTTTCACGACGGAGTTCTGGATGAAGTCAGCCGCCGGCAACGCTCTTATTCTGTCCACGTGGGATGGCGATGAGCGTACTGCCTATCCATTCGAACTGCTTATCGATGGATCCGGTCACATCGTCTTTTTCAGAGGGGTACCTGGAGAACATCGTTCCATGCGGAGCGCGGAGCCTGTGGCTGACGGTGCCTGG
>CAZGOS010000277.1:0-3075 GCA_964527795.1 uncultured Rhodothermales bacterium | reverse complement strand
TACGGGCGTAGCTCAATTGGCAGAGCAGCGGTCTCCAAAACCGCAGGCTGCAGGTTCGAGTCCTGCCGCCCGTGCGAAGAACAAACAAAAAGATTATGAAAATTGCATCTTACCTGGAAGAAGTTGGGAAAGAAATGCGAAAGGTGAGTTGGCCGTCTCGCCAGGAGCTGACCAGCAATACGCTCGTCACGATCCTGGCTACTGTCGTCATCTCTATTTTCATCTTTATTACGGATCGTGTCATTAGCGTCGTGCTGGAAGTTATTTATGGATAGCCGGCCGGCGCATTCCCATCATTGCCCGAATCAACGCACGCACTAATGGAGACTCCGAAAGACAACGTGATCCGAAAATGGTACGTCCTGCGGACGTTTTCCGGCCACGAGAAGAAGGTCAAGAGCTATCTCGAAAAAGAATCGGAACGGCTCGGAATCGTCGACAAACTCGGCGAGATCATGATTCCGACGGAAACCGTTTTCGAGATGCGACGAGGGAAGAAAAAAACGCGGGAAAAGACATTCTTTCCCGGGTACATCCTCATCAATGCACTTCTCGACAATGAACTCAAGCACGTGATTTCCGGCATTCCATCTGTCGTCGGATTTCTGACCACCGGGGATGTACCAACTCCGCTGCGTCCTGACGAGGTCGTTCGAATTATGGGCAAGATGGACGAGGCTCGCGAAGCAGGAGAGCAGCCGGAAATTCCGTTCATGGCGGGTGACCAGATAAAGGTGGTGGACGGTCCGTTCAACAATTTCAACGGTACGGTTGAAGAGGTGTACCCGGACAAGATGAAGGTCAAAGTAATGGTCTCCATCTTTGGCAGGCGAACGCCTCTGGAACTGGATTATCTGCAGATTGAGCACGAAGAATAGCGCTGCGAACGGATTGGAGTGTCTTCACCGTTTTTTATCTAAAAGACGCCAGTCAACGGGAACCATATAAGTTATTGGTCATTACTAATCGGCTAGCGCGTTTTAGCACATTATTTAGCGGGAGCCGTTAGAACGGCGTTTGTACCGCATTACAGGTATGGCGAAAAAGATAGACAGCTTCATCAAGCTCCAGATTCGAGCTGGTCAAGCCAATCCCGCTCCTCCCATCGGCCCTGCTCTGGGCCAGCACGGTGTCAGCATCATGGAATTCTGCAAGCAGTTCAATGCTGCCACGCAGGATCGAATGGGACTAATTCTACCGGTTGTAATAACCGTTTACGCAGACAAGTCATTCACATTCATCGTCAAGAGCCCTCCTGCCGCAGTTTTGCTTAAGACGGCTGCCCGGATCAAATCCGGTGCGGCCGATCCGCTACGAGAGCATGTAGGGAACGTGTCATGGAAGCAGTGCTTGGAAATTGCCGAGCAGAAAATGGAAGATCTGAACGCCCACGATCTGGAAGCCGGGGCGGCCATGATTGCGGGGACAGCAAGATCAATGGGTATCAAGGTTAAGGGCGGGCCGAAGAGGAACTGAGTTCACGTGTAGCTCATGCCAAAGAACTACTCTGATTCAGATAACGGAAACATGCGGGAGCTCGTCGGGGAAAGCGATGGGCATTTGAACCGCAAAGATCTATAAGATCATGGCGAAACGAGGAAAGCGGTACAAGGCGCTTCGTGAACTGGTCGAGGCTGAACAGGGTCCGATTGATGTTGTACGTGCGGTCGAAGTGCTCAAGAAAACTACTACGGCGAAATTTGACGAGTCCGTCGACATCGACGTTAGACTCGGAGTCGATCCGCGGCACGCCGACCAGATGGTCCGAGGCACTGTTGCTTTACCGCACGGAACAGGAAAAGATGTTCGTGTTCTGGTTCTGGCGAGCGAAGGTAAGCAGGCTGAGGCAGAGGAGGCTGGGGCAGATTATGTCGGTCTCGACGATTATGTGGAGAAGATTCAGAAGCAGGGCTGGCTTGAGTTCGATGTCATGATCGCGACGCCGGATGTCATGGCTCAGGTCGGTAAGATCGGACGCATACTCGGCCCGCGTGGTCTGATGCCAAATCCGAAAACAGGCACGGTAACCATGAATGTGGCCGATGCCGTCAAAGAGGTAAAAGCGGGTAAAATTGACTTCCGTGTCGACAAATCCGGCATTCTTCATGCCGCCATCGGCAAAGCCTCGTTCAGTGAGGAGCAGATCCGGGAGAACGCGGAGGCTTTTCTGCGAGAAGTCGTACGTCTCAGACCTGCTGCGGCGAAAGGAATCTATTTACGGTCAATAACGCTTTCAACTACGATGGGTCCAGGAATCTCCCTCGATCGAGGCGAGGTTATGGCTACGCTCAGATAGTCGCCCAAGTGAACGGACGAGTTCCGCCGCGGGCGGAGGCAAACTGCGAGATACATAAATGGCAATGACGAAGGAACAGAAGACGTCGGCGGTGGAAGAGCTGGTCAAGAAGCTCGAACAGTCACCGACTGTTTATCTGACTAATTATTCAGGACTTACAGTGGCTCAGGCCAATGAGCTGCGTGGGGAGTTTCGTGCTGCGGGTGTCGAATTCAAGGTCGTAAAAAATTCGCTGCTTCGCCTGGCAATGGATCGTGTTGGCGGTTTCGAAGAACTGCTGGACTATCTGACCGGACCCACCGCGATCGCGTTTACGGCGGAGCCGTCCGCTCCAGCGCGCATCATCGAGAAGTTCGTCAAGGCTCAGAAAACCGAACACCCGTCACTTAAAGGAGCGAACGTTGAAGGTGCAGTTTACCACGAGGGTTCGCTGAAAATCCTCGCGCAGCTGAAGTCGAAGGACGAACTGCTCGGCGTTATTATTTCGCTGCTCCAGGCGCCCATGGCAGTCATCGTCGGAGCCATTCAGGCACCGGGAGGCAATCTTGTTGGATCGCTCAAGGCAATTTCTGAACGCGAAAGTTAGGACACGAGGATGGGCGTCGGATTTCTCGATTACTTGACAGATCGTTGATCCGCGCTCGTCCGAATGAAAATGAAATAACTACACATACATACCCAACCCGTAATTGGCAGCGCAGCTCGACCGAGCAGAGACCGCTGCAGGAACAAAGAGGATAAAATGGCAGACATCAAGAAAATCGCAGAACAGCTGGTTG
>CAZGOS010000276.1:0-3133 GCA_964527795.1 uncultured Rhodothermales bacterium | reverse complement strand
GGGAAGTGTAACCTGTGAATTATTCGTCCCGTACTCCACTTCGGCAGACGCAACTCGGTACCTCGCCGGTAACAGAGATTTCTTAATACTTTCCGACACAACTTGCCTGACGCAACCTTCCCAACGGATCCAAACCCGACTGTCTCATGCGTACCAAGATTATTGCAGCATTATTGGCCGTACTGACGGCTCTCGGAGGACTGAACCTTTTCAACAGCATAAAGGATCGTTTCTTCCCCCCGGCGACAGCTCAAACATCCCAGGTCTATGCCGTGTCGGACGCCACGGAAGAAATTAATCCCCGCGTTCGCATTCGCGTGCGCGCCAAAGAGTCAATGAGCGTACAACGACGCGTGAAAGTGCGGGCTCGCTCCGACTCGGAAGTCATGATCGATCGACGCTTCGACGTTCGCGAGGGCCAGACGCTGGTCATCGGCGTGACCCACGCGGATGTGGAAATCGAAACCGGAAATGTCAGTGAAGCGCACGTATTGGTGACGCTCTCCAGCAACCGCATGACCCGAGCCATGGAGGTCTTCGAGAGAATGAATTTCCAGGTGGATATGGTCGGGGATGAAGTACGAATCAAGTCTGAATCGCCAAGAAATAGATGGTATTCGGGATGGAACGGTGGTTTCGACATCGACGTTCGTGTTACAATTCCGGAGCGTTTCAATATGCGTTTACAAACGACACATGGCGACGTCGAACTTGACGATATCCAGGGCTATGTCGAATTGAACACGACGCATGGAGACGTTTCGGCGGCAAGCATTCGCGGACCGGAGATTTCCCTGAAGAGCACACACGGAGATATCGAAGCGGAATCGCTGACGAGTGACGCAGTCTCGGTAAAGACCACGCACGCCGACATCCAAATTGAACAGGTAACGAGCAGGTTCTTTTCAGCTACGACATCGCATAGTGACATCGTCGTCGAACGCCTCGCAGGAGAATCAGATATAACGACCTCACACGGCGACATTGAGATCACGATGACCGGGAATTTCAGCGCAAACCTGAAAACGAGCCACGGCGACGTGCTGGTGTACGCACCGTCGGGAATTGAAGCCGACCTCGATTTAAAAGCTTCCCGGGTGAAGGTATCATCCGCATTCTCGTTCGACGGAGATGTAGAGAAGGATCGCGTCGTTGGACGCATTAATGGCGGCGGAGCGAATATTTACGCGCGCACAACGCACGGGTCGGTGTACCTGAAGAATAACTGATGACGCGTCGCGAGGCTCACCCAAACAAAGGGCGAATTTCCAACGAGGTCCCTGCTTATTTTTTTAAAACACTACGCAACGAATCGTAGTCAACGATCGGAGCTTCGCACACCCGGTTGCGGCAGATATATACCGTTTCCGAGCGGTCATTCGACGTATATCCTTCAAGGTGAGGTAATAACCGTATCAATTCTTCGCGGTTTGAAGCAGTGATTTTGACAATCTGTGCGTTCGGTAAATAGGTCTGATCAATCAGTGAGCCGAGTCGTTCGCTGGAACCCTTCTGCACGACTACGAATTCCTCGCGATGGCTGAGTGCAACCTCACACGCCGACATCGTCGAAGCAAAACCAAGCGTGACCTGCGAGGACTCCGACAGACTTATTTCCAACTGAATGTGCGCTTTTTGCTCAAATTCGTCGTCGCCGGTGATCGTCGCCAACCGCAGCATATTCATGGCAGCTACGGATGCTCCGGCCGGAATCGCGCCGTCATGAAACAGTTTCTGACGAATGGGAACATCCTGATCGCCCGTTTCGGCCAGAAAGAATCCACCGTTCTTTCCGTCCCAGAACCGCTCATTTTGTCGACGTGTTATCGAAATAGCGTGCCTCAGCCATCCGGCATTCCCGGTCGACTGAAAGAGCTCGACAAGCCCCCAGACGAAGAACGCGTAATCGTCGAGAAAACCCGGGGCAGATACACTCCCTTCGAAGGCTGAATGGTACAGCGAGCCGTCCTGTTCGACATGAGTCATTAAAAGGCCGGCAGCAGCCTTTTCAGCAGACGAAATCCATGACGGCTCCCGAAATGTTCGTCCCGCGTACGAGAGGGCAGCAATCATGAGGCCGTTCCAATCAGTAAGAACTTTCTCATCACGCATCGGACGCCGGCGCGTTGTCCGCTCCGAAAGCAATACAGATACGATCTCATTCCATTGAATCAACGCATCGGCACCGCCGTCGGAATTGCCTCCGTAAAAGGCGTTGAGCCCCGTCGGCTCTCCCGTCGACTCATCATACACGTTCCCATCGGGCCTGACGTGCCATTCATCACGCGCGTATTTCAGTTGCTCTTCAGTGAGCAGCCGTACAAGCTCTGACCAGCTCCAGAGATAGAAGGCTCCTTCCCTGCCCCCCGTGTCCGCATCTTCCGATGCATAAAACGGACCGTATGAACTGCGAAGGTCACGCAATACATACGAAATGATTTCGCCAACCGTCTTTGCAAAAACATTCCTGCCCGACACGAGGAACGCTTCTGAATAGGCGACGGCCAACAATGCCTGGTCCGACAACATTTTTTCGAAATGCGGAAGCCTCCAGTGGCGATCGGTGGCGTAACGATGAAATCCACCACCTATCTGGTCGAATATTCCACCTCTGCGCATCGAAATGAGCGTGTGTTCAACCATCTCTGTGGCGCGTTTCTCACCGGTGCGATGGCCGTAACGTAACAGGAATCGAAGCTGATGGGCGGAAGGAAATTTAGGAGCGTCGCCGAATCCGCCCCACTGCTCGTCAAACCTGGATTGAAGTGCCTCAAAGGCTCCTGTCTGCCGGGCCGAATCCGGCGACAGTCGGTTTGGAATCTGCGACGATCGATCAAGAGCACCGATCAGTTCGTCACCGAATCGAATGAGTTCATCCGGATCCCTCTGCCAGAGTTCGTTCACTCGCTGCACGAGTTCGAGAAGCCCGAGACGACCCTGTCGACTCGTTTTCGGGAGATAGGTAGCACAGTAGAACGGTCTTCGATCCGGCGTGGCAAGAATGGTAAGAGGCCAGCCTCCCGGCCTGCCCGTCGCCGTGCAGGCCGTCATGTAAAAATGGTCTACTGTAGGATGCTCCTCTCGATCGACCTTGATGTTGATAAACGCCCTGTTGAGTGCCTCGCCTACTTCC
>CAZGOS010000275.1:0-3176 GCA_964527795.1 uncultured Rhodothermales bacterium | reverse complement strand
ATATCATCTCGCTCCATGCCGCCCAAAATAGCACAAAACGAGAATCATCACAAGATCATATGTATGAATTATTTATGGACAACTCCTTAGTAACGGATCGAGTTGATCCAGTACGCTGCGTCCCATCGGTGCTTCTCCGGAAGATAGGCGGCCTCCAGTCTGAGATTGAAATCAAACGTGTAGAACAATCTCAACTGTAGACCGATGCCGGCACCCACACTGGAATAATCCCGTACCGAGTCCTTCGTGCTCTTCAGATAGTCCACAAAACCATAGACGAAGGCGGCTTTGAAGAATATGGGAAGCAGTAATAAGCCGTCATCTATGTACAGGATCGGTTGCGTGATCGTGAGGCTGTATCGGTAAGAAGTGCCGACTGGAATTAAGATGTCTTCGCGCCCCCTCGGCTTGAAAAAGTCGAGGTTGAAAACAGACGGACTGTTTTGCACAACGAATCCGGTGTTCATCCGGATACCTGTATTGGTTCTGGACAACCAGGGTAGATAGAGGTCTCCCAGGCCGATCAGCGCACGTTTAATGTTTCTTCCTTCTGCGGAAAGATCCACGTCGGCAAAAAATCGCACCCCGATACCGGAATTCGGGACCAGATCGCGAGCATTGCGCTGAATTCGATGGCCATAGATAATGCCCGGGGAAAGGCTCACGCGATTGGTTTTCTGCGTAAACGGTTCGAGATCGTCATCAAAAAATTGATCCTCGCGAAAATTGAGAGACAAAAGACCCGTTAACGACGACCTGAATACGTTTTCAAAAAGTGTAACGGGTACGCGGACGCCCACGGAAGCTTCTTTTCTGCTTCGAATTACGCGTTCCTCACGAGAGCCCGTGGCGTCCCGGATTATTGCGTTAACGGTCAGCGGCCTGCTTGAATAGCGAATCACGGGTCTGAGGATGCTTCCTCCCCATTGCACACCAAACTCGCCCCAGAGACGACTCTTTTGAAAGACTCCTTCTGCGTAGTATGTCCACTCCTGAAGCGGATCCGTTCCCTGCATCGCGAGTCCGACGCCGAATCCGAGCCACGCGTCACTGCTCTGACGCCTGGGAGCGTCCACATAGAAGGTCGGATAGAGCATGCGGGGTGTCAGAAATTTCAGCGGTCGATACGGTTTGGGTGTCAGGTGCCCGTAATAATCAAAAGACGCGTTGAGCCATTCACGCCATGGCAAGCGCTGCGTGGAACGAGCTATGTCTCGATCCAGCTCGGTCGCCGTCCCGGTATCAAATGGCATGGTTTTGAGCTCGAATCGTTCGTCTCGATACTCTACGTAGGCCAACGACTTATTTGATGGAGAAAGCGCGCCTTCCATGGCTCCGTACGGAACGTTTGTTAACCTCCAGAGCCTGTCCGTCCACTGATCCCCCACATAAACATTCTGCACGTCATCCAGATCAGCCGTGAATACAATGTATCGTCCATCACTACTCCACGATGCATCGTAGATGCTCGCGTTTTCAAATCCGATCCAAGGCCGTAACTCCGAAGTGGCGAGCGTATTGAGATCGGCCAGAAAAAGCGCCTGATGACCGTTGACATTCATAATTACAGCCAGCGAATCCGTCTGCGGACGCGGCATCAGACTCACAAAATCAGCTCGTTCATAATTTAGAATCAGCCTGGAGAGCCCGCTCTGTTCCACCGCAACGATCGAGTTGAATTGCCTGTCGTTTCGAAGGGCGAGAATGCGACCCGGCTGCGGCTCAACCGGATTGATGGCATGCGCCCACGTCGATTTGCGAGTCTCTTTTCCTGACTCGACGTCGACCAGAAACACATTTGCACGTTCCTGCACCGAAACGAACGGATCCCTCTCATACCTCGAATACAGAATGGCGGTGCTGTCACTCGACAGACTGTACGTGGCATCTTCGGTAATCGTCGTATGCGAAATAAGCGTGCGTTTCCCCGAATGCACATCGTACCTGTAAAATCCACGACGAAGATTGTAGCCCAGGGAGAAAGCGACGAGCGTCGAATCGCTGAGCCAGAAGGGCCGTCGATTCACGACGCCGGCGCCTCCGGAAATCAGCTTACCGGTTGTCAGTTGCCCGAGATTATCAATTCGAATGTCTTCCTGCTTGCGAAACCAATTCCTGAACTCACGTGAGAGAGATTTCGGTGACTTATCCGTGGCGTAGTAAAGATTTGCGCCATAACCCAGCACCGGGATGCGATATTGCCAGCGGGATAATCGTTGAACGACCTCCGGGCCATAGGTATCCACCAGGTATTCTATGAAGTATGCACCACCCACATAAAAACGATCGAAAGGCCGTGTGTACACCGGCGACTCCAGCATCTGCGTGAGCGACCAACTCTGCCCGTCTTCAAATGAGGCCCTGAGTTGCATTTTAAAAAAGGGATGGTGCAGACGTCCTGCATCTTCTGTGATCTGGCTTTCACGGTACACGGCCACTCCTTCGGCAATTCCCGGAGGAACGAACATGTTCAGGCTTCGGGCAAAATCCGGAGAAAACCATCGCACGAAACCGACGAGTCCCAGCCCGCCCGAATAGTCGGCCTGGGCGGCGTGAACGAGTTCGTGGGAGGCGACGAGAAATGTCCAGGAAGGGTGCCGACGGGACAGTCCCCTTCCCTTTCGACTAGTCGCTTCGATTTCCTGCTTGAACGGATAGGAAGTAACGAAGCCGTTTGCGCGGTCATTGAATTTGTTCAGCACGACCGGCATGTACGTATCGAAGCCGGCGCCTGTTAACGTGTCCGTTCCCGCGAGTGAGCTCTCCAGGACGTAGAGCGTTTCGCTTGCCTGTTTTCTTAGCCCGCGTTCAAATATGATGTCGAAGTGGTCTCCGCGAAGCACCCAGTAGCGCACACCGGGAGGACGATAGATTACATCATAGAGCGGCACAACCTGGGCGTCTGCAGACTGCAGTACGCATGCCAGGATGATGAAGAAGAAAGATAGGACGGTCCTCTGCGGTTTTGCGTAGAAGCCGATAGAATCAGGTGCAGGCAATGAGAGAGGCGAGATGATTCATTCTGGTTTCAAAACTACGGAAAAAGGCGATGAGGTAAATGCAGTTTTGCGTCGTCGCCTGTGAACCTTCGTTCACCTCATGGGCACTGATATCACGAGCCCCGCCTGGCGGCCTTGCCAATTGATACGGTGTTCGTACTATTCGCACCATTTAGT
>CAZGOS010000274.1:0-3187 GCA_964527795.1 uncultured Rhodothermales bacterium | reverse complement strand
GAATGGCCAGTGGAATGCCGGCGCCCATGAGTACGAAACTCACCCCCGCGAGCATGGCTCCATAGAACGAAGGCAGGTTCGGCAACTGGATCTTTTCCAAAAAGTTGATGCCCACGCACCCATCGTGTCCTTCTTTTGCCAGGTAGACCTCGACAAAATTGGATAGAATCAGAAGCTCGATCGCCGGGCGCTTCATACGAAGATTGAGCATCGGCGGCAGTTTGAACGACGCATCGGGTGCTTTTCCACCTTCTATGAAATAGGCATCCAGGATTCGTTTTGCCATCTCCGGCCACGGAAATGCCGCCACGGCGCGCCGAATATGGCCTCCTTCATCTCCATTTTGCAGCCGTCGAACAAAAACGGAGTTCAGCGCCGTTCCCGAAACGACGCCCATCTGACCATGCCGGGCGACCGCATTCGCAAGTTTCCAACTGGAAACACCTACTCCCATCCCACCCTGAATGATTTCGGGAAGGTACTCTGCGATCTGCATGAAAGCGTACGTTTAGGTCGTGATTCTGAATCCGGGAAAGGTACCAATTCATGGATTGGCGACGGGCGAAGATACCGACAATTCCAATCGCATGGTATTACGCGTTGCGTTCCCGTTTAGTTGAGAAGAGCAGCCGGAACGCGGACGACGCGTTGGAGAACGGAGGTGAGCACGCGGTTGCCAAATTCGACGTGCATACCACAACTGGCCACAAAGTCGCGATGAATGCTGGACCCACCCCATGTGCAACCGACGATGGATGTGATGAATTCGGTTCCGTGATTCTCGTCAAACCATCCGCCTGACACGGCAAATTGATTAGCGTCCAATTTTCTTGCTCTATATAGAGAATTCCGGGTATACAGCAGCAGCACATCGCCGTCGCGAAGGTCGTTTCGACGAATACCTGTGGCTCCGGCGGCTTTCCGGACAAGAGTTGTAAGATCGTGAGCCGTTTTCATCGTTTAGCGCTCGTTAACAATTCCTCTTTTGATTGTACACGATTTTCAAGCCGGGGTTGCGCCAACCAAAGGCGCAAAATGCCCGTTCAGTCTACACCTGGTTTATCTCGCTTTCAATACCCGCTTCTTTTTCCCGAATCTTCTGCTTCCTCCGATACGCGTTCAGCAGCTCGGCCGCTCGCTCCCCGTAGTCCAGCCGTCGAGAGAACAGACCGTCGAATACGTCGCGGTATACTCCTGAAACGTACAGACCGACCAGTACGCTCATTAGAACAACTACGACGATCATGAATGTGTCCAGGTTGAACATCGCCAATTTTGTGCCGCTTCTTTCCTGAACGTATCGCTACAAAACCCGCATAGCTTTAGTCGATCGCAGGTACAAGCCTGAAATCGACTATTTGAAACGACCTCCAACGTGCTGAGAGTCACATTTACCTGTAAATACAGTCGTCGGGCACAAATTGCACGAAATAAGACTTAAAGTTGCGCGCCGCGGGATCCAAGCAACCCGCCAGATTGAGCAGTTCGACTTTCCGAAATTCAATCGGATGACTTTCACTCTGAAGACCAATGAAGCCGCTCGTCAGGATCTGTCCGTCTTTTTGGAACGCCGGGTTGAAATTTTCGACAACCCCGCCTCCTATCTGGGGTTTCGAATAAGAAAGGACATCGGAACCAGCGATTCGATGCGTGATGAGCGAATCTCCAAGGACCTCCACTTCCACACGCACCCACTGATCTCCATCGTATGTCGCGGACGTTGAGTTGATGCAATGTCTTGTCACGAGCTGACCGTGCATCACGACGTTCGTACCCGGCGTACACAGGTTCGCCGTTGTTCGTTCTCCCTCGCCCGTGCCTCCAAGGAGTTGCACCTCGATAGAAATTGGGAAGTCCTGATTCTTCAGCATGCTCTCCGCCGACTGAGAGTGAATCATGATACCGCTGTTGCGGAGCGCCCAGCCGGGTCCACCCGCGAGTTGTTCTCCGGTGAATCGATACTCGACCGCGATGATATAGTAAGAGTAGGGCTTTTTGTACATCAGCATGCCGAAGTCCGAATTGAAAGATTCATACGCGTCATAGACCACCTTCAGAATGCCGTCCTGCACGCGAAAGGTGTCGCCGAAATTATCGGTCAGCTCCCGCCCCGTTAGTTTAACGTCCCAATCCTCAATATCAGATCCATTGAACAACTGGATCCAGTTTTCTTCGTCGGGATCCTGTGCGCGGCAACCCGAGGCCGATAACAAGATCATCGACACAAGGAGAAGCGACGTCGATATTCGTGTCAGGACGTGCATGCGACCGCGATGGGCTGCAGTCTCGATAATCTGATTCATCAGTAACGCTCTTCCAGAACTTTCATAGGGTGTTCGGCGTGCCCGGCGACGACGAAGAACGGCGTCCGAACCATAAACGGGAATCCGGATGTAGAGGGCCTCCAACTCATGAGATGCGCGGTCGCTGAGAATTACTGAAGCGATTGGAAGGTCGACGCCGGTACATGATTCTCGATCGGCGGCAGGCTCTTGACAAAGCGCGCCAGGGAAACCAGATCGTCATTTTCTATTTTCTGCCAGCGATCCCCATAGAAGTTCATGGGTCCCAGAATGGGTGAACCGTCGGGCTTCTTCATCTCAACGATAGCTGTGATGACGTCGTCTTCCGTGTAATGTGCGATCCCGGTTCCCTCGTGTGTCGTGACGTTGCTCGACCATACCAGCCCGGTACCCGGAACAGGAGCAACGGGAAACGGCATTCCACCCGCGAAGGCTCTTTCGTGATCGGGTCCGTCCGGTCCCATGGGCGTGTGGCATTCGGCGCAGTGCATGATGGAGGCGATGTATTCCCCGCGAGCCACAACGTCGCCTTCCGCCGGTCCGACTCCGGACGGAGGAGGCGCAGGAATGTGCGGAAAGTCCGTGATGCGTTCGACGGCTTTACTGACTGGAGGAATCGTGCGGAGATAGTCGACAATCGCCTGCGCGTCCACATCTGAAAGCGCGTTGTACATCAGATACGGCATTACGGCGACCAGTCCGCTTCCGTCCGGACGTTTTCCTTCGCGGATGGCAGAAATGATCTCTTCGTCCGTCCAGCCTCCGATACCTGTTTCCACGTCCGGTGTGATGTTCAGGCTGCGCCAGGTCCCCGCAGGGTCGGTTACCTCAAATCCACCGGCATACATCTCTTCGATATTCGGTCTTCCGGTCTCGTCCAATCC
>CAZGOS010000273.1:0-3209 GCA_964527795.1 uncultured Rhodothermales bacterium | reverse complement strand
CTCCTGTATTTTGGCAGGATCGGACAGATCACCTGCCGAAAGATTAATGGACGTGGCTCTTGCCCGAGCGGATGTCACCGCTTGCAACGTTTCGCTTTCGAAATCCGCGGCTCCTCGCACGGTGTTAACCAGATTGGGAATGAGGTCCGCACGGCGCTGATACTGGGTTTCGACATTGGCCCAGCTCAGGGAAACCAATTCTTCCTCGCTAACCAGGTCGTTATAGGTCCCGATTCCCGAAAATACAAATAGGGCCACAACGACAACGATTGCCACCAGGGTGTAGATAGCTGCTTTCATGTATTCAATTCCTCTTTATGGGCGTCCGACGGCAGAACCGAACCGGAAGTTAACCCCAGCTTCGGTTCCGCGCATATCAATCACATACGGAATGCACGTGACTCAGTTTCTTCTATCTCGGTCGAAACCTTGCCTGCCTGTTCAACCCATCAATAAAGGGGCGCCGACTTCACGTCGCCACCCCTCATGATCTGCGCAGATATCGAGTGGTCAATCGAAGAGGCGTGTGGCGTACGTTTCATCTGCCACTATTTTTTCCAGAAGCCGATTCAGATTTCCTTCCACTCGTATGATGACCAGATCATCCTCACTGAGCGCCAATACGAATACGTCACGAACTTCCTCGTACCGCTCCCTGTAGAGCACCCAGACCAATTCATCGTCGTCGCGCACCTTGGCTGCAACCTGCCAACCGTTTCTTCGGAACCGTTGCAATTCTTCCAGCTCAAGGTCTCCTTCATACGGAAGACTCTCCGTCCGATAAACGCCGACTTTCACGCGTCGAATTTCCGTCAGGTACTCTCCTATCCTGCGGGTCTCATGGTCGTCTACCCGCTCTGCCAGCCATCCGACAGTACTAAAAAAACCAGGCCCAACCGTTACGACAAATTCGCGGTCAAAAGACGATCCCGGAAACTCCCTCTCAATATCCCTGCGAATGTGTGCAATCTCGCGACTGTAAAAACAACCCGTCAGGGTGAGGCAAACAGTCAGGGCGAGTGCGAAAGAAGCAGTACTGTTTCTCATTGCGTCGATTAAATGCGGGGCTTCCCGGTTAACTTTCTGACAGCACGGAAAGCGCTTTTTCAGGTATATCGAGCAACCTACCAGTCGGTTGCGCCGTCCAGGCCGAATTTGCGTCCGATGCGCCCGATCTGTTCGGGATCGATATCACCGACGATATTCAGAAACACCGTCTCGTCCTCGTAGCGATCGACGGACACCACTACTATGCCCGCGATTTGATCGCCGATCAAACGCACGTACATATTTACATCCTCGTTCCGATCACGCACTTTGACCACCGTCTCCCAGTTGTCATCTTCGAGCTCTCGACTCATTCCACGCTTGAACCGTTCGACGTCGTCGAGGTCGAGATCCCTGAGATCAAACGCCCGCACGTATACTCCTCGAATTCCTCGCAGCAGAGCGGCAAGTTCCGGATCCTCCAGAGCCGATGCCTCGGCCACGAGCCGAAGAAGAGCGCCATGTATATTTATCTCGATGGTCGGCTCCTCCCCAAAGAGCTGTTCAAGCTCGGTGAAATTCACGTAGCCCGGATCACTTTCAATCCGATTTTGCGCCGCTACCGGTTGCAAACCCATTCCTACGAGTGCGATTAAGCAAATTACGTTTCTCATTCTTTCATTCACCTCACTATTACCTCAGAAGTACCTCATAATGCACAGGGTGCACTTCCTAGTTGTCTATAAAGGTGTCCACCGCCTGCTGCATACGATCCAGAACGAGCGGTTCGAGGGCTTCCGCTCGAACGGCGGAACCTGTCTGTTTTGTGACTTCCGACAAATAGGCCAGCGTCCATTTCACCTCCCGCAGCGCCTCGGCTACGGTCGGATCGGTCCGCTGTCCGGTGCCGTCAAACCACGACGAAGCCAGAACGACGGCCAGCAGCACGGCCATGGCAAGCGTGGGTCGAATGCGGGGCAGGACGAATCCGGGAATCGATTGCCTGAAATAGGTACCGAGGTTTGACAGAAGATCCTTACGAACTTGTTTTACCACGGCGTCGGACACCGAATCCGGACATCGAGCCTCCGGCAGTGCCCGAAACTCGCGTCGGATGACCTGGGCCATCTCTACTTCAGCCGCCAGGGCGGCGTCGATCAAGAGCAGTTCTTCCAGGCGCGAGGCTTCTTCTTCAGGTAACGTCTTATCGACGTATGCTTCGACGGCCTCGTCCCACCATGGACTGGATGCATTGTCAGGCATATTCGTATCGAAAGTCTTCTGTCAGTTCTTTTCTGATTGCTTTCCTTGCACGGTGCAGGTATACCTTCACCGTGTTCAACGGTAGATCCAACGTCTGGCTGATCTCCTCATATTTATAATCCTCAATCTCCCGAAGAATGAGGATGCTTCTGTAGGGCTCCTCGAGATTCGCCAGGGCCTCCTGCAGTTTCTCTCGGAACAGACTCGCGGACGCGTACATGTCCGGAAGGGGCTTTCCGTCTGCGTGGTCATGGATCATGTCCGAATTTGTGTCGACCCGACGCCTGTAGGCGTTGCGTTTTCTGATCGCATCGACACAGGCATTGCGCGTCACTCTCAAGAGCCATGCCGGCGCACGCTCAACATCAATCTGATTCCTGTTTTGCCACATTCGTATGAACACGTCCTGCGTTACGTCTCCCGCTTCTTCTTCGTCTCCCAGGTAGTGGAAGGCAAATCCGTACACGCGGTGGCGGTACGTATTTACAAGGTTGTCGAATAGGATGAGTGTCAAGCTGCTTGCTGGACGAGGATGCATCTATAATCGTCAGACTTATTGTCAACAACGTTTTCGGCGTACGAAAGGTTACACCCGCCCACGCGGTGACAGCCCGGATTATCGCGCGCGATTTCGCCTCAAATTGCTGCGTATTTAATTGAAAAACGCGTAACGCAGGGTTCAATTCTGAAAACAGAGCCGGAAACAGATTCCGGAGCCCCCGTCATAAGATTCTGAAGCTTTCCGGAAAAAGATTCTGAAACAATTTCTGAAACAATTTCTGAAACAAATCGGGTCGAACGTCGAATCATGTGTTCAACCCACAGCGGACTCAGAAAACGCACGTTCAGCACCATTAACAGATCGTCAGGTATGAAGCGAATACTCAGCACCTTCTTCTTGCCCGCACTACTCGTTTTTTCGATCGGTGGCGTCCTCACGATGCGCATCGATGGGTCTA
>CAZGOS010000272.1:0-3257 GCA_964527795.1 uncultured Rhodothermales bacterium | reverse complement strand
GATGAAAGCCGATCGCGCCATATATCCCGTGCTTTCCATAAGACTCAGGAAGAAGAACAGGAGAAGGATCTGCGGCAAAAACACGATGACGTTCCCGACACCGGCGATGACACCATCGACCAGAAGGTCCGTTACCAACCCGGCTGGAATCACGGCTCGCACAAACATGCCGAGTTCGAGCATGGCAAGTTCGAGCAGATCCATCACGGGTGTAGCCCATGAGAAGATGGACTGAAAAACCAGCAGCAGAATTGCTCCAAAAATAATCGGCCCGAAAACCCGATGCACAAGAATGGCATCGAGACGATCGGAAACCGAGCGCACGCGGGTTTCGTCCCGGGTGGACATCACCGAATCGACTACTTGTTCGAGCCACCTGTAACGGCCGGTTACTTCGGCCTGGGAATACTTGATTCCTGATCCGTCAAGACGGGATCTCGCCTCTTCAACGGCTCTCACGAAGTCCCCGTTTTCCTTTTCCCACCCGGCAAGTATCCGGTCATTGGAAAGCGCACGCAGGGCCTCCGCTCGTCTGCGCTGTTCGGGAAGTTCTCCGCGCGTCTCACCGAGTTTATCAGAAAGCATGTCTACCGCGCCGGCGATATCCGGACTAATCGCCCACCGGGGTTCAATAGAGGTCCGCTCCGCATGCGCAAGAGATTCCTGCAACTCTGCTAGACCATCTTTTCGCGTCGCCACCATCGGGATCACGCGCGCACCTAACTCTTCCTGCAGCTTACGGGTGTCGATGACGATGCCGGATTCTGCCACCTCGTCCATCATGTTGAGAACGACGACCGTCGGAAGACCCATATCCAATATCTGTGACGCCAGATAAAGGTTTCTCTCCAAATTGGTCGCATTGATGACGCAGACAATGACATCAGGATCGGCTTCATCCGGAAGACGACTCGTAATCGCTTCGTAGGCAATCTGCTCGTCGAGCGATTTTGGATTGAGACTGTAGGATCCCGGAAGATCTATGACTTCAACGTCTTCGGCACCAATCAACCGTCCCGATTTTCGCTCCACCGTCACGCCCGGGTAATTTCCAACGTGCTGGCGCATGCCCGTGAGCAGATTGAATACAGTCGATTTACCTGAATTCGGGTTTCCCGCTATCAGGATGTGTCGCACTCCCGAGGCTTCGAGGATAACGGGGTCGGTGGAATGACATGATTGGGACATTCGGGCGGTCTGCAGCGTCAGTACAAGAACAGGCGCTCCGCCTACATGGCGTCAACATAAATATGAACCGCTTCAGCCCGACCGATGGCCAGCTGACAGTTCTTGACCTTGTAGGCTACGGGATCTCCAAACGGAGCAGTGCGAACGACTTCGATAAATGTACCTGGAAGCAATCCGAGCTCCAGAAGACGATCCGAGAGCTGTGAGGACCAACCGGTTACTTGACAACAGCCTCCCGGTTTGATCTCACTCAGTGTCATCTTTATTCCTTTTTTCGGCATTTGTGACGGGTGCTGTCCTATCTGGGTGCTAATTTAGACTAATTCTAAATAAGAAATGAACAAGTCCCTATTAATAAACGACGAACTTGTCCGAATTCGCGACGGCGTAGGCTCTCTGATATCGATTTTCTACCTTTCCAGCGATCTGTACCGTATTCGAAACGTCTTTGCCTGATTATAAACTCCTGCGGCAACCCATCCTGGACATAACGCATGAAAAATCGATGATCAGCATCCCATTCGAAATATCTGAAGTACATGCCGGCTTTTCGGAAGCGAAGGGCATTGTACGGATTGAAGATGAATTTCTTGTCTTTCAGGTTCAGACCGTTACGCTTGGCATGTTCAAACAGGATCCGGAGATTATTAAGATCGAGCTTGCCGCACTCGAAGAGATTCGTCTTGAAACGCGACTGGTCAATGACCGCATCTATATCCGGCCAAGAAAAATAGAATTGTTGGAAGTCATGCCGGGTAAACACGGAATCGAACTCATGCTCAAGGTCAAACGCAAACACCGCACGAGCGCCCTTTTGCTGGTCGACACCGTTCGACGTCGGAAAGGGCCCTGAGACTGAGAATGGTTCCCGTATTTTAGCCCTTTCAAAGATGCGCGATGCTCCGTAACATCGTGATTTAATTAGATGCGGTTGTCTGCAGGACGTTTTGCGCGGTAACCATTCACTCGCTACGGTCAATTCAATTTGATTTTTAAAGACTCCCGTTTTTTCCTGAAGATTTTCCTTTTCTCATTGGTCCTGTTCGGGACCACAACAGCTTCCGTTGCGCAGACGGGATTCTTGCGTGGATTCGCTCGAGATGCTGAAAATGGAGAGCCTCTTATGGGCGTAAATGTTACGCTCACGGACGCAGATGGTACCCTGTACGGCGCTTCATCAGATTTTGAAGGGCTCTATGTCATAACCCGAATTCCTGCAGGTCGATATTTCTTCCGTGCCGCCTATATCGGGTACGAGACGCGACTAGATACGCTCGACATCGCTGACGGAGAAATCAGATCGTACAATTTTTCACTCCCGTTCGAGACGAAAGAAATGGACGAGCTCGTTGTTGAAGCCGAACGCGAAGGTGCAGGCGCAGCCGCAGTCATAGCTGGATTGCAGACAATTCGCCCTCGGGATATCGATCTGATTCCGGCTCCCGACGTTTCCGGTGACCTGGTCAACTACCTCGTCACGTTGCCTGGCGTGGTATCCGTGGGTGATCAGGGTGGGCAGTTTTTTGTCCGCGGTGGCGAGCCGACGCAAAACCTGGTCTTGCTGGACGGCATGCTCATCTACCAGCCCTTTCACCTGATCGGATTCTATTCCGCGTTTCCCTCCAGCATCATCAACGTAGCGGATGTTTATGCGGGTGGATTCGGCGCAAAATACGGTGGACGTCTGTCGTCGGTTATCGATGTAGCTTCCAGAAACGGTAATAAACGTCGTTTTGAAGGTGAGCTGTCCGTTGCACCGTTCGTGAGCGCAGCAAGAATTGAAGGTCCGCTGGCCAGGAGCAGGGTATCGTTCTTGTATTCGGGTCGGATGTCCGTCATTGAACAGGGCATTGCCAACCTGATCGACACGCCGCTTCCGTATGCTTTCAGCGATCAGTTCGGCAAAATCCACGCAATTCTAAGCGAGAACAGTCAGATTTCCTTCACGGGTCTTCAGACCTACGACCGAGGGACGATCGATCCCATTGCTGCATCCGATACACTTGACCTCGCGGATCAGGTAATCTGGCGAAACGAGGCCTTCGGGACTCGTTTTATCATGCTCCCGA
>CAZGOS010000271.1:0-3342 GCA_964527795.1 uncultured Rhodothermales bacterium | reverse complement strand
CGCTCCAACCAGAAATAAATGATTGTAACAAAGCCTATCGCAAACCACGTTGCCAGCGGATTGATCAGAAACATGACTCCACCACAGCCTACTGCGCCCAGCAGCGAAACGGGCCATGGTATTCTGAACCTTGGCCGATAGGAAGGATTTCCCAGAATTTTTTCCAGTCCGGCCGTGATATTGAGTACGCCGTAGGTAGTCAGGAAAAACATCGTCAAAATCGGAGCTACGATATTCAGATTTCCAAGAACTACCGTGATGAGTGCGATCGCGAACGTAACGGCTGTTCCAATTCGTGGCTCGTCGTCCGGGCCGCTGCCGTGTCCCAGAAAGCGGAACGGTCGAGGAAGGATGCCGTCCCGTGCCAACGCCTGAAGCACGCGCGGAGCCCCGAGCATGCTGCCGACGGCACTGGACAAAGTCGCCCCCCACACCCCAAGCAGAATGGCGTCTCCCCAGAAAGCCATTCTGCGCATAATGAGAGGATCTTCGATAAGTTGCTCAGGGGTAGCCCACATTGAAAGCATTATGGGGATAACCATGTAAATGACATAACCCACGCCGACAGCCGCAAGCGTGCCCCAGGGTATGGACACGGACGGCTTCTCGAGGTCGCCTGAAAGATTCACTCCTGCCATAATCCCCGTTACCGCCGGAAAAAACACGGCAAAAACGATCCAGAATCCCGCGCGGGGTGCCGATGCCGTAACGGTTGCTGCCTCGGCCTCTAGCGGTCCTCCAAAAACGAGAGAGATAAGGGATAATGCGATGGCCGCCATAACGATGTACTGCATCTTTATCGCTGCCCGCGCCGACCGAATCGCAATAAGGGCAACAAACGAGGTGGTAAAGATGGCGACGAATTTCTCATCGAGTGTGGGAAATACACCAACAAGGCTTTCCGCAAAACCGATCGTATACAGCGCCACCGAAAGCGCCTGGGCAATAAACAGAGGGATCCCGATGGCACCGCCTGCCTCAATGCCGAGAGAGCGGGAAATCATGTAGTAGGCGCCGCCGACACTCACCTTCTGTGCCGTGGCAATCGCCGAGATGGACAGGGCGGTCAGAAAAGTGATGGAGGTTGATAGCGTAACAATCGCCAGTGTACCCCAGAGCCCGACATTGCCGACCACCCAGCCAAATCGGAGGTACATGATGACGCCGAGTATGGTCAGGATGGAAGGCGTGAAAACGCCTGCAAACGTCGATAGACCTGTCGAATCGTGCGAACCGTTGCCCACTGGTCCACTTTTGCGTTGCAACCCAATGCGTGCCATGGACTTGAAAAGAAAAGCGGGGAAGGTTGTGTCGCGAAATCCTGAAGGCGGCTAACAGGCGATAGGATCCCGTTGCAGCCTGATCACATGTCGAATGATACGTATTAACACGTTTATACGGCGACAAATGACGTGCTCAGGCTTCGTCACAGCATTAACTCGGCTACGATGTAGTCGGCGACGAGAATATTGACGCAGCTCACAACGACGGCGCTCGTCGTACTTTTTCCAACACCATCGGCTCCCCCGACAGTGCCAAATCCTTTCCAGCACGCGATTGACGTGATCAAGAATCCGAAGGACAACATTTTCGTCATTCCGTAGAAAGCATCGAACGGAAGGAAATAGGTTTGCGCCCCTCGAATGAATGTTTCGAAGGTAAGGTAGCCAAGAAATTCACCGGCCAATCCGCCGGACACAATGGCGACCAATGCGGACGCTACGTACAGGGAGGGAAACATGGCCGCACCGGCGAGCACGCGCGGTAAAACAAGGTAGGCTACGGAGTTCATGCCCATAGCTTCGAGCGCATCAATCTGTTCCGTAACCTTCATTGTCCCGATTTCGGCGGCCATGCTGGCGCCGATTCTCGACGCCAGGACCAGTCCGGGGATGAGCGCTGCCAGTTCCAGCATGATGGTGGGACCAACGACGGCTCCCACCGTATCTTCGGACAGGATAACAAATTGTAACTGATAGGCCGTCTGAATGGTCGTTACGACGCCTGCAAACGCGCTGGCCAGCATAACGACCGGAAGTGATTCGACCCCGATTCGGACCATTTGCCGGAGTAACGATTGTCTGAAGGACGTGCCTTCTCTGAGCGATGAAAAAGCTTTCAGAACAAACGTGCCGTACGAACCCACGCTCTCGACGGAGGAGCCGAGTCGCCGTGGGAGCGAAAGGAGCATATTGAGGCCGGAATTCATGCGCTACCGAAGTTTATGCACTCGTATCAGATGGACGAGCTCGCGAATTCGGGTGGTACGGGCCCCGAGGTTTCGGTTCGCTGCCCCGATCGCAAAAGCGATTTTCCATTGACGAAACAGTTTTCTGTACGCCTCGAATATCGAATTTGAAGGATCGTAGATGTCCGTGGCTTCAGACGTTACCCCATTCAGCTCAATGATCTTGAAACCCCGACCTTTTTTGAAGGCATCTACGCTTTCAACCCGCACATCGTAGCGACCAAAGAAGAAGCCCTTATAAGCGGCGCTTATGCGATCAAACGACTCCCTGAGAGCTGGCGTGATGAGGTCGTTACCATCGAGAAAAAGAGCGCCGCGACAATGGGTTCCTACTTCGACCAGGGCTATCCGGGTTCCGGCCGACGGCGTCGAGTCCAGCTTCTCGGAATGAGCCTGAAAGTGTACGGGAGCCAGACAATTGGCTCTGTCGTCGTCGAGGATGAGTTCTTCCAGCGAACGATGACCATCACCCGTCACGGATAACAGGCGCTTATCGGTAATTGAGAAAATGCTCCCCGATGATTTCCCCGGATAGCGATAATAGAAAACTCCGAATTCGTGGCCGGGAATGAATTCCTGCACAACGGTTCGGCCATTCGGCGATTGAAAATACTTTCGAACGTCACTCTCAGACTTTGCAATAACGACACCGTCGCCCCTTTCTCCGATATCCGGTTTTAAAACCACCGGGAATCTCAAACCCTGCTCATCCATAAACTTCTGTACCGACGACGTACCATCTTCACCCGGTTGAGTTGTAGTGAACGAGGCCACCGACCCGTTTCCCCTGGCCAAGGATTCCAGGATCTCCGACTTGGATTCGCCGACAAATCCACCGTGCGGCATCGCGGGATTTGCAGCTGTAAAGACCGTAAGTGATCGATGTTTTACGGCGAGCATAAGTACGTATCCGACGACCGGGATATAGAAAACGTAGGCAGGCCAAAACTCCCAGTTTGTAAACCTTCTCCATTTCGAGATCAGACGTCGCCGACCTGCATGGCGGAATGCCGGCACGGCGACATGGACAAAGGTAAAGATGAAGGCTATCAGGCCCAGAAGCACCCAGATCGCATAGGTTTCGTAAGCGCCAT
>CAZGOS010000270.1:0-3343 GCA_964527795.1 uncultured Rhodothermales bacterium | reverse complement strand
CCGTTCCGAACGACAAACCGCTTCTTCGCTTTGTCGGTGGCAAAAATACGCGCACCGCTGAGTCCGACCTGCTCGATCAACGAGACGACTTCCGGGTGTGTGTCGAGCACGGTATTCGGCCCGCGTTCGACGAGGTATCCATGCGATCGAAATGTGCGGATCGCTCCACCGACGCCGTCGGAAGCTTCGAAGACGAGCACCGAAAGGTCCGCACGATGAATGCCGAGCGCCGCAGTCAGGCCTGCGATTCCGGCGCCGATGACGATTGCATCGACATTCGGGTCTTCGTAGTCACCCCCGTCAACCTTCAGAGGTGTGTTATACAGTTCTTGAGTAACGGGCATTTGATTCGACCAGGTACGTGTCGAAGGTCATGGCAATATTGCGGACGAGCAGTCGGCCGGCCTCAAGCACGCGAAAGCCCTCCGGCGTCCTCTCGATGAGACCGTCTTCTTCAAAGGGCGATATCGCTTCGATTTCATCGGCGAGACAGGAGCGGAGATCGACTTCCAGAGTTTTTGAGAGGGCATCGAAATCCAGTGCCATGTCGCACATCAAGCGCATGATCACCGTGCGACGAAGGTCGTCGTCGTCGGTAACAATCACGCCCTTGACCACCGGAAGACGACCGGCGTCGATGGCTTCGTAGTACTCGTTCAGATCTTTAGTGTGCTGGGCGTAACTGCGCGGAAGCTGGCTGATGGACGACATGCCGAGCGCATAAATGTCGGCGCCGGCGCGCGTGGAATAGCCCTGAAAATTCCTTTGAAGGGTTCCGGAGCGCTGGGCGACGGTGAGTTCGTCGTTTTCCTTCGCGAAGTGATCCATGCCGATGTACTCGTAGCCGCTTCCGGTAAGGGTCTCGACGATATGCTTCAACATCTGCAGCTTTTCCTCCGGCTCCGGCAGATGCTGTTGCCGGATGAGCTTCTGGTGCGGTTTCATCCAAGGAACGTGGGCATAACTGAAGACCGCCAACCGGTCCGGATCGAGGGCAAGTACGGATTGAATGGTCTCGGCGAACGATGCGGCCGTCTGGTGGGGCAGGCCGTAGATCAGATCCAGGTTAATCGACTGAAATCCGGTATTTCGGATGTTGGCCAGGACCCGGGCGATCGTCTCTTCGTCGTGTATCCGGTTGACCGCTTTCTGAACTTCGGGTTTGAAATCCTGGATGCCGAGCGACGCCCGGTTGAAACCCGCATCTCGCAGTGCTTCAATATGTTCGAGCGTGAGACCGCGCGGATCCATCTCGCAGCTTATTTCGGCATCGGCGGCAACATTGAATCGCTCCCGGATCTTTCTTCCGAAGCCGCGGATCTGGTCCGGAGTCAGATGCGTGGGTGTTCCGCCGCCAAAGTGAATCTGGACGACCTCACGATCCGGATGCATTCTGGATGCGTAAAGGTCGATTTCGCGGAAGAGGCAGCCGACGTATTTGTCGATCGGTTCACGACGCCTCGATATGACGACGGTGCATCCACAAAACCAGCACAGCGTGTCACAAAACGGAACGTGGAAGTACAGCGAAAGGGGCCGGCCGCCCCGCGCGTTGTTGTTTGCAATGTGCGCTTCCCAGTCGGGCAGCTGGAAGGATTCCGTGAAATGGGGCGCGGTCGGATAGGAAGTGTACCGAGGACCGGGTCGATCGTACTTGCGAACGAGGTCCAGGTCGACGTTGATTTTCATGGGCAAACGCGGAGTCAGGCTCCGGAATCTTTGCCATGAATTTACCTACATATTCTGTAGGAAAGTATAGTTTTACACAGATTTGCATAGAATTTAACGAAAGCTTGACGCGCAACGATAAACCCGTAGTGACAAGCGGGGGCCGTGGCAAGCGGGCGGAGATAAGCGGAAAGAGACATGCAGAGAGAAACGGAATGCTTCAGCGGCGCAGAGAGACGAAGTCGAATCACTGCCGCGTTAGCACAAGTGTATTCTGCTGACAGAACTCACAGCCTTCGTCGAACGTGGTTATAGTGGGGGCATACATTTCAATCCGGTTTTCGGTGATTGTACCCGTAAACGTTCCCGTGCCCGTACAGGAGTCGTATCGGCTTGTAACGTCTCCCGCGAGTTCCCCATTATTGATCGTACCCGTGAACGTACCCGTCGCATCCCCGATAAGGACGAATGTGCCCGTAAACGAGTCTCCGTTCTGGTCGAAATCCATAATGATGACGCGATTGCACGCACGAGAGGTCGCAGACGTAACAGATCCCTTCCATGTGCCCTCAATGCCCGGAGTCCCATCATCTAAGGGAGATCGGTCACAGGCAGTTATAAAGACTAAAAGGAACAGCGAAGTGTAAGTCGTAAATCGGGTCATTTTATCTGGCAGGCTGGGGACGTTCAATCCGTCCGGGCAAGACCAATTCTTTGAAACCCTGATACGCGATTTCGAGAGCGGCCCACGTCAGCGCCGCTGCCACACCCATAAGAATCATTCCGCGCCACGGGGTTGGGATAAATTTAACCGAAATGATCATCAGAACGATCCCGGTGACGATTGCATAACCACGAATGAGCTGCCGCCGTTCAGCGCCGATCAGATTCAGACAGTACAGCGGCGCCAGAACTGCGTAGAGGAGCTTAACCGGAGGCAGACTGAGTTCACCGATCCGAGACGCGTACGACCGACAAAATCGCCGGCGGAAAATGAAATATCCTTTTGCAAGGCCGAACACCAGGACGATCACGACCAGGCCGATCTGATGCCATGCATTTAGAGGAGTCGCCAACATCTCCCTGATTTCCGGAGACATGCCAAGAAGCGCCCGGGCGACGAGAAAGGCGAAACCAATAATTCCCCATGTGCCGGCCGCAATACCCGGCCAAATCGCCGCCTGGTTTGAAAGGCTTTCCTGACGATCGAGCGGCGACATGCGATTCCGTTCCCGTGTGGTTGATCGAGAGGGACCCTAGTCGTCCGCCTTGTCCTTTGGTTTCTCCTGTGGCTTGAGCACGTTGTCAACCAGCCCGTACTTCCTTGCCTCGTCGGCGCTCATCCAGTAATCACGATCCGCGTCGCTCTCGATCCGATCAGAGGTCTGCCCCGTATGATGCGCCAGGATGGTGTACAAACTCTGCTTCATCTTGAGGATCTCCTTGGCATGGATTTCAATGTCCGATGCCTGACCCTGTACGCTGCCCATCCAGGGCTGATGAATCATGACGCGGGAGTTCGGAAGAGCGGCTCGTTTGTCCGCGGCGCCGGCCGCAAGAAGTACCGACGCCATAGAAGCAGCAAGTCCGACGCAGATAGTAGCAACGGAGCAGGAGATGTACTGCATGGTGTCGTAAATCGCCAGGCCTGAATCGATCGAGCCACCGGGCGAAT
>CAZGOS010000269.1:0-3344 GCA_964527795.1 uncultured Rhodothermales bacterium | reverse complement strand
GCTCCCAGGCTGATCAACATCCGCGTCACGTACTTCTCGAATGCGGGTACATTTACACGGCGATATGGAATTGAGCAGGAGACAGTTGGTGATGCGCAGGTAGTCAATGTGCAGTTTCGTGCAGATACCCGCGAAATCTTAATCAAGGCGTTCCGCTCAAAAGTGAGTCCGGTTGTGCTCTCGCGTGTTAAAATCGAGGCTGTGGTCGCCGGCGATGATTGGATTCCACCCGGTGGTGTATTTGATGCGAACGTGCTCGTAGAACCGGGTACGTTCTCGAACGTGACGAATGGCTTTGGCTTCGTG
The DNA here is from genome assembly GCA_964527795.1 of uncultured Rhodothermales bacterium. Classification (GTDB taxonomy): domain Bacteria; phylum Bacteroidota; class Rhodothermia; order Rhodothermales; family UBA10348; genus SMXL01. Next base: position 3,038 of record CAZGOS010000269.1, on the reverse strand, counting down.
GGATCGGGTTATGAGACCTCCGTCATCTGGGTCCCATCGGACGAAGTGCTTGATGCGGCCGGTTTTTTTGTGGCGACCGGGTAGAATTATTCCGCTATTAATTGAACAGGCACCACTGAAGCGCGAGAGTATTGAAGAAGTACCTGGATACATTTGTCAACGGATACACCGGCTACGCCGAATACCTGTGGAATGAGGTCACGCACCCCCATTTCTACAGTTATTTCTACTGGCTGATCGGTATTTCACTGCTGTTTTTTGTCCTGCAGCTTCTTTCGCCCTGGCGGAAGAACCAGTCCACGTTTCGAAAGGACTTCTGGTTGGACTTCTTCTACATGTTCTTCAACTTCTTTCTCTTTTCGCTGATCATCTATAATGCCGCTGCCAACGTAGTCGTCGAAGTGTTCAACGATTTACTGGCCGGCGTCGGCATCACAAACATCGTAGCCGTCGAGATCAATTCTTTACCGATCTTGGCGCAACTGGCGACGCTGTTCGTGGTTCGTGATTTCATTCAGTGGAATATTCATCGTCTGCTGCATCGCATTCCATTTCTTTGGGAATTCCACAAGGTGCATCACTCTGTCGAAGAAATGGGTTTTGCGGCTCATCTTCGATATCACTGGTTTGAAAACGTGGCATACAATGCGATCCAGTACATTCCACTCGCGATGATCGGTTTCGGGATAGACGATTTCTTTCTGGTCTACATCGTTTCTCTCGGCATCGGTCACTTCAACCACAGCAATATCAATGTGCCACTCGGTCCGCTGAAATACATTCTCAACAATCCGCAGATGCATATCTGGCATCATGCCAGGGTCATTCCCGAGCAAAGTCCGTACGGAGTGAACTACGGCATCTCGCTGAGCGTCTGGGACTATCTTTTCAAAACGGATCATATCCCTGAAAGCGGGCGCGACATCGAATTGGGTTTTCCGGATCTGGAATCATTTCCGAAGACGTTTTTCAGGCAGAACCTGTACGGTTTGTGGAAGAAACGCGCCTCATCAGAAAAAGAATGAGTACGAAAACCACATTTTTCCTGATCGTTTTTTGTGTGTTGCCGGCGGGTTGTTCACGCGACTACGGAATGACGAAAATCGAAGATTGGATCCGTTCCGAATACCCGGACGTTCGGCATTTTTCCGCCGATTCGCTTGTGAACTGGATTGCATCGTCGTCGCGCGTTCCGCCCGTGTTATTCGATGTGCGGGAGGAAAACGAGTACGAGATCAGCCATCTTGGAGGCGCTTACCGACTTCAACCCGGGAAGGAAGATCTTTCGCCGCTGGATTCACTCGGACCGGGCCGTGCATCCATATGACGCCATCCATAAACTGTTGCTCGCGACTGGTTTACCGACATACGAACCCCGGGACTGAAGATCGAACGCAGCCTGCGACCGGCGCACCCAATGTGTTTTCCTGTCTACAAATTGTCTGCGAGCTATCGCGTGCAGCCGGAACATGGCCACAAGCGTAATCCGGTACAAGGACACACGCCGTTATTCGTCCAACTTGTACACGCGGCCACCTTTCATTACGAAGCGAACGTTCGAGAGCACGTCAATTTCGTCCAGAGGATTTCCGGAAACGGCGATGATATCGGCGATCTTACCGGGTTCCAACGTTCCGATTTCGTCGGCAAGTCCCATTAGTTCCGCCCCGTTGATGGTTGCAGTCTGAATCGCACTGAGTGGTGCCATTCCATAAGAAACCATGATGGGGAAGTCAATCGCGTTGGCTCCGTGAGGAAGCGCGCCGGCATCGGTTCCGTAGGCGATTTTAACTCCCTTTTCAACGGCGCGAGCAAATACGCGTTCATGCGACGCCGTAATTGCTCGAGCTCGTTCACTCCAGGCGGAGCGAGGTCCCTCCTGGAAGTACGCGGAAATCGTGGGCACCCAGAATGTGCCCTTTTCTACCATCAGGTCGAGGGTTTCATCGCTCAGTAACATCCCGTGTTCAATTGAACGCACTCCCGCATCAACGGCGACATATGCAGCATGGCCTCCATAGGCATGGGCTGCAACGGGTGTTCGGAACCTGGCTGCTTCGTCAACGACCAACCGGATGTCCTCATCGCTGAATTGCGCGAGCGGCTCCATGTTGTCTATGTCAATATGACGCGTGGTACCTGTGGCGTAAAGCTTAATCCAGTCTGTGCCGTGTTTAACCTGACGCCGGAGGGTTTGCACAATTTCGGCCGGAGAGTCGGCAAGCGCTCCGAACTGCGGGACATCTATCTGAGGGGCCAGCCCGTCGTTATTCATGTAGCCGCCCGTGATGCTGATCGCCAGCGTAGCTACCTGCATGCGCGGGCCGGGGATTACACCATCATTTATGGCGTCCCGCAGAGCTACGTCGGCCCAGTCCGCTCCTTCCGAATCCACATCACGAATCGACGTAAAACCGGCGAGGAGGGTAGCCCTGGCAGCAGCCACACCTTCTATCGTCCGATAGGGAATCGATTTGTACAAGATCGGATTGTTTTGAGAGTAGTCGGGCTGTATGGCCAGATGCGTATGTGCATCGATGAGTCCGGGAAGAATTACGGATTCCGACAGGTCGATAACCCGAGCGCCGGCTGGAATAGGCACGCGGGGCCCGATGGATTCGATGCGTTCACCGCAAACCACAACGATGACGTCAGAGACCAGTTCACCCGAAACGACGTCAAGAGCAGCTCCTGCGCGAATAACCGTTACGGACTGAGCAACTGCGGTTTGAGGGTAATTCGCGAGGGTACATGCGACGATAAGTAACTGGAACGAGCGAAGTCGAAGGAGTGAGCGACATAAACGAGACATGGTATATCGAGGGAATAGTACAGTGGGAAAACGAACGGAGTCCACGACATTTACGCACAATGAATGATTTCCGCAAGCGGTATCAACGTCTCGTACGAGGTGATTTCGTCTCAGGTCACTCCGAGTGGAGTTCTTCTCAATTACCCATCGCAAACGGACTTTGTTCACCCCACTAAATAGTGCGCTCTCGCATTGACAAGAAAGAGGAAGAAGCCGATAAAGCGAA
>CAZGOS010000268.1:0-3382 GCA_964527795.1 uncultured Rhodothermales bacterium | reverse complement strand
GACATGTCTTGTTCTGATATCGTCCGTTGTCGGTCTGGTTCGATTCGCATCGGCGTATGTGAGGCTGCACCGGCTCATGCGAGCCGCTGTGCCGTTTGAGAACCCTGCGATGCAGTCTCATTTCGGACAGAAATGGCACCGGGTTGACGTTCTGGTGAGTGATGAAACACCTGTCGCCTTCTCATTCGGTGTATTCAGAAAAAAAATCGTGATCCCCGCGGACGACGAACCGGAAAAGCGCCTCGTCTTCATCCATGAATTGATGCACCACGACGATGGTGACGTATTGCGGACTGCGCTCGGCCAGATCGTTACATCGCTGTTCTTCTTCCACCCTCTCGTTCATCTCGTATACCGCGAAACGAGACTTTTCGTTGAGCTTTCGTGCGATCAACAGGTTCTTTCTCACTCGGGCGTGGAGAGAAAGGATTACGCTCTCCTGCTCTTGAGATATGCAGGGCATGCGCGATTCAATTCCAGCCCTGTTCTCTCAATGGCAGACACCCGTTCACACCTATACCGGAGGATTCAAGCCATGAAAAAACCGATTATAAATGCACTCAGCCGGCGTTCCGTTCTTTCAATCGCTGCTCTGGTTCTAGGTGCGGGTGTGTTCGTGGCTGCCTGCACCGAATCGGCGCTCGTGGCTCCTGAAACGGGCGGCTTCGAAGAGGATGACATTATGGCCCGGACAATGGCGCTTCCATCAGCAAATCCAACCGTGTTCGTTATCGTAGAAAACCCGCCCGAACTGATCGGGGGCCTGAAGGGACTTCAGGACCGCATTGAGTATCCAGTGATCGCTCTTAAAGCGGGTATCGAAGGGCGGGTCTTCCTTCAATTCATCGTCCAACCGGATGGCACGACATCCGATATCATTGTGACAAGAGGCATCGGAGGAGGATGCGACGAAGAAGCTGTTCGCGTCGTTCGCGAAGCACGTTTTATACCTGGTGTCCAGGACAAGCACCGGGTTCCTGTCAAGATGAGCCTCACCATACCGTTCCGTGCGAATCCTCCGGAGCCGTCGGAACCCGTGGACATAGCTCTTGTCAAGCGGCAAATAGAGGATGGAACGTACGAGTTCACCAGGGCGACGTGGATAGCCGTGATCGATGCGACCGTAACCGGGACGGTACTCGACCGTGATGGGAATCCTGTAACGGAAGGCAGCATCGTCATTGAACCGTACAATTTGACTTTTCCCCTATATCAAGGAGGTCGCTATAATCAAAAAGGTCGATATAGACTGGAACTTCCAGCCGGAACTTGGGGGGCTGTCGTGAAAACCCCGAATGCGGAATGGGAGGAGACGTTCATCTTGACTGAAAAAGCGAGGATCACGCGCGACCTCCGCGAACCTGAAAAATGAAACCAGGAGATCCTGGATATCAGCCTACCAGAGAGATTGGTACAACTTTAGCGAGAAAGAAATCTCAACTTCTCGCCGACAAATACCCCGCACGCTGCAACGCCTCCACGATGTCTCCTTTCAGGCGACGGCACTGTTTCTGTTCCAGGAGATAAGCGTACTCCGCGATCGGTGTGACAAAGTGGTGGTAATGATCGGTGATCAGAATGCCGGAGCCGTTTCTAGCGCGTTTCTGAATTCTCTCTGACATGCGTTCGATTATTCTCGGTTCGACGCCGGTGAAGGGTTCGTCGAGAAGTATATACTTGCGCCCCAGTCCAAGTACCAGCGAAAGCTCCAGGTATCGGCGCTCACCGTGTGAGATGTGCCGGATGCGCGTCGATCGAATCCTGTTAAGCAATGCATCGCCGTCCAGTAGCGAAAGCCGGCCGCATCGACGAATAAGCGATTCGACCTTCAGTTCTTTCGGGACCATGGAATCCTGTGGTAGATAGGCTATATCTCGGAATCGAGCGCCCAGAGACGGTTGATAATATCTAATCCCATCGATTGACGTAATGCCGCTTGTCGCACGAAGTTGGCCGCACATGAGCTTGAGCACCGTCGTTTTTCCACTTCCGTTGAGCCCGAACAGACCACAAATCGAACCTGCATCAAGCTTCAGATAGACTCCCTGTAGAATGGAGAACTCCTTTATTGCGAAAAAAGCACCGTCCAGTATGAAGCCTGCATCCGTGTTCACAGTGCCCACCTCAGAACAGCTAAAAGCGCGAGTAGAAACGCGTAGCCCGCCGCCATCGGTGCGTACCGGTGGATCTGCAGATTGTCGAAGAGAGGCCAGATCTTCTTGCTTGAAAACCGGATGTGTGTGTAGAATAATCCGAACAGGCCGCCCCAGACGACAGCTCTGGATAGACTTTCAGAAAGATTTCCCGGAGCGTCTTCCATCGCGCCAATTACGACTACCCCAACTGCCATCAAGATGATGATGACCACTGAGTAGGTGAGGTATTTCCGCAAGGCAAACCAGAACATGACGACTACGTCTGGTGCGTTTTGTGATTCAATCCAGCCGACGATCCGGAGAAAAGTCCGACTCAGCCCAGATCATCAAAAAGATCTTCCGTAACGGAGAGCGCCACGCTCGACATGATGAGCTCGGGTGGCAACTGGGTGAAATCGGTGGACAGGAGTCGCATGTCCACGTTGGCATAGAGGGAACAGCCGACGTCGCGTTCCACAACGAGTCCGTTGGCTCCGTGTCCGCTTCGGGCTACGAATATGACCTCTCCCAATTCCTTACTGGCCAGAAAGCCCGTACAACCCTGGAGCTGAAGAAACGAACTGGCGGCGTAGACGGAAATCAGGTTGGAGGACCCGCTCTCCTCGATCTCATCGGGGACGGGCAGATTCCTGTAAATTTCGAGCGTGATGCGGCGACCGGATTCCTCGTTCTTGAGCTCGAAGCGCGCGATCTTTCCGTCACTTGTCGACTTGACGCCGAGCACGGTTTCGATTCGCTCTATGTCGGAATCAGAAAATGAGAATGCCATTTCTTGTTGCTCAGAAATGTTGCTCAGAATTGTTGCCCTGCTTAGCAACTCTCCTGGTTTCTTTTCCTAATAACTCGGTGTTTTCCGAAAGAATGCTCGGAAAATTTCGGAAAATCGGCTCCGGCAAGATACCCGCGTTCCCTCGAAAATAAAAGAATAACGGCGGTGATGATTCCGGAGCGATCACCGTTTTCTATGAATATGAATCATTCGCGTGCCTCTGGTTCACTATGTTCTGTTCGATACGTATAACTGAAAGTGAGTTTCACCTCTACAGGCACGTTCTACGTAATGAGCCGCTTTTTCATGGTCGCCGGCGCTATCGCCGGAGCATTGGCTGTTGGTCTGGGTGCTTTCGGGGCCCATGAACTGAAAGACTTACTGGCCGCAGATCGTTTCGACGTCTTTCAGACCGGTGTTCGTTATCTCACTATCCACGCCATTCTTCTCTTCATCA
>CAZGOS010000267.1:0-3404 GCA_964527795.1 uncultured Rhodothermales bacterium | reverse complement strand
ATCAGTGGCTGCATTCGACTGGAATCGGTGGCTGCGTTCGACCGGAATACGCATTAAAGCGCCGAATCAAAATAAACTCGGCGCGGTAAAGCTCAATAAGATTCTCTTTTATTCAGAGATGCAGTCTTATCAGCGCTCGGGTCAACCGATTGCGGGAGAGAAGTACGTTAAACGGCAATATGGTCCAACCTCGTATCACATCCCAGACATTCTAAAGGAACTGGAGACGGACGGACTAATTGCTATTTCGAAAGACGGCTCGAAAGTTTATGCGAATCGAACCAATCCCACGAAACTCTATTATTCACTTAAGCGACCCAATCTTGATGCTTTCAGCGCAGACGAGATCGCGATAATCGATGAAGTAGTCGATGCAATATGCAATCGTCATACCGCGGCCTCGATTTGTAAGGCTTCCCACAATGTAATTTTGGATAGTGCTGAAGACGGCGAGGAGATCCCCTATTACACGTCGACAGCATATCTGCTTGGGGATGTCTCGCCGGAGGATAGAGCTTGGGCTCGAGAAAATATCGAAGCAAATGGCTGATGCGGCCATTGTTTCGACGACCCCGTAGAAAGATTCAGTGGGAAAGTTCCGCCGAGCGAGAAGTACTCCGATACGTCGATCAATACCCGAGACTCTACGATGCAATTCGGTCGTTGGAGTGGCTTCTGGAACATGATCCAATGACCCGGGAGGCGGAGCAGATCGACGACAAGTACTGGCTGATCAAGATTAAAACGCGCACTCGGGGTTGGAGATTCGGGATTGCCCGAAATCCTGCTCATTTACTATTTCGATGATAGATCTGTAACGTTTTGGGATATGCGAATCGAGCCTTGATGTTTCGCCGAATCACAAGGAAGAGGTGTTTCTTGAAGACTATGAAGTCTCAGGACCCGAAGAAATCGAACTCGATATAGTCGCTTCAAGCTTTCTTATTCTTGAGACCGATTACAGGGAATTCATCGCGACAAAACGATTAGGTAAAGCCAACATCACAGATTTCGCCGATCGGCCTGGCATCGAACAAGGAATAGTCGTTGGAAGGCTTCAACATGACAAGTTGATCCCATTCAACCGGTGTAACATCCCGAAGCGAAGACTTGAGTGGGTGACCGAATGATTCAGTTGAAAATCAAAGATCTTTGACTCTCATGCGGACGAGAGCTCGTCGCCGATTCGTTCTTGACACCGCCGAGTGGAGTTGGAGTTGCCCCGGCATGGCGGATACATGGGTATGTTACCGTCGGCAGCGTTTCTTCAACAACGGTGTCGCCCCGGTAGTCCCCCCGACGGCTCATCGAACAGGCCATATTCAATTTACGGAGGCGGCACTGGTCGTCAACGCTCGCGTGCTGTGATCCCCGGTTTCGGGACGACGTTGTATTCGTACGAAGAGCGGTAGTCGGACTCCTGATCACCGCTCCTGCCGCACCGAGAATTTGAGCGACGCGAGACGTCGACTGCAGATCGAGCAACAGGTGGAAGAGATTGGGCGGCTTAAATTCCGAGGCCACGTCGTTTCGACCTCGCGGGTCAGTTATCTTGCTCGGGTCAGACATATATTGAGGCGGCGATGCCTCGCCGAAACGACCCCGTCCGTTTCCTGCAACTATAATTATTGACTCAGAGAGATGACAGCACCACGACGCATTTTTCAAATCAAAGTAGGTTTAAAGGGCTCGCGACCGGCCATCTGGAGACGGTTGCTGGTCCGCGATACGATTTCTCTCCTGGAATTTCATGACTTGCTGCAGTTTGCCATGGGTTGGGAGGATTGCCACCTGCATCAATTCGTCAAGGAGAAATCTCGTAGCGGCCGTGCACGCGCTGAGATGTCCGAAATACGGAACGAGGAGAGAACGAAGCTGCAAGACGTGCTGCGAAAACCGAAGGATCGAATGCTCTATGAGTACGACTTCGGAGACGGCTGGCTTCATAACATCGTCCTGGAGAAGGTGCTCGATGGGGACCCGAACGGAAAGTATCCCTGGCTTCTCGCTGGAAAGGGAGCTTGTCCACCGGAGGATTGCGGTGGTATAGGCGGTTACTATCACCTTCTTGAGGTGCTCGGCGATAGCGACGACCCGGAGTATGATGAATTGAGTGAGTGGCTTGGCGAAGACTTCGATCCGAAAGCGTTCGATGCCGAGGAAATGAATCGAACGATTCACGGCAATAACTATCCGTCCGGGCAGGCGGCCGACACCTCTGAGACAAATTCGATGGAAGAAGAAGATGACTTTGTAGAGTCACCGCTCGGGCGCGAGGTTGAGAAAGACGGTTACGTGCTCAATGTCCAGATCTACAGTTCCGGGAAAGACGACTGGATACTCGAGGTCGTTAACGAAGAAGGGACTTCCATCGTCTGGGATGGGACGTTCGATACAGACCGTCTTGCCTGGGCTGAATTCGAAAAGTGTCTCAAGGAGGAAGGAATTGAGGCGTTCATGTAGGCACCTGCTCCCGGGGGGCCGGGCGGCCGGTTTCTCGCATTCAGCAGCGCTTGACTTCGATCTGGTTGACTTAAATGACGTGAATATTGACTGTTCTGTCTAGCGCGCTGGAGTGATCTTTGTTAGGCGTGCGAATACACGGAGACTCTGCCGTTATCGGCTCAGATATCCGTGCTGAGCAGCCGTGGGTCCACATTATTCCATCTGCTTTCTCTCCAGGCGCTGATTGTCCCGTCTTCGCCGCACTCCAGGCAGTACCAGTGAACCGGCTCGTCCACGGAATCGAGCGCACCGATGATCTCACCGCTGCACCCCGGCGTGCGACACGTGATGCCCGTCTCGATGCTCCATTTCTGCTCGGGAAAGGGTGTTGTGACGGCATCCACAACGAGGACCAGGAAACTTGCCAGCTCTCGGGCCGGCTTAGGTATTGAAGAAGGAATTTCTCCTTCCTCATCGAGGAAGTGGCGAAGGTCGGTGATATAGCTCATGCTTCTTCTCTATCGTGTTGCATGTTGCGACAGTGCGGTTCAGGCTCAGTCGCTCGTTCCGTCCCGACGCCTCTTTATGCCGCATGCCGTGACCAGAAACTCCGTTTGCGGCCGTGTTCCGTGCGAAGGCCCGCGACGTACCCTCGGTGCGGCACGAAGTCTCGCCAGTTGCTGACATCCTCGGCAAGCCGATCGAGTTTCTTCAGATAGCCGATGCCGTGGTGATAATATTTCGACTGGGCCCGCCGCAGAATCGAGTCCAGAAGCGCCCGGTAGATCACGCTGGACACGAGCGGGCGTCCGCCCCGATCCATCTGTTCGGCCAGAGGTTTCAAACTGAAATAATAATCGCCGTTAAGCTGGGCGGCGCGCTCGAGCAGGTAGGTCTTGGCCTCGTCCATCCGGCCCACACGAATGAGGATATTGGCATCCGTACTCGACATCATGTCC
>CAZGOS010000266.1:1887-3427 GCA_964527795.1 uncultured Rhodothermales bacterium | reverse complement strand
CGACACATTCACGTTCGCAACGCTCGGTGCGAAAGCCGATCCGGACCTTGTGAAGCAGGAGCTTCGGGATATTTACGCAGTGCCGAATCCGTATGTGGCGACGAACGAGATCGAGCCGCGTAATCCCGTCTCTCGTTCGGAGAGAGGTGACCGCAGGATGTATTTCGCCAACGTACCACAAAAGTGTACGATTCGAATATATACGGTCGCCGGTGAGTTGGTTGACACTATCGAACACGATAGCGTGCTTGATGATGGAAAAGCGTTTTGGGATCTGCGAACAAAGGACAATATGAACATCGCGTACGGTCTATACATCTTCCACGTACAGGCTGAAGAAGGGTCCTTTATTGGAAAATTTGCCGTCATCAAGTAGCTCGCAGTCAGAAATCCAATGAAGAGACTGAATATCATCATCGTGCTGTTTCTGATTACCGCGCCTGTACTTGCACAGACGCTTGACGGTCAGGGAACCCGGACGATCACAAAAGTGGGCACAACCGCTGCTCAGTTCCTGAAGATCGGCGTGGGTGCTCGAGCGATTGCGCTGGGAGGAGCCTTCGTTGCGGAAGCAAACGACCTTTCTGCGCTTTACTGGAATCCTGCCGGACTCGCTCAACTTCAGGGCGGTGCGGTTGACCTGTCGCATACCCAGTATATCGCCGACATCAACTACAACTACGCCGCTTTCGGAATCAATCTCGGAAATATGGGCACGGTAGCGACGTCCCTCATATACCTTGACTCCGGTGATATGAAAGTGCGCACGACCAGTCAACCGGAAGGAACGGGTGAACTTTTTAAAACTCTGGATTTTGCGCTACAGGTCTCTTATGCCCGCGCCCTGACAGATCGATTTTCAATAGGGACAACGGTGAAATACATCAATGAAAAGATCTGGCACAGCACCGCTTCAGCGATCGCCTTCGATGTAGGCGTTCTCTTTACGACTCCGTACCGCCGGCTTCGACTCGGCGCGAACATGGCCAACTTCGGGCCGAATATGCAGATGAACGGACGCGACATACTTTTCAGTCAAGACCCCAGTCCGGACAATGAGGGAAATGTCGAGATCGTGAACGCGGAGTACCTTATGAACAAGCACCCGTTACCGCTTATGTTCAAAGTCGGTCTCGCCTGGGACGCTCTGACTACACTCGACCATCGCGTGGTAATTCTAACGGACGCTACGCATCCAAACGATAATAGCGAGTACGTCAACGCTGGGATGGAATACAGTTTCAGGGATCTCCTGGCGCTGCGTATCGGTTACAAGAACGCTTTTGAAACCGACGGCGAGCAAGGATTGACGTTTGGAGGTGGACTTAATCTCCGAATCGACCGCAGCGTCCGTATTCGGATTGATTATGCATACGCTGATTTCGGAAGACTGGAGCAGGCGCACTGGTATAGTTTCAGTTTATCATTCTAGCGCAACGGGCGTACGAAGATCAGCCTCGATTCATTCGGCCTCTTCGTTCGTGATTGAATACATATGAGAGCATTTCTCTTTGGGATCATCCTGACGATGTTCCCGGCC
>CAZGOS010000266.1:0-1787 GCA_964527795.1 uncultured Rhodothermales bacterium | reverse complement strand
TACGGGCCTGGTCGTCCACTCGATTTGAACTTGAGGTGACCGGTCCTTCCGAGTTTCCAGTTGCCCTTGGCAAAGCCGGCGTATTTGACAATCGACTGGACGAAGACCGACAGGCTCCAGGGCCGCCCAGCGACAGACATATCGAACGGAATATCCAGGCAGGTGACAACATTACGCCTCCACCACTTGTCACGCGGAACGACTGGGGAGCTGATCCTTTCGCGCTCGGAAATCCTGTCCCGTTGGCCAATCCGACGTACGATTACATGACATTCCACCATACGGCTGGATACACAGCGACAACATACGAGGAAGGTCTCGCGCAAGTCAAAGCCATCCAGGAACTGCACCAGATCGTGCGAGGATGGAGCGACATCGGCTATCATTTTCTAGTCGACCGGAGTGGACGCGTCTATCAGGGAAGACCTTTCCTGGATTCAAGCACGACTCTGGCTCAGGTGCCCGTACTTGCACGCGGAGCACACGTCGGCGGCCATAACACGGGTAACATCGGCATCGCCATGCTGGGATGCTACCATCCGGCGGAAGGCAGTTATTGCCAGGAAGTGCCAACCTTCGAATCACTGCTGACTTTTGTCACAGTGTTTTCCTTTTTTAGTGACCGCTACGGCCCAGAGGTATCCGGCCTTCGTGGACACCGCGATTGGTCCACCACCGCCTGTCCTGGAGACAATAACTACGTCCTTCTTCCCGGTATTCGTACAGATGTGACAACATTATTGATAACGGGCAATCAAGCGATCGCAACAGCGGATCTTTCAGCCCGAGTAGACGAGTCGGGAGTCATCGTTATCTCCTGGGAATTCGTTGAAGACTTTGGTGTTGAGGGCTACCGACTCGAACGGACCAGCGGCGAAGTTTCAACGATTATACATTCCGGACTGGGTGCGGTGACGGATTCGTATGCAGATCCCGACGTTACTCAGGCTGATCTCGTTACATACGCACTGTACGCCTATTCCGCGGATGGCCGTGAACAGCGATTAGGTACCGTCGACGTTGAACTCGATCTCCCCGACTCATTCTTTCTGAGTGAAGCGTTCCCGAATCCCGTCGGATCGAGGGCTACAGTTCGGTACTTCCTTCCGTACGAAGGCTTTGTCAAAATATTTCTCTACGACAGTGCTGGACGAGAAGTCCGCAGAATAGAGAATGAATTTCAAGAAGGCGACCAGTGGTACGTAACAAATGTGAATGTATCGGCCCTCTCATCGGGACTGTACTTCTACAGAATACGCGTCGACGGATTTTCCGGAATAGCCTTCGATGAAACGCGTACGATCGCCGTGGTGAACTAGGGCCCGTGAGCTGACGGTTCTTCTGCTACGGACTCAATACCGACCAAAAAAAAGCAAACCCGATTTTGGCCTTGCCAAAACCGGGCTGCTTCACCCAGAACCAATCATCACTGAGAGGTGATACACTGACGTGCGACCGGTCATCCTGAAAGCCTCGCGGTCCGTCAGTGGTTGCACGAATACTACAATCGGCGTGTTTTTGGTTATGTAGGCTGATTCACTCTCCAAACGTAGTGCGAATCCCCACAGAGCGGCAGGCGTCGAATGTCGAAATGCTGGCCGTTGCGAAGCGCCGCATCCGGATCTGCTCTTTCATCAAGCAATTATCTCGTTTCTACCTGAATTGCATATCAATGTCATATGCCCGAGACGGGAGAGCTGCTAAACTCAACCGGGGCTATTCCATCGTTATTTAACGAAGTCCCTACGCGGCGCCTTTACTATATTTTATCACTACTGTCCCGTTAA
>CAZGOS010000265.1:0-3563 GCA_964527795.1 uncultured Rhodothermales bacterium | reverse complement strand
TGAGGGGGCGGTGTCCGACAGGACGTGCTGGTTCGATTCCAGTCCTGGGCACTCAGGTGATTCTCAAAGAAAATGTGATACGCCCGCCGCAATACGTGGTGGGCGTTTTCTTTTCTGTCTACTTCCGCATAAGCTGACTATTTTATGCACGGAACGGTCTTCGGTTGTGCCGATCTACGATTCGGAATGCTCGGACAGGAACCGGGTTATGAGGGCCGCGTCGTTTCATTTGAACCGCTATCCGAGGCGTTCGCTCGGCTGGAGATTGAAGCATCCAGAGACGCGCGCTGGGATGTCGTGTGCACCGGACTGGGAACAAGCACGGAACAAAAGACGATATATGTTGCCAAGAATTCAGAAAGCAGTACCTTCCTGGAAACGTGTATTCGACACGCTGAGGCCTACCCACAATCGTTTTTTGTTGGCTCTGAAGTGGTCACAATTGAACGTCTGGACAATCTTTTTCCGGAGTACTATGAGACGGCGATCATGTATATCTCATAATCGACACGCAGGAGTATGAACGGTACGTCCTGGATGGAGGGTCTGATTCTCTAGAAAATATTCTTGGAATCCAGGTTGAGACGTCCTTGCTTCCACTATATCAAGGGGAAAGTCGCTTGGTTGAGCTTGTTTCGTTTCTGGAAGAACGTGGATATCAGCTCATGTCTCCAGCTCCAGCAATCGATAATCCTTCCACGGGTCAACTTCTTCAAGTGGATGGGCTGTTCTTCCGCCCGGATCGGCCGGACACCATTGCGTATTCTTCAGACAACTAGCCTGATCGACCCATGCCCGGACCGCACATCATGTTATTCGATTTGTATGCGGGAGGCCATCATGGTCAGTACGTCCGGCAATTGGTGGAATTCTGGCTGAACACTAACGTTCAGGGAAAACTCAGTATTGTTGCACCTCCAGGATTTCTTGAGAGGCACGAGGACGTCAGGAGGATCATCACGAGTGCTACCGGTGATGACCTGCGATTCCACCCTATCGAAGAATTGGTCTTTTTGCGATCCGACGGCACTACAGCCGCATTGATTCAAAATCAACGCGAACACGGACGCCTATTTCGGAAGTACGTAGAGTATCACAGACCGGATCACTGTGTCTGCATGTATTTCGATCACATGCAGCTCTCGCTTGCTTTGGGTTTACGATTCGCCTTCGACGTACGAATATCCGGAATCTATTTCCGTCCGTCCTTTCACTACCGGCGCTTCTCATCACATTCATCGTCCGGAAGGGATCGGATCGTCAATCTTCGCAAACGTGCACTTCTCCGGGCCGCGCTCAGAAATCGACATGTCTCGACTCTCTTCAGCCTTGACCCGTTTGTCGTCGATCACCTGAAGAAATTCAGTCCTCGTATTCAGGTGGTAGCATTGCCGGATGGTGTTCCTGCGAACCAGGGATCCTCCGCATCAATCGATCTTCGCGGGCAGTATCACGTCGCTTCCGACAGACGGTTCGCTGTATTGTTTGGAAGTATTGCTGAGCGAAAGGGTGTTTTTCAGACACTTGAGGCGCTTGCCCTGCTCTCTCCCGAAGATCAAAAATCGCTCGGCATAGCACTCATAGGATCGGTGAGCCCGGTAGATAAAGATCGTGTCCGCCATAACATTCGACGAATGCAGAACGAAACGGACGTCCGGATCATACTTGACGATCGATTTGTGTCGGACGAAGAAATTCAGGGCATGCTCGGAGCTTCAGACCTGCTTTTACTACCCTACCAGCATCATGTAGGCTCGAGCGGTGTGCTCGTTCGGGCAGCGATGGCGCTCGTGCCCGTGCTCGGACCGGATTACGGACTGGTCGGCGAGCAAATCCGCCGACACGAACTCGGTCTGTCTGTTGACACGACGTCTCCGAGTGTTCTGGCCGAAAGCCTCTCTCGATGGATAGCCGACGCTGATACGGTCCCATTCAACAGTACGAAGGCGGAGAGCTTTGCGAAGGCAAATACCGCCGAGCAGTACTCGGAGACAATTTTTCAGACCATAACCGGTTGAGTGATGGACCCGTACCTATCTGGACAACGCCGGCCATAATGCAGCGCGGAAGAACCGGATCCCGAAGATGAACGGCATCCGTTGGGGCACGTTTCGTGCAGGCACGCTGAAACGTCCGCCTTTGATTTCGTCTCTACTGATATAACTCTGATCCGGGATGAATCACGAACCACGCGAAGGAAAAGATATCTCCGTGTGGGATGGATCGAAGCCGACTGCCTTTCAGCTGTCCTTCAACCGCCAAACCGGCAATGTTCCATGTCGACCCGGTCTGCCTGTCCACAAATTGGTCTTTCCTCCGAATAAATGTGAGCAGTTGACCATCGGGTAAGACGGATGAAAAAACACCCGTAGAGCCGATATCTCGAGAATCTTCGATCGCCGATAGATCCAGCGCCGATGTTGCACCCTTCTCGGTGTGGAAGACGACTATTGGATGCTCGTCGATCTCATCCGAAATGACACCCTGCTTGCGCGTGATGCTGTGCGGGTAGGCTTTCTGAGTTGTGGGAGTGGAGACACCCACGACCTTTTCCATGGGAGGAAGTCGATCGTCATACGGCCCCCGAAACAGCCACGGCCGTTCGTCAATGTTGTCGTATCCCTCGTACGGATTTCTCCCGTATGGCCTGTCGAATCCAGTATCCTTGGATAGAACGAGGCCATCCGGGAATGCCGACCTGAACTGGTCGAATGAGATAATCTGCGCAGGAATCGGAGTAAGCAATACTCCGTGTAGGGTGCCTACAATCGCTTCGCCTGAGATCTGTTGCCAGAGTGAATGGCTTTCCCGGTCATACATGACCATGTCCGAATGACGAAGCATTCCCGACACGCCAAAATGATACTCGTCGCCGTCGATTCGCCTATCAAAGGCCAGAGCGCTATAACACAGAGGGCAGAATGTCACGACAACGGGAGTCGTGCCAAATCGGTCGTTGACGATTTCGTGCCACGTCAAGACCTGCAGTGGATACGCCCTTGCATCCATATCAATCTGAACCAGAATTACCGGTTCATTCTTGCCAATCCAATCGCCGGCGTCTTTCACCGACACAAAGCGCGGATTGTCTATTGAAGGAATACCGTCACGGCGAATATTAACCTCAAGCTCGTCAAGGTTGATAGATGTTTTCTCCCAGTCGGTTCGCCAGTCGCTGCTGCTCAGGGCAGGTCTATTCTGCGCGACGGCGGGGACTGAGATCAACACCGAGATCAACAGGAAGCACGCGATCGAGACTGCAATCCTTCTGTATTGTGGAAAAACGCCCATTCCAACTCACCTGTAACTCTTAGTGCTCATTGCACACCCATGTACGGATCTTAAAAAATGTTGCACTCTATTAGAATCTTTTCCGCGGCTGACGTTACACTTCGTAGCGTCAGCACATAGCGGTAGATTTGTTAGGCTATTGAAGCTGATAAGCTCTCCAGCATAATCCGAAACTGAGTAAACGTCGTTCATCGTACGAACCAGTTTCCTAGGTACTACCCATTACACTCTCGGAGGTAGATATGAAGTACGCACCACTCGTAGGCCGCATC
>CAZGOS010000264.1:0-3578 GCA_964527795.1 uncultured Rhodothermales bacterium | reverse complement strand
ATCTGGAGGACGAACCTCCGGAACTCTTTAAGCAGGTACTGGCGGCCGGATTGGTACCGGGAATGCACATCGACGTGCTGGAACGACGTGACAATCGGCTCGTGTTGTGGGATGGCGACCGACAATATCTGCTACCCGAACTGGCTGCAACCAACGTCTTCGTTCGCGCCCTTCCCCATCCCGTCGAACCGCCCCTTCTCCTCACCCATTTGAATAGAGGTGAAACCGCGCGCATCGCCAAGCTGGAGAGCGAAGGATTAGCCCGACGCAGACTCCTTGATCTTGGACTGACTCCAGGCACCGAAATCACCAGGGAGTTTGACGCCGCTCTCGGGGAGCCAAGCGCGTACCGGGTCCGCGGAGCCCTGATTGCCCTCCGCTCGGATGACGCGCGCAAGATTACGATCGAACGTTTACCGTCAGACTCGCCCAACGAATCGTAATGACCGTCGAACGTCCAGCGTCTTTTTTCGCCAGAAGGAAAATCAGTGCATGCGCCGACTGCCCGGCGAACATGATCCAACTCGGTATCGACACGACCGGATGGGATTATGTCATCGCCCTGGGCGGTAATCCGAACACGGGAAAGAGCACGGTTTTCAACGCGTTGACCGGTCTCAAACAACATGTCGGAAACTGGCCCGGAAAAACGGTGACGAGGGCCGAAGGTGGATTTTCGTACGATAGCAGCCACTTCAAACTCGTCGATCTTCCGGGCACGTACTCGCTTCTGACGGCCTCCACCGATGAAGAGATAGCGAGAGACTTCATTCTGTTCGGTCGACCCGACTGCACCGTCATCGTTGTGGATTCGACGATGATCGAGCGAAACCTGAATCTCGTACTGCAGGTGCTAGAAGTAACGGACAAAGCCGTTGTTTGCCTGAATCTTGTCGATGAAGCCCGCAGAAAAGGGATCCGGGTCGATGAAAAAAAGCTGGCTGATGCGCTCGGTGTGCCGGTTGTACCTACCATTGCCAGGACGGGCTACGGCATGGCGGATTTGATTAGTGCCGTCCATGACGTGGCCGCCGGACGGATTCGCACACAACCGCACCGAATTCCTCTATCGGGGAATCTTTGTGAAGCGATTGAGACGCTCAGCTCCGAAGTCCTCGCGATCAGTCCTTCATTCGCCAATGCGCGGTGGGTTGCGATGCGTTTGCTGGAGGGCGATCCGAGCATTAATGCAAGCCTCGAAAACGGAGAATTATTCAAACTTGCAGAGAATCCGCCAGTCCAGTCGACGGCCGCGCATGTCTCAGGATCGTCCATGCAATCCGATGGCAGGCAAATTACCGCCAATGGTCGCTTGCTCCAGACGGCTGCTGCGTTGCGTCGAGGCCTGGATACGACATTTAGAGATCAGATCGTAGAGGCCATTTACAACGATGCCCGATCGATCGCGACCACCGCAGCAAAGTATATGCGGCCGGAGGGAAAGACCTGGGACGCGGCACTCGATCGCGCGTTGACGTCTCGCCTTTTCGGTTTGCCACTCATGTTTATAGGACTGGCCCTCGTTTTTTGGATCACGATTGTCGGTGCGAACTACCCTTCCCAACTGATCGCAAGCGGCCTTTTTGCAGCGGAAGATGCGGCTTCCGGCTTCTTCGATTCGCTCGGCATACCAACCTGGATCACCGGCTTTCTATGGCATGGGGTATATCGTGGACTTGCCTGGGTCGTCGCCGTCATGCTTCCTCCCATGGCCATCTTCTTCCCACTCTTTACGATTCTGGAGAATCTGGGATATCTCCCACGCGTCGCTTTTAACCTGGATCGCGTTTTCAGAAAAGTCGGCGGTCACGGAAAGCAGGCTCTCACCATGAGTATGGGATTCGGTTGCAACGCTGCCGGCGTCATTGCCTGCCGGGTGATCGACTCACCGCGTGAACGACTGATTGCGATCCTGACGAACAACTTTGTTCCGTGCAACGGTAGATTTCCGACACTGATCATGTTGGCCGCCGTCTTTGTGGCCGCAGCCTTCCCCCCGATTCTTGCATCGATTGCAGCCGCCGGCGCCGTTGTCGGAGTGGTCGTGATAGGCATCTTCTTCACGTTTCTTGTTTCATGGGCGCTCTCCAGAACGGTTCTGAAAGGCGAAGCCAGCAGTTTTACGCTTGAACTTACGCCCTATCGTCGACCCGACATCGGCCGGATTATCTATACCTCTCTGATCGATCGCACGCTGTTCGTGCTCTATCGCGCCGTAATGATGGCAGCGCCCGCGGGAGGTCTGATCTGGATAATGAGCAACGTGTACGTTGGTGATCAATCGCTGGCGACCACGGTGGCATCGTTTCTCGATGCTCCGGGCCGTGTCATGGGACTGGACGGGGTTATCCTGCTCGCCTACATCATCGCTATTCCAGCCAATGAGATCGTCGTTCCGACAATTCTCATGACGTATACGGGCGCCGGAGCCATGTTTGAGTTCGATTCGCTGGATCAGATGCGACTTCTGTTGGTCGATCAGCAGGGATGGACACTGCTGACGGCTGTCAACCTCATGCTCTTCTCCTTGCTGCACAACCCCTGCTCTACGACAATCTGGACGATTTTCAAAGAGACGCGAAGCGCCAAGTGGACCACGCTTGGCGCACTTATGCCGCTTGCGATCGGTGTAGTCGTCACGATCGCCGTCGCTCAGTTCGTGTATCTACTGATGTGAAACGGGTGACAACCCGGGCTAATAGGCATCGAAGAGCGGAAAGATGCGCTCGAAAAAGCGGCGTCTGACTTCCACAAATCCTGTATCGTCTTCTCGCAGGTTTCCGTTCTCATCGCGCACCTGAACGATCGAGTTGTACGCTGCAATACAGGCCACGCCTGTTGAGGGATTTACGTATATGAAACTTCGAAAACCCTTCTGCCCACCGGTGTGTCCGATGTTCCTCGTGTCACCCTTGTCATAAATAAAGAAAAGCAGGCCGAGCGACCAGGTGATTTCTCCGTCGCCGGAGACAGGTTGATGAATCTCCCACATTTCTTCGAGCGAGTCTCTCGACAAAACATTCCGGGCATCGACAGAGAATTCTTTACTCCAGTCCCCGGAGACTTCTGCGGCACTGGAAAGAAAGGCGCCGTTTTCCGTCAGCGTGCGAAAGGAAAACGCGCCCTTCAACCTGGCAGCCCCGATACGCTCTTGCGTAGAAAAATCCGATTACAGGATCATATATAATACGGGCGCCGCGCCACTGGGAAATCATGACCAGAGAAGAATTTTATTCCATATATAACACTTTGGCGCCCCTGATCTTACCATCTTTCATTTCATGCAACGCTTTATTTACATCTTCCAGCGCAAATCTCTGAATCTCGGGTTTGATCATCATTTCCGCGGCCAGGTCGAGAAATTCAGAAACGTCCCGTCGGCTGACATTGGCGACGCTTTTGATTTCTTTTTCTCTCCAGAGATGGTCCCTGTAACTCAGACGCAGCAGACTGTCCTTGTCTATATCCTCTTTTCGGATGGCGTTGATCACGAGACGTCCTCCCGGCGTCAGATTCTTCAAAGCCTCGACCACAGGTTTCCACACAGGTGTCGTATCGATGATTGCGTTCAACAAGTC
>CAZGOS010000263.1:0-3646 GCA_964527795.1 uncultured Rhodothermales bacterium | reverse complement strand
GCCGACGGGATATTGACTACCTGCTCATTGACCATTACATGGCCGTGATTAACAAGCTGCCTGGCTTGGCTGCGCGTTACCGCGAATCCAAGCCGATACACGGTGTTGTCCAGACGAGCTTCCAGAAATTGCAACAGGTTTTCACCCGTTACACCCTTCTTCCGAGCAGCCTTTTCAAACAGATTGCGGAATTGGCGTTCGAGCAGGCCGTACATGTATTTGGCTTTCTGCTTCTCTTTTAACTGGATCGCATACTCGCTGTCTTTCTTCCTTCGACCGCGTCCATGCTGTCCGGGAGGATTGGGCTTTTTTTCCAGCGCCTTGCTGGGTCCGAAGATCGGCTCTTTGAATCGCCGAGCTATTTTTTGTTTTGGGCCTCGATAACGGGCCATTTGACTTTTCCTCTCGTCTGATGTTTAACAAACGTACGGGAGTCGTCTGAGCATCCCGTAGCAGGACTTATGGTGAAGAGTACGCCGGGAGGGGCGCACAGACGCGCGTTCAGACGCGCCGTCTCTTCGGAGGCCTGCAGCCATTATGTGGTACCGGAGTTACATCGCGAATCGTCGCAATCTCAAGTCCCACTGTCGAAAGCGCCCGGATTGCAGACTCGCGTCCTCCTCCAGGTCCTTTCACGAATACTTCCACCCGGCGGAGTCCCAGATCATAGGCTTCCTTCGCAGCCGCCGTCGATGCAATCTGCGCGGCGTAGGGCGTGTTCTTCCGACTGCCCTTGAAACCCATCTTGCCTGAACTAGCCCAGGAGATCGTATTTCCATACTGATCGGTGAGCGTCACCATCACGTTATTGAACGTGGCCTTGATGTGGGCCTGGCCGTTGCTCTCAACAACCACATTCCTTTTCCGCGAGCGTCCCCGTTGTCTTTTTGCCATTACGTGTTTATTTCGAAATCCAGCACCGGACGAATAACGTCCTCCCGGATTGATTACTTACGTGGTGCCTGTTTCTTTCCGGCGACTGTTTTCTTCCGTCCCTTCCGCGTCCGCGCATTCGTTTGCGTGCGCTGTCCTCGAACAGGCAACCCGCGTCTATGTCGTAATCCTCGGTAACAACCGATGTCCATCAGTCGCTTAATATTCAGTTGTACTTCGGTTCGAAGTTGCCCCTCAACCTGGTACTCGTCCTCAATCGTCCGGCGTACTGAACGTGTTTGTTCGTCGGTCCATTTTTCAGGATGCTCGTTCGGATCGATTCCGTGCTTGTCAAGAATCTCGACTGCACGCGATCGACCGATTCCGAATATGGACGTAAGCGCAATTTCACCGCGCTTGTTATTTGGAATGTCTATTCCGGCAATTCGTGGCATTTCCTTTTTTCTATCCTATCGGCGAACTATGATGTGAGATATCTCACTATCACAGAAGCAGACGAATGCTTTATCCCTGTCGCTGTTTGTGCTTGGGGTTCTTCTTGTTAATCACGTAAATGCGTCCCTTCCGACGAACAATTTTGTCGTCAGAACTCCGCTTCTTGACGCTTGTCCGAACTTTCATAGTGCGTAAAATGCGTTTAGGGCCGAAACAACGATTTTTTGTGATAAACGATATATTACTACATCACAAATGGTTTGTTCACGGACTATTTGTGAAGCTTACTTGTAGCGGTACACGATTCTGCCTTTTGATAAATCGTACGGTGAAATCTCAACTTTCACGCGGTCTCCCGGCAGAATCTTAATAAAGTACATCCTCATCTTTCCTGACAACAATCCCAGAATCTCATGCCCGTTTTCAAGGCGGACTCTGAACTGTGCGTTGGGCAATGCGTCGATGACTTCACCGTCCTGCTCTATGGGCTTTTGTTTCGCCATGTTATGCTTCGGCTGTCGTTTTGTACGGTAGCACGTCGAGAACTTCCTCGATGTACGAAAAAGTTGTGAGTACCTCGGCACTCCCATTTCGAACGACTACCATATGTTCGTAGTGTGCGGAAGGTAAACCGTCCGCAGTTCTCACGGTCCATCCGTCCGGATCCGTCTTAACACCCGCACCACCGCGATTGATCATGGGCTCGATGCAAATGACCAAGTCCTCTTTAAGCTTTCGTCCATTTCCGGGACGACCGAAATTGGGCACCTGCGGCTCCTCATGGAGCTGCTGACCGATGCCATGACCGACCAGATCGCTTACCACGCCAAATCCATGTCGTTCGCACAATTCCTGAACGGCCCATCCAATGTCACCCAACCGGTTACCGGTTATCGCCTTTTCAACACCACGCAGTAATGATTCAAAGGTGATTCGGCACAGTGTGTAATTTTCTTCAGATGTTTCTCCCACTGCAAAAGTAAACGCACTGTCACCATAATATTCGTCAAGCATCACACCGCAGTCTACCGACAGAAGGTCTCCCTCGCGCAGTTTCGTTTCACCTGGAATGCCATGCACAACCACGTCATTTATGGAAGTGCACAGCGTAGCCGGAAAAATCCGCTCTCCAACCTGATACCCCTTGAACGCCGGTACGGCGCCGTGCGCCCGAATGTAGTCTTCTGCAATCCCATCCAGCTCTGCGGTTGTCACGCCCGGACGTACGAGACCGGCGACGACCCCCAACGTTCTGCCAACAAGGTCGGCAGAGGCTCGCATGCGCTCAATTTCATATTCGCTCTTTAGATGGATCATACCAGAGAGTCATCCAGTCGGAATAATTAGCGACGACCTCGCATACGGCCGGATTTCATAAATCCGTCGTAGTGGCGCATCAGAAGATGGCTCTCGATCTGTTGCAGCGTATCGAGCGTGACACCCACCAGAATCAGCAGACTCGTGCCTCCAAAAAAGTTGGCGAATCCCTGTGTAACTCCGAACCGCATCGCAAAGGCGGGAAGAATAGCCACGAAACCGAGAAATATCGATCCAGGGAGTGTGATCCGGGTCAAAATGTTGTCGATAAATTCACTCGTCTGCTTTCCGGGCCGAATGCCGGGAATGAATCCACCCTGCCGCTTCATCGTGTCGGCCATTTCTTTTGGATTGACCGCGATCGCCGTATAAAAATAGGTAAAGAAGACGCAGATCAGGAAGAATACGATCGAGTAACCCCACGACGAGATATCGGTAAAGAAAATGCCGAACTGCTGCATGAATTGACTGTTCGGGAAGAATTGCGCAAACGTCGCAGGCACGAACATGATCGACTGGGCGAAAATAATCGGCATCACACCTGCTGCATTGACGCGCAACGGCAGGTACTGAGTCGATCCACCGTAGACTTTTCGCCCAACCACTCGCTTGGCATATTGTACCGGTATGCGCCGCATTCCCTGCGTCACAAGAATTACGCCGGCGGTGACAAGTGCGAAGACCCCGAGTTCCACCAGGAAGATGAAAAGGTTACCGGAGAGCTCGTATTCGTTAAAGAGTGACTGCGGTAAGAATGCGATAATGCCTATCATAATGATCAGCGAAATACCGTTACCCAACCCGTTCTCGGTTATGCGCTCACCGAGCCACATCACGAACATCGTTCCCGCAGTCAAAACGACGACGGTCGACATTGTGAAAAACGTCTCACCGATAACGATCGCCTGTCCCGTGGCACCAAACCGCAGGTTGACCGAGAAGGCTACAGCCTGCATCGCCGTAATCCCGATCGTGCCGTAGCGCGTGAGCTGCGTGATCT
>CAZGOS010000262.1:0-3678 GCA_964527795.1 uncultured Rhodothermales bacterium | reverse complement strand
GACAGTTCGACCTTGAGCTTTTGACGCTGGGCCTGCACGAAGAGCTGATTCAGCTCCTCGACTTTGTTCTTCAGCTCTCTGGCCAGGAGATAGTCCTTGTCTCTGAGCAATTGATCGACGAGCTCATCTACATCTCCAATGCCTGATTCCTGCCTCAATCGCGACATTGTCTGCTCTTCCACGCCAATTTTGGTTTATGCATCGACACACATCTATAAACGGAAGAATACGTACGATTTGCTGCTGCGAAGATGAATCTGTTCTCCAGAAAAGAACCCGAAACGCTGCGATGAACAAAGCAGGACACAAAAATCAACAGCGGGCAACAGGCCTGGAAAGTGAGATCACGCGTTAAAAAAAGCCCGATACGATCGCACCGGGCTTTTTCAATTTCGACATTCAAGTCAGCTATCTAAGCTTGAATGTAACCGGTAACGACATTTTGACCTTGACGGCCTTTCCGCGTTGCCTGCCAGGCGTAAATTTCGCCTGGAGAATCGCCTTGATGGCTTCTTCGTCGCATCCGGCACCAATGCCTCGAGTAACGATCGCATCCGACACATTGCCCTGTTCATCCACGACGAACTGGAGAAATACGCGACCCTCGACACCGGCTTTCTTGGCAATCTCAGGGTACCGTATTTTCGCCTGAAGTCCCGCCAGGCCACCGATAAGCTGAGGCGGCTCCTCCACGATGACGAAAATCTCCGGCTCGGGCTCTTCTTCTGCCGGCGGTGGCGGAGGCGGTAAATCGGCTACTTCGTCGAGGTCAAGAAATACGTCCAGATCCAGCACGTCGTCTTCGAGGACTTCATCATTGGGTACCTCGACGGGAACCGGTGGACGGGGCGGTGGTGGCGGCTTTTCAATCTGTTCCGTCTGCTGAATTTCCTCCATCTGAACGACTTCCTGTTCCATGATCGTATTATTGAACGAGTCGTTTACCGAGATATCCCAACGAAAAGCGATAATCAGGATAGACAGAGTGATGATCATTCCGATCTCGACGAACAGGGGATAGCGCCGTCTTAGATCAGCTTTTTCTGTTTTTCGTAAAGCCATGTCGATTCTTAGGCGAACTGGAATATCGGGAAGACTTTAAAAATACGGCTATTCCCGGGGAAACACTAGAGCAATATGAAGCCGCCAAGAAGAGACCCGAAAAACGAAGACCAGGTTCCACGAGATCGATTCCATGTGTCCATACCGCACGGAAGCCGTTGCATTCTTTATTGCCTTCTTATAGAGTCTTCATATAGAGGACATCGATCAAGCTACAAAGTTTCTCTTTCCTTGAATGATTCCGGGTCATTTACCCGGTCGATAGTGTTAACAGGCCTAGTTAAGGCGATACGTAACCGGAATGGACATTTTCACCCGGACCGGAATTCCGCGCTGCATGCCCGGTGTAAATCTGGTTTCGCTGAGCGCACGCACGGCTTCATCATCACAGCCGCCGCCGAGTCCGCGCGTAACCATGATTTCTACCGGCGTACCATCTTTTTCGACGACAAACTGAAGAAATACGCGCCCCTGGATACCCGCTTTCTTGGCAATTTCAGGATAGTGGATTCTAGCTTGAAGACCTTCGAGTCCCCCGATTAACTCCGGCATGGTGTCAACGATCACAAACGTTTCCACCTCGTCGAAAGCACCAGGTGGAGGCGATGGAATGCCGTCACCTGGTTGTATCAGCTCCACGGTTGCGGTATCTCTCTGAAAACTCTGTTTTACGATCTGCCAGGCGTCGGCAACGAGCCCCAGCCTGACCGAAAGAGCGATCAGGAGAATCCCGATGGCAAGAGCCATCATGGTTCTTGGTGAGGAAAGTTTACTTTTTCCCGTCGTCCGCGTTGGTGTGTTGTTTGCCATCGTTCAAAGAAAGTCAGTGTTCGTATTCGGCGAATCGGCAGTCCGTAGTCATCGGAACGCCCTCAGAAAAAAGACAGAGGGAGGCGTAGAAAGTTGCCCGCGCCGGGAAAAACCGGTTCAGACGCGTCGGCAATTAACGCGGGCAACGAACGTTTACTGCGGCGGACGAAATGACGGATGAAATTTCTCCCAGATGATCCACGCCAGCGTGCCCAGTGCAAAGCCTGCACCGTCGGCGACGGAGTCCAGAAGTTCCGCCTGTCGTCCGGACGAGAGAATGCTCTGATACCACTCGGTGAGTGGAGCAAAGGCCAATCCACAAACAAGAATGAGCACGATCATTCGTCCGCTGTGCGCGGACAGCGCACTCATCCAGAGAACGGCCAGACCAAAAAACAGCAACGCATGTCCAATTTTATCGTATTGCCAGAGCGAACTGGGTGGCAGTCTGCGACTCGGAATGGAAAGCAGCACGAGGATAAACAGCGTCCACGCCACGGCAAGCGCCACGGGCTTCCATCGTAATCCGGGCATAGATCAGAACCGGTTGCTGAGATAATCAGGTATCATGGATAGTATGTCACCGGCCATCATCGAGTTTGTTGCTCGGGTCGACGCATATTCGTCTGCAATGGCACCGCCGATGTGCACGGCGGCAACAGCGGCCTGAAACGAATCCAGGCCCTGTGCAATCAGTCCCGCCACCATGCCGGACAGTACGTCTCCCGAACCGGCAGTCGCCGCTGCCGGGTTCCCCGTATCGTTGACGACGACTCGGCCGTCCGGAGCAGCCGTCACCGAGGGCATTCCTTTCAGGAGTACGACAACGTTCCACTCTTTAGCGAAAGCCCTGGCTGAGCGTATCGGCATCGTATCTTTCGCCTCTGCAAACCGTGCGAATTCTCCGGCGTGCGGTGTGAAGACCCATTGCGCGTTCGAGTTGTCCCGAACAAAGTCTTTTTCTCCGATCAAAGCGAACAGGCCGTCGGCATCGACGACAGCAGGCGCAGCAGCTCTGTCGAGCACACCCATGACGAGCGATTTTGCCTCGGGCTCGCGTCCGATTCCCGGTCCGACCAGCAGCGCACGCGCTTTTTCCCACCGCGTGCCAAGCCCGGACAGCGTACCATCGAAATCCCACTCTGCTGCGCTCTTCCTCATCGGCGCAACCGGAATTTCGGTCAGTTTTTCAGCGAGAAGATCGCTGATGCTCTCGGGACAGATCGCCACGACGTAACCGCTTCCCATGCGAGCGGCAGCCGTAGCGGATAGCGCAGGCGCTCCGGTGAATTCAGCCGATCCCCCCAAAACGAGAGTCGGTCCCGTGGCGTATTTGTGCGAGTCTCTCGCACGCTCAGGAATGAGCGTGTGTACGTACTCTTCACGGCAGAACCTCGTGGAATCACCGTTTTCGAAAACGGCGTCGAGAACGTGATGCGGAATGCCGATATCGGCTACGACAACAGCTCCTGAGATGTCGGGTCCGTCACCAATTAGAAGTCCGGACTTCAGGGCTCCCATCGTAACGGTAACGTCGGCAAGAACAGCACGTCCCATCACTCGGCCGTCGTCGCTCTGCAGACCTGACGGCAGGTCTACCGCCACGACGGGAGCATTCTGTTCATTCAGCCAGTCAACAATGCCGGAAAGCGGCTCTCTCACGTCGCTCGAGAGCCCTGTACCCAGGAGCGCGTCAATGTACAGGTCGGCGCCGGCGAAACCGCGAACGCCTTCGACATCGTCAACGCGCTTTACATGGATGCCCTCTTCGAATTCCGCAATGCGTGCGAGTAGCGCGAAATGGCT
>CAZGOS010000261.1:0-3737 GCA_964527795.1 uncultured Rhodothermales bacterium | reverse complement strand
TTCCCCAGAGCGACCCCTTTTCGTGCACGACCTCATCGTGTGACAGGGGCAGCGTGTAGTTCTCCGAGAAAGCATACATCAGGGGAAAAGTGAAATCGTTGAAATGCCACGAACGGTATCTGGGACTTCTCTTCATGAATTCGAGCGTGTCGTTCATCCACCCCATGTTCCACTTGTAAAGAAAACCCAGCCCGCCGTACTCGGTGGAACCTGTAACGGAAGGCCACGCGGTTGCCTCTTCCGCCGTGATGACGGCATGCGGATGAAGCCAGGCCACGGCATCGTTGATATCCCTGAGCAGATCACAGGACTCCAGATTCTCTCTGCCCCCGAATCTGTTGGGCGAGAACGCGTCTCTCGAATAGTCCCGATAGAGCATCGACGCAACAGCGTCGAAGCGTAGGCCGTCGATGTGATACTCGTCCAGCCAGAAGAGCGCGTTGGAAATAAGAAAATTGCGCACACCCGGATTCTCATAGTCAAATACGTTCGTGCCCCAATCCGGGTGGTTCTGCATGAGCGGATCCTCGTACTCGAAAAGCGGCCTTCCCGTGAAGTAAGCCAGGCCTTGAGCATCGGTCGCAAAATGGGCCGGCACCCAATCCAGAAAGACGCCGATCTCCTCTCCGTGCAGACGATTGATCAGTTTCTTGAGTTCGATCGGTGATCCGTATCTATGCGTAGGGGCAAAATAACCGGTTACCTGATACCCCCAGGATGCATAAAAGGGGTGTTCAAGAACGGGAAGAAACTCGACGTGTGTAAATCCCATTTCGCGCACGTAGGCAATCAGCGGGTCAGCGAGTTCGGAATAGGTATAAAACGATCCATCTTCCCGACGCCGCCAGGACCCAAGATGTACTTCGTAGATGGAAACTGGTCGTTTTAACGATGCACTTGCCTCTTTCCCGGAACGCGTTGATATCCAGTCGTTGTCGCTCCATTCGAATGACAGATCCGTGATGATCGACGACAGACCACGTGTCGCGCTACCTCCGGGTTCAGGAGGTTCCATGGCGACTCCGAAGGGATCCGCTTTGTCTCCGCGGTATTTTCCGCGTCTTATGCAGTACTTGTACCGATGCCCCGGCCGGGCGGATGGAACGTAACCTTCCCAGAAGCGGGCGTTCCCCCTCCCCCTCGATTTCAGAGGATCCGCCTTCTCATTCCAGTCATTGAAATCCCCGATAACGGACACGCGATCGACACCGGGCGCCCACACACGAAACCACGTGCCACGTTCGTTTGCGTGCGCACCGAGTTTTCGATAGCTGTCCAGGAAACACCCCTGCTTCCAGTCCTCGATATTTTTCCGGGTAAGGCGGGCCACAAGCGCGTCGAATGATTCGTACCGATAAGCTACGACGACTTCATCTCTTTCCCACTCATCTCTTTCCCACTCATCGGCGGCTGACTATATTTGGCGTCTTCTCACAATTCAGCATTCGAAAACAGTCTCGTGCACATTTTTCCGGGAAAACCGACCCCTCTTGGGGCTAGTTGGGAGGGACAGGGCGTCAACTTCGCGCTCTTCAGCGAATACGCGACGAAAGTGGAATTGCTTCTGTTCGCCGGGAAAGACGATCCTGCGCCGACGGAAATTTTCGAACTCCCCGAAAAAACCGGCCCCATCCGGCACGGTTACCTCACGGATGTCGAGCCTGGTTTGCTGTACGGGTACCGTGTGCATGGACCGTACGAACCCGAAAATGGACACCGATTTAATGCCAACAAAGTCTTACTGGATCCTTATGCCCGCGCCATCGGTCGAACTCCCGTCTGGCACGAGAGTGTATTCGGCTACCAGACGGAGCACGAAGAGAAAGACGCTTCCTACAGCGAGCTGGACAGTGCCCCGTACGCACCGCTGGGTTTGGTCGTCGACAGCGCTTTCGACTGGAAAGAAGATCGGCACCCTAAAATCCCGTGGAGCGAGACGATTATTTATGAGACGCACGTTAAAGGCATTTCATTGCGCCATCCGGACGTGGCGGAGAGCGTTCGCGGGACGTATGCCGGACTTGCGTCGGATCCGATCCTGCAGCATCTGAAAAGTCTCGGAATAACTACGGTTCAGCTGCTCCCTGTGCATGCCAAGATCACCGAACATCATCTCGCCCGATCCGGTCTGGTGAACTACTGGGGATACAATACGCTGAATTTTTTTGCACCAGAGCCCACGTATGCCTCCGGCCGAGATGCCGTTTCTGAATTCAAAACAATGGTCCGGACGCTGCATCGGGAGGGCCTGGAAGTTGTCATCGACGTCGTATACAACCATACGGCGGAAGGAAACAGCTTTGGGCCTACCCTGTGCTTTCGCGGTATCGACAACCTTTCGTACTACAAGGAACTGCCCGAAAGCCCGGGTACGCTGGTGGATTACACCGGCACAGGCAATACACTGGATGTCGATAATCCCGCGGTCCTGCATCTCATCATGGACAGTCTTCGATACTGGGTCGAAGAAATGCACGTGGACGGCTTCCGATTCGACCTGGCCGTAGCCCTTGCCCGGGAGCCGTTTGAAATCAACATGCTCTCCAAATTCTTTCAGGTCGTCCAGCAGGATCCCGTTCTTTCGCGGGTCAAGCTAATCGCCGAGCCGTGGGACATTGGCCCTGGTGGTTATCAGGTTGGTTCGTTCCCGTGGCAGTGGACGGAATGGAACGGAAAATATCGTGACGGGGTGCGTCAGTTCTGGCGGGGCGACAGGGGCCTCAGCGCTGAGATGGCTACCCGCATTGCAGGTTCGAGCGATTTGTACAGGGATTCCGACCGCCGCGTGACTGCATCCATCAATTTCATAACCTCTCACGACGGTTTTACACTGGAGGATCTCGTCTCCTACGAACGCAAACACAATCTGGCGAACCTGGAAGACAATCGAGACGGTCACGAGCCGACGTACAGCTCCAACTCCGGCCTGGAAGGGCCAACCGACAGGTCTTCCATTCTGAACCGCCGCGAGGTTCGCAAGCGCAGTCTTTTTGCGACGCTTCTGCTCTCACAGGGCGTCCCCATGATGCTCGGGGGCGATGAAATCGGACGGTCCCAGCGCGGCAACAACAACGCCTACTGCCAGGACAATGCAATCAGCTGGTATGACTGGAACCTCGACGAGCGACAGGAGGCGTTTCTGGCCTTCGCGCGCAGCGTGATTGCTTTCCGTCGTTCCCGTGCGTCGTTCAGACGCCACCGGTTTCTGAATGGAAAGAATGGAAACGAGGCGGCAGACGTCGTGTGGTGGCACCGAGACGGCCGGCAGATCACGGACGAAGACTGGCAGTCCAAAACGCTGCATTCGTTCGGCATGCTGCTCAGCGGCGCGACGATCAAGGATGTGGGTCGATCGGGTAAACTCACTATCGACGAGACGTACCTGCTTCTCTTCAACGCAGGCGAAAAGGATTCCGAATTTGCCGCGCCCGTTGAAGAGGCAGGTTCACCGGAGTCGTGGATCGTCGTTCTGGCAAGTGACGGCATAACAATTGGATCCAGATACGAAGCACGGGAGATAATCGGTGTTCCTGCCGGAAGCCTTCTCGTTCTCGAGGCCAGGTAGCCGTGAGTTGCCTGCCCGCACCCACCGTACTTCGATGACCCATTCTCTCGGATAGTATATTATGGCAGATACACACACGGGCCGTCTCTAATCCCAGGAGAAGCCGCAGCATTTTCGCCACATGTCGAAATATGTACTCCGGTGCCTGAAAACCGACGATCGGATTGAAGAC
>CAZGOS010000260.1:0-3756 GCA_964527795.1 uncultured Rhodothermales bacterium | reverse complement strand
TCCCAGCACGCGTCGTCGAACGCTTGACTGACGTGCTCTTCGAGCAGTCGAAGCTCTCTGTATCCCAGATACTCGTTGAAGTGACCGAGTCTGACGAGCAGAAGAATGAATATGCCAAGCGCCAGGTAGAGCATTTGAATTGAGATTTTCGTCCGGCTACACTCTGGAATCATTGTACGCACGCACTGGTTCCGGGATGCATCGAATTCTACACGGGAACATGCATCGTACCCGTCGCCGTTGGTAGGTATGTAATACCATATTTTCGACTACATGGCGGATCCCAAACACGTAGAGATCCTGGATCAGGGCATTCCGTTTTGGAACGCTTGGCGTGATGAGCATCAGGAAATCGTGCCTGATTTATCCGGGCTCGATCTGACGGGGCGCAACCTGGATGGAATTGACCTGCACGGTGCTTTGTTGCGCAGTGCGTACCTCACCGTTACCGAAATGGAGAAAGCCAATCTGGAAGAGGCCGATCTGGCTCAGGCCAATCTGACAGGAGCTGACCTGACCGGAGCTATGCTGGCTCGCGCGGATCTTTCCGGCGCCGATCTGAGCTATGCCACGCTGACGGAGGCAGACCTGACGAGCGCCAATCTGTCCAATACGCGTCAGGTTGAGACGATCTTCTTTAATGCGAGAATGCAGCAAACCAACATGCAATCGGCCTACCTGAAACGTACGATTCTGACAGGAGCCGACTTGACCGGCGCAGACGTTACCGGGATCCGAGTTCGACAGGCGTTTCTCGAGGGAGCAACGCTCCCAATCGACATGCCCCTTGAATCGCCCGATCAGCGCTCCAGCCAATGATCGGCCGCCCGCCATTCAGTGGGACTGAAGAACCGATCGTCCAGGTCGACCCCCTCGGTCATATTGTGATAGATCTCGGACATCTGCAAACGTCCATCTACGTAAAAGACGACATCGGGCGCCACCCAACCGCCTCCCAGCGGTACGTAGTTATTGAACTGCACATCCTGTTGCGATAAACCCTCAGTCCCAACGTTTTGTAGCAGGCGCACGAAATAAAGTCGCTCTTTGTCAATCCAGAACTGCTCGGACTCCGTATCGCCCGCCTCCGCACCGATTACATAGACTTCCCGATCCTGCCAGGTTGTATCGCTCATGACATCGAGGTCGAATCCGAGAGAATCCAGTTTGTTGATCAGCGAGACCGAGTCCAGGAAGTAGGCGTCAAATCCTAAAAGCAGCAGGGGGTGGAAAGTGGGTCGTCCTACAGAAAGTGAGCCCTGATTGTACACGTAAATGGAATCGTTTCGAAAGATCCACGTGTTGCCCGACGCAGGATCGCCTATATCGATCCTCAGCTTGCCGGGCAGTTCCATCGCCTCAAACCACGTCGTGGTATCGGATCGACCGTCTGTTTGATACTGAATGGTCGTCTGTATGAACGTCATCGTCTCGTACCAGGAATTCTCGTACCGATTCTTCATCGCGACAAGAACTTCCGCAGGCGTTTCGTACGCGGTGGTCGAAGCCTGCTCGCTGGAACAGGACGTGAGAAACGCCACCGTCAGGACGGGGATGATTACGAATTTTCTCATCGAATGAATGTGTGCGTATACTTGATTAGAACGGTTCTACTTTCGGTAAGGGCAAGCGACGGATCCTGGCGTTGACGGTCGGTATTCATGTTCTGATCGAAAACCACCCAGAGGTCGTCCCCCTCTCTGAAGTCGTATCGAAATCGAATATTCGCCGCCACGATATTATCAGACGTATTGTACTGAACAAACGAATTGAGAGAAATTTTCGTATTGAAACCAATCCTGGCTTTCAGTCCGATCAGGTGCACGTCGGCCGTTTGATCGCGATCCGAAAAGCGGAGATGGCTGTACTGGTAGGCCAGCGAGAATTCAACGAATTCGGAAAGGGAAAAGGTCGGTTCGAGATTCAATTGTCCCCGCCACCCATCGTAAAACGATCCGATACTCACACGGTTGTTCCGCCCTCGAACGATCCACCCTTCAGCAAGATTAACCGCGACTTCCCCCGATACGAACGTGTATCGTCCGATGGGGACGAACGTGTTTTCGGGGAAAGGCACTCGAGCCTCAAGGTCGTCCACTTCGAGGCGAATTCTCGGCGTTACCGCCATTCCCGACTTCATATCGAACCTCCAGGAATGGGAAGCCACCAGTGATTCAAGACGATTGTTCCTGTTTCGGAAAAAGGTATCGATAAAGACGGAGGGTTGGATCTGCCGAATCCGAGAGGTCTCACTTGACAACCACCCGTACACTGCGTTAGCCGAAATATTCGTAAACGCGCGTCGCAGTACGAATCCGATTCCCGGATTGTAATCACGTCCTGAGTAGCTGACCTCCGACCTGAAATTGAATCCCAGTATGCCGCGCCGTTCAAACCTCAACTGACCGAAAACCGATTCAAAGAACTCAAATTTTGGAGACGCAATCGGTTCATTTTCAAACGTCTGGATCCACTTCGTCGTCAGGTACTCGTTCTCGGAGAGCTTGATTATTCCGTCCAGACCGTACACAAAGTTATAGCTCCCGTCGTCTCCAATGCGGCTGGTCAGCATCGTCCCGACATACGACTGATCATTGAAGACCAGTTTTCTTAATCTGACCACGCCGAAATTTTCCGATGGACGACTGGGAGTGGCTTCGGTCTGCATGTCCAGCAAACCGACGTCCCAGGCGCCAATACGTCCAACCAGTCTGCCACCACCGAGAATTCGTACGGGACCATCCCTGCTCAGCCCGATGCGGCGACTGTAAAAAACGCGATCAAAGCGGCCTGTCGAGAGACTGAAGATCCCGGACCGTTCCTGGAAGAACTGACGTTTCTCGGGGAAAAAGAGAGAAAAACGCGTCAAATTGACCTGCTGATCATCTATTTCTACCTGTGCAAAGTCCGTATTGACAGTCGCGTCGATGGTCAGATTATTCGTAAGGGCGAATTTGACGTCGAGTCCAATATCCCTGGAATAGTTATCATTTTGGCGGTAGGCCGTCTCCGCGTCATTCAGCTCCGAAACTTGTCCAAGCCCACCCACGACATACGGTGTGACGTAGAGAGGTCTCGAACTGTTCACATTCTCCAGCACGATTGTTTGTGCCTGGGACGGTTTTGCAAAACCGAGAGACCAGTTGGGCGGAATAGCCGGAAAAATTTGTCGTTCGGCCTTTCGTGCGATGTACCTGTAGGCGATCATACCCATCTCGACGCGGCCGTCTACGGACTGGAATCCAAGACTCGAGTATGGGATACGCATCTCGAAAAACCAGCCCATGTCGTTACGCACGGTTTCAACGTCCCAATACGTGTTCCAGCTTTGATTTATGACGGATTCGAATCCGCCGCCGCTGAACTCGGCATCGTTGCCGACCGAGCGATCGATCCGGATTCCCGAAGGCGTCGTTGAAAACCAGAGTGCGTTCTCGTTATCGTCGAATGTATCCAGAATAAGGCCGAACACATCATCTCCACTGTATCGGTCGCGGTAGAGAGAGTTGCTGCGAATCCGATCGGGTTCCCGGTCATAGAAACGTCCAGACACGTACAGATAGTCTTCATCATATGCGACGCGGATCTCTGTTTTTTCCGTGGGTTCGCCGTTGTATACCGGCTCGTATTGGTTGAGAGGCAAAGGAGCAACGCGGTTCCAGGCCGGCTCATTGCTCAATCCGTCCAACTCTATGGCCTCGGTCAGGCGCTCGAGCACATATGCGTCCTGAGCCACGGCAGGTCTCATGCAGGAAA
>CAZGOS010000259.1:0-3793 GCA_964527795.1 uncultured Rhodothermales bacterium | reverse complement strand
CGCGGAAGTTTCGTTGAACAGGAGCGGCTGAACTAAGGCGCTCCGCCAACGTGTATCTCACCCGGAATCAGACTGACCGCTGACCGCCTCATCCGGGGCTGTTGCAGTGCGTCGCCGATCGCCGGCATACAGAAATCCGAAAACTACGACCAGAAAAATCGAGAGCGGAGCCACCCACCTGAACGAAATCCTGCCTCCATAATTGTCCGCCGGTCCGAGGATTGCCTGCGCCTGTTCCACGACACCATTTTCTGCACCGCTGCCGATGATGGCGCGAAGTGCGTTTGCCGTATCGATTTCCGGAAGACTTCCGGTACTTTCGTAGACATCGAGTGCGCTTCCAGAAAGATCCGCCGCCGCGAGCAGATCATCACCCTGTCGTCCTTCGGCTGTCGCGGCGAGATCCACGAACGTTGCGCGCGCCTCTTCCAGAACCTGGACCGTTTGCGCACCATCGAGTTGTTCGTGGGCGTATTTATCCGCGATGTCTCCCATAACGGGTGACGTAACGAGACCAACGGCCGCCATTCCGGCTCCCCCCATCAGCGCGAGGGCCAATGCGCCGCCGGCTACATTTCGTTCCGCAACGACACCGAGCATTGTTGGCCAGAAGTAACACACGCCGACAGCAAAGACTGTGGCTGCCAGAAACGCCATAACCGTTGTCTCGGCGTAGGAGAGCCATAACAATCCCAGGCCCGAAATGACGGCGGAGGCCAGAAGAATACCCGTCGGCATCAGGCGATGCACGACGTCACCCGCGCGGTATCTGAGTATCGCCATGAGGCCGTTGATGTAGACGAGCACGAGAATGCCGGCGATACCGCCTGCTTCGAGAACGGCCGGTACCCAGCGATTGGGGCCGAGCTCCAGAGATGCCGTCACCGTCATGGAGATTATGAGCAGCAGGAAGAGCGGATTCAGCAGACAGGCCTTCCACATTTCAGCCGTCGAATAACCGCTGCGTACCCGCTCGGTCTCGGGGAAGTGTTGTCCTGCAAAGAGAAACGCGTAGATCACAGCAGGAATGAGTATCAGGCCCAACTTCATTTCCCATAAACCAAATCCAATTTGATCGAGCAGAAACGCTGCCAGGCCGCCGAGCACGATTCCACCCGGAAACCACACGTGAAACCGATTGAGCTTGACGGTTTTGTCGTCCGGATAGAGTGAGGCGACCAACGGATTGCACACCGCTTCAACAAGCCCGTTACCCATTGCGATAACCAGGGCACCCACAAAGAGCATTGTAAATCCGGAAGCAAACATCATAACCAGCACGCCGATCGTGTGCGCAAGGAATGCCAGCCGCATGAGTCGCTTCATCCCGATCACGTCGACGAAGGGCCCGAATACGACCATGGAAACCGTGAAGCCCCAGAGCGCAGCGCCTCCAATCCATCCTACCTGAGCGTTTGTGAGAACAAATTCGGCTTTCAGTGAAAGCATAATCGCTCCGACGACGGCAAACGCCGTGGCGGTGGCGATTAAAGCAAGACAGCTGCCAAGAAACAGACGGTTTCGATTCACGGGGGCGGTACTCGTATTCATGCGTCTTCTCCTGCAAGGTGACGAAAAGATGGGAGAATGTACTGAATGGAACGGAGGCGGGCCGAATACCGACCCGCCTCGTGCTCGTCAAAATTGCGCCTTCAATTATCTCTCAACCAGCTTGATCGATCCGAGACGCTCCTGTACTCGCAAATATCCGAGCAGGTCATCCAGAGGTAGTGGATCAAACTCACCGGCAAGAAAATTCCGGATCTCCATCACGGTCTTTCCACGCTCCAGCAACTGATTGAGCTCCGATCTCATGTGCCCGGGTACTTTACCCATTGCGACGTAATCGGCATCCGTCAGCGTCGGGCGAGGCCCTTCCGACTGCACAGTCTCGACGACCAGTCGCGCCGCCATTTCTTCAGTTTCCGTGACGATAGGCTCAGTCGCGGATACACCATGAATCTCAGCGGCAATGCGATAGGACGCCGTTACTTCGTTGAGCAGTGCGTTGGCTCGGTCGTCCAACAGAGCCTGAAACGGCTCGAGATTCTGCAAACCCTCCGCCGGTCGATCAAACAACAGCGCCGTCGATTTTATGACTTCCTTTTCGATTTGTGTCTGATGCAGGACGGCATTCTTCGCTTCCTTGTAAGCTTCGATCAACTGCGCGCCGTCCGATGCGTCGGCAAGGTATCCGAGTCCTTTGCGCTGATTCGCACTGACTCGTTCAGAGCCGCGACCAAATGACTCGTTGGCTACGCGATAGGCCATCGCATCATCCATGCCCGCGATGATGGCCATCGTACCGATGCCAATTACGGCTGCCCGCCTGAACTGTGTTGGATCGAGCTTGTCCGGCGTGTCCTGCGACGTATGGTACCACCGGTCCGGCCACGTGATGAACATCACAGACGGAATACCACGACGCATGAAGGCGACGTGGTCGCTCGCGCCGTAGTGTTTGTCGATCTTGATATAGAACGGGTCGCGACTGCCGTTCTGTGAGAGAACGGGCCACGAGAAGAAATAGCCCCCTGAACGGAATCGAATGCGTTCGCGATTGGTCTCCGCCATTGACTCCATGAAGCTTTGCGCCACGTCGTTGATGAAGGACGGCACGGTATCCGGCGTGCGATGAAGTACCCAGAAGCTGCCGCTTTTCGATAGTTGGATGCCCTCCATGTCGAAATTCAGATTCGCAATGGCGGCTTGCTGCACTTCCGGATGGGCATCCAGCCAGGCGTAGGTTCCGCTGAACTCGGGGATCCACAGGAAATGGATGGTGCGCTTGGGCTGTGGCAAAACACCCTGCTTGATGAGTTGGATATAGGCGCGACCCATTTCAAGAGTAAGCCCTACCCCGGAGTTGTCGTCATTTGCGCCCTGCTTTATGTAACCTTCAAATACGTGTGCAGAGATGAACACAACCTCGTCAGAGCTGCCGTCGCCGGGGATCGTGGCGTGTACGACCTCGAGTTCACCCGGAATCGTCGAGGCCTCCACGATGGATCGCACGGTTACGGTTCCACCGGCGTTCAGCCTCGCGATCAGCTCGTGCCCGACGCGCGACGAAATAGCCCAACCGAAGCCTCCGGATTCACCGTTCGGACCGCTCGCTGAAATGCCCTGCGAAAGCATGGCGTTCGGATTCTCGATCGGATAAACGTTTCGATAGCTGAGTACGCCTACGGCACCGCGCTCGAAGACACCGAGCCGTTGAAGCTGAGACGTGCCGGCGCTTCCCAGCACCACCTTTCCCGAAACATCCTTGCCTTCATAGTCCTCGGCGCGCCCTCCATAGCCGACGTTGACGATCTCTGCCGTGATGTCGCCGTTCTGAGATCGAGAAGCCAGGGCCACCGGCGTGTCATAAATGTCGAACAGCTTTCTGTTCGGAGGTCCCTGAAGCCAGAGTTGACCCACGGTCGGCTGCCAATCGGTACGCTCTCGCGAATAGGTTTCAATACTGACATCGCTGAATCCGAATTGCCCGGCGAGGCGCTCAACGACGACACTCTCACGAAAGTGGCTGTTTTCGCCATATTCTGCGAGCGGCCGGACGCGATGATAAGGCACCTGTTCAAGTACATTCTGCTTCGCACGTTCGCCCGATGCCTCATTGGCGATGGCATTCATCTGATCCCAGTTCAAAAGCGTGCGATCTTCGCGCTCCTGTGCCTGGGTTTGGATCGGAACGGCTGCCAGTAGCCCGGAGGCAACGATGCAGGCGGATAGGAAAAGTCTCATGGCATGAACCTCTTTCAGAGCCTCAGTTGGTGATCTGCCCCCTGGG
>CAZGOS010000258.1:0-3796 GCA_964527795.1 uncultured Rhodothermales bacterium | reverse complement strand
TCGTTTTGCGAAGCTGCTCGCGCGTCTTGTGCTCAGCAGATATGTCGCGGATCGTATAGAGACGTACGTTGCGCCCTTCCCAGCGAATGGGCACCCATCGCAGGGACGCAATGAGTCCGTATTCCTCGGAATGCCGGATCTCAACGGTTGCATCAGCAGCTTTCGGGATTTCAATTTCGAGCGGTGCGCCGAGCAGTTCGATCAGCGGCTTGTTGAGAATGACCTCACAGGCGGGATTGGCAAATAATATCGTGTTCGCTTCGTCGACGATCAGGATACCATCCGATATGTTTTCAATAATGGCACGAACCCGCTCTTCAGCCTCCTGAGTGGCGCGGAGAATTTGGGCGCGATCCATCGCATGGAGAAATACCCGATGAATGATTTCCGCTGAATCGGATCCCTTGATAATGAAATCCTGGGCGCCCTGTCTGACCGCTGCCGGAAATTCGTTCTGTTGATCGGCTTCGACACAGAGGATGACGGGTTGCGGCGACTGCCGTATCATCAGGTCATGGAGAAGGTGCTGAGCCGTTTCAGGGCCCAGCGAAGAATCGACGACAATCGCATCCGACTTCCGGACCAGCGAATCTTCCAGGTGCCCGTCGTAGACAGTTATTGCATCGACAATAAATCCACTGTCCCTCGACTCGGATAACTGTCTCACCAGCCATTCGGTATGCTCTTCTCCGGCTGCGACGATCAGAATGCGATTGGGTGCGATCATGTCTCAAGAATACCAAGTCCGCGCGATATCGTGCTCAGGCTTCGGCCGCCCGAGCTTGTAACGACCATGTCATCTTCGATGCGCGCGCCTCCTCTTCCTGCCAGATAAATTCCGGGCTCGATAGTAAACGTCATACCGCATGCAAGAAGGTGATCATTATCACCTCTTATATACGGCTCCTCGTGTACTTCAAGGCCGAGACCGTGTCCTGTGCGATGGAAGAAGTACTCGCCATAACCCTCCGCCTCAATTACGCCTCTAGCCGCGACGTCGATGTCTCCGGCACGAATTCCTGCGGCTACGCGTTCCCTCCCGGCTGCATTGGCACGCTCAACAATTTCGACGATGCGCCTCATTTCCGGATCCGGTTCTCCAAGAGCAAACATCCGCGTGAGGTCGGAGAAGTAACCAAGGTAATTGGCTCCCCAATCAAATAACACCAGATCTCCGCGTTGAAGCCCATAGTCGGTCGGGACTGCGTGCGGATTGGCTGAATTTGCGCCAAACGCGATGATCGGTTGAAACGGCAACTCGCCGCCCGAACCATAATCAAGCATATGACGGATCAAAGTCGCTGAAATCGCACGTTCAGTGACGTCTGCTTTCACGAACGGTAGTGTTGCGAGTAGCGCCTTCTGAGCGATTTCGGTTGCGTGCTGCATCAGAGCCAGTTCATCCTCGTCCTTCTGCATGCGAAGGGCGGCGACCGCGGCTGCGCCTGAGACAAAAGCGGCGTTCGGAGCAGCTGCTTCGAGTAGCCTGAGTTCCAGAACCCGCAGAATCCTTGGTTCGATTCCGATTACGCCCCGCTCGAGGCCGGCAGCGGCCACCCCCGAGGCAAAAGCGCTTCCCCACGTATCGAGAGATTCCTGATAGGTGAAAGAATGGATCTCAAAGGGCGCATCGGCAAGCTTCTGCGCTTCCAGTTGCGGAAGAACAAGAGACGGCAAACCGTCAACAGGGAATAGAAAAATAACCGGCCGCTCGCTCAGATGAAAATGCAGTCCTGTCAGGTAGGTAAGACTGGGACCCGGATTGATGGCGACCGCCGTCATTTGAGATTCCTTAAGCGTTTCTCTCAGCTTCTCGTGCCTGAGTGAGATAACGTTGCTCGCAGTTTCTGACATGTCAGGTTGTCTGTTACTTGGATGTCGTGACGTTTCAAGATATAACAGCGTCTTTTAACCATTTGTGGAGATCTGAGGAGCTAGTACATGTCGACCTTTTCTCTGATAGCGGCGGTTGCAGATCGCGGATCTGTTGCGCCGGTGATGGCGGTCATCACCGCGACTCCGTGGGCGCCGCAATCGAGAACGGCTTCGACTCTATCCACAGTGATACCGGCGATCGCGATGACGGGAATCGTAAGCGCGGCGCAAACTTCAGACAATGCTTTCAGCCCTTTGACCGCAGCAGGATCAGCTTTTGATCGTGTGGAAAACACGGGGCCGAATCCAACATAATCGGCACCCGAATTCTGGGCGGCGACGGCTTGATCGAGCGTAGTTGCAGAGGCCCCAATCAGGCGATAATCGCCCATTATCGCGCGAGCATCCGAGACGGGGAAATCGTTCAAACCCAGATGCACACCGGACGCGCCTACGGCCAGGGCCAATGTGATTTCATCATCGATGATCAGCGTCGTTTTTGTTGCAAAACACGCTTCAGCGGTTCTCATTGCCGCCGCCAGTCGATGCCGGATCAGACCGAATTTCTGTCGAAACTGTATGGTGTCCGCACCTCCGGAGATCGCGAGTCCGGCCAGCTCGGCATGTGAATGACGCTGCTGAAAATGAAAGTCGGTTAATACGTGAAGACGACCAATGCGAGGGCGAATGTTTTGATCTACAGACATCACTTTCTTAGGTTTGAGCCTTCTCACTGCAAAAGCGCGAAGACAGCCGAATTGGCCTTACCATATATAAAATAACCATCTGCGTAATCCGGAGAAATATCCATGGCATCAACTACTCAATCCACGCGTCGTGAATTCTTGAAAGCAGGCGCCCTCGCCGGCCTCGGTGCTGCAATCGTACCCGCCTCCGACGTGCTGGGAGAAGTACGACGGACGGAAAGGGCCTCCGCTGCCGGTCCGCTTGCCATTTCGAGCCGAAACGGACAGCAGGCCGTCCTCAAAGCAATAGAGATGATCCAGAGCGGTGCGGATGCGCTCGATGCGGTTGTCGCGGGCGTAAATATCGTAGAAGAGGATCCGAACGACGGCAGTGTCGGGTTTGGGGGTTTGCCGAACGCTGACGGCGTCGTCCAACTCGATTCTTCTCTCATGCATGGACCCACAGGACGTGCCGGGGGCGTTGGGTGTCTTGAAGGCATCAAGACTCCGTCCAAGGTGGCACAGCGTGTACTGGAGCGAAGCGATCATGTTTTACTGGTTGGCATTGGCGCGCAGAAATTCGCCCGGATGCATGGTTTCACGGTCGAAGATCTATTGACCGACAATGCACGCGAGCGTTGGCTTCGTTGGAAAGAGAATCTTTCGACGCGCGACGACTATTTACCGCCGCATGAGATCGACGAGCGCGGTATCGGCTCGAATTACGTCCCGCAGATTCGTCACATGGGCACCATTCATTGCTCGGCGATCGATCTTTCAGGGAATATCTCCGGTGTCACGACGACATCGGGCCTGGCGTTTAAAATCCCTGGTCGCGTAGGCGATTCGCCGATCATCGGTGCGGGTTGTTATGTTGATAACGAGGTGGGCGCCGCAGGTTCTACGGGCAGGGGAGAAGCGAACCTCGAAAATCTGTGCAGTTTCCTCATCGTAGAAAGAATGCGCATGGGCGATTCCCCTCAGGATGCGAGCCTGTTTGCCTGTCAGCGCATCGTAGACAATACAAAACTTGCAAGGTTACAGGATGATCAGGGTAGACCCAATTTCAACGTGAAGTTCTACTCCCTGAACAGGGACGGCGTCGTCGGTGGAGCTGAAATATGGGGAGGAGAGAGCAGATTTGCCGTTGCCGACTCAAACGGCGGGCGCCTGGAACCTCTTGCCTATCTTTTCAAAAGAGGTTGAATTCGCGGTCGCCGTCTCGCGGTTGCCTT
>CAZGOS010000257.1:0-3921 GCA_964527795.1 uncultured Rhodothermales bacterium | reverse complement strand
GGCATTGTGGGAAGTCAGGAGATCGGAAACAATCTGTCGCTGGCATTACTCGCGGCAGACCCTGGCAATATCGCTGTGATAGGTGGAGTCCCGGTTACAGGTTTTGCCCCCTCTGCTTTCGCCAATCCGGATCTGAAGTGGGAGGAGACGTCATCGATCAACGTCGGACTCGACTTTGGACTGTCGAACGGAAAATATAGCGGTACGATCGAGTTTTATCAAAAAAAGACGAGTGACCTGCTGCTGGAAATAACTGTGCCACAACCGGCTCCTGTGCCGACGCGCATTGAAAATGTCGGTGAAGTCAACAACACGGGATTTGAATTCTCGCTGGATGCATTGGTGCTCGATAAACCCGATCTGAATTTCAGTGTCGGAGTTGTGTTCAATACAAACAAAAATGAGGTCCAGAGCCTTGGCACGCGCGAACAGATCATTACCGGGCGCGTCAGTGGTCGAGGTCAGTCCGATACTTTCTCGCAGCTCATCAAACCCGGCGAACCACTCGGTACGTTTTTCGGCCCGGTCTTTACGGGCATAGAAAACGGCGCACAGCAATTTGCCGATTTGGATGGCGACGGAACGGTTGAAATCACGAGCGATGATCGTCAGATTCTGGGAAATGCCCAGCCGGACTTCACATACGGAATGCAATTCCTTGTAAACTACAAGGAATTCGATTTCAGTCTGTTTATCCGCGGGGAGCAGGGCCGGGACATTTTCAACAATACGGCCCTTGTATACGAGACGAAGAGTTCGGCAACCCAAAACGTAAATTTCTTCGCCTCGGCACTGGATGACGATACGGACTTGAGGGAGCCTGCGAAATTCTCAAGCCGGTATATCGAAGATGGATCGTTCTTACGCATTGACAATCTGACGGTTGGCTATACAATCGACGCAAAGAGTCTATCTCAGTTTGCTCAGAGAGCGCGCGTATACGTGACCGTGCAAAACCTCTTGAACATTACCGGTTACAGTGGTTATGATCCGGAGGTTGACACACAGGGCGCCGGAGGCCTGGCTGTGCTGGGTGTAGACTATACGAGTTATCCACGCCCGACAACCTTTACGTTCGGCGTCAGCCTGGGATTCTAGTATCGGAACATCAAACACGGCCGCCGCTGGAAAGCGGCGGCCTGATCAGCCACATATTTGAAAGCAAAATGCATCTAGCCATGAACACGAGATTAAAAAGACCGAGCCGGATGACGACTGTGCTATTGGCCTTTCTCATCCTGCCTCTCGGTTTAACCCTACAGTCGTGCACCGATCTCGACGAAGAAACGTTCGGGCTCGTAACACCGGAACAGTTCTACAAGAGCGATGCCGAGATTCTTGCCGGTCTTGCTCCTATTTACTCCCAGCTCCGCTCCCTGATGTGGGCCTGGCATAACCTGAGCCAGGTGTCCTCTGACGAAACCATTGTTCCTACACGCGGATCCGACTGGTTTGACGGGGGTCGATGGCTTTCCATCCACTACCATTCCTGGGATGCCGGCCTGGACGACCTGAACGGTGCCTGGAACGACTCTTATACAGGAATCGCCCGCGCGAACGGCCTGCTTCAGATTCTGGAGGAATCGGGAAGCGAGGACGCCAAGTTGAAAGCGGAAATCAGGTTACTTCGCGCGTGGTATTATTATACGCTGATGGACCTTTTTGGTAACGTTCCGGTAGTCGGCGACG
Source organism: uncultured Rhodothermales bacterium (assembly GCA_964527795.1). GTDB lineage: Bacteria > Bacteroidota > Rhodothermia > Rhodothermales > UBA10348 > SMXL01. The sequence goes on along the minus strand of CAZGOS010000257.1, from coordinate 2,232 downwards.
ACGAGTTCGTTGTCGATCAGGAGAATCCACCGGCAAACGAATCGCGGCAGTTCGTATTTGACTTCATTGAAAGCGAAGTCATTTTTGCCAGGGACAATCTGGATACCTCGTGGCCCAGCACGGGTTTCGGACGTGTAACCAAAGGCGCTGCCAATGCACTTCTCGCCAACATGTACCTCAACGCTGAAATCTTCAGGGGCGAGTTGACGGCCGGTGGTATTACCCGCGCTCCGGCGCAGTGGCAGGATGCGGTAACCACAGCGAACGCGGTCATCAATTCCGGGCAATACAGCCTGGCCGGCAACTACTTTGACAACTTTTCGCCGACGAATGAAGATTCACCGGAGGCGATCTTTGTCGTGGCTCACCTCCCGGTGGGAGGACTCGGGGTTAACCATTCCATGAGATCGACGCATTACAATCAGTGGGAACCGTCACCATGGAATGGATTCGCGACCATTGCTTCGGTATACCAGAAATGGGACGAAAAAGATCTGCGTCGCCAGATCTTTCTGGTTGGCGAGCAGGTAAATTTCGCGACGGGAGAGCCCGCCTTCAACCGCCAGGGAGAACGGCTCGTTTACACGGAATCCATCGCTGACGAGACTAATGCAACGGAGGGAGAAGGCATTCGGCCATACAAATTCCCTCTTGATCCAAACGCAGCAGGTGGTGACAGCGGAAACGACTATCCGTTCTTCCGTCTTGCTGAGATGCTCCTGATCAAAGCCGAAGCACTGAACGAGATGAATGGTCCGTCGGGTGAAGCCATTGGCCTGCTCAATCAGCTGCGACAGCGTGCTTTTGCTCCCGGCGATTTCGTACCGCTCGCCGCAGGTGATTTCACGCAGGACAGCATGCGTGATTTCATCATGGACGAGCGCGTGCGCGAGTTGGCCTATGAAGCCAAACGCCGTCAGGACCTCGTTCGTGCCGGCAAATTCACCGAGCCATGGGAGTTCAAAACGAACTTCGAACCGTATCGTGTCATCTTCCCGATCCCGCAGACACAGCTTGATTCCAACCCGAATATGGTTCAGAACCCCGGGTACTAGGGCTCGTTTGTGGCTGATCTTTCGGGGGTAAGCCCCGTATTAAGGCCCGGTCGATCTGTTCGGCCGGGCCTTTTTTCATCCCGTGCATTCTTTCATGCGACTACGACTCCCTGTTATTGTATTTCTGACGACATCCTTCTTCATTTCGGGATGTGACGGATATGGCGGTTCCGAGCCACCATTTGAAGGCCCGGGCGAAGCTCTCTTCACGCTTCTGCCGACTTCCGTCACGGATTTTGATTTCGAAAACCGCTTGACCGATACGGAAGCGTTCAACGTGTTTACGTACAGGAATTATTACAACGGAGGAGGTGTAGGACTCGGGGACTTCAACGGAGACGGCCTGGTCGATGTCTATATGACCGCCAATCAGCTTCGAAACAGGCTGTTTCTGAATCGTGGAGATTTTCAGTTTGATGACGTTACGCGCCGGGCCGGTGTCGCGGGCAAACGAGAGTGGTCGACCGGTGTAAGCGTAGCAGATGTAAACGGAGATGGTCTGCTGGATTTGTACGTCTCAAACGCCGGAAACGCCGACGGAGAAGGCACTGCCAACGAGCTGTTCATTAACACGGGTACGGACGCGGGCGGTACGCCGCGCTTCGTTGAACGAGCGGAAGCCTACGGGCTTGCCGACGAGGGATACTCGACGCACGCCGCCTTCTTCGACTTTGATCGCGACGGCGATCTCGATGTGTATGTGCTGAACAACTCCTTTCGACCCGTCGACAGCTTCGGAATGCGAAACATCCGGCATATCCGAGATGAACGCGGCGGAGATAAGCTGTACAGGAATGACGACGGGCGTTTCGTGAACGTCAGTTCGGAGGCAGGTATATATGGCAGTGAAATCGGATTCGGACTCGGCGTAACGCTCGGCGACGTCAACCAGGACGGCTGGCTGGATATATACATCTCGAACGACTTCTTCGAGAGAGACTACCTCTACATCAATGCCCACGATGGCACGTTCAACGAGGAATTGGAAAGCTGGATGGGGCACATCAGTCTTTCATCCATGGGCGCCGATATGGGTGACATCAACAATGACGGCTCGCCTGAGATCCACGTAACGGACATGCTTCCGGAATCCGATCGCCGACTGAAAATGACGTCCACGTTTGAGTCCTGGGACACGCATGAAAGGAAGCTCCGAAACGACTTCTACCACCAGTAC
>CAZGOS010000256.1:0-3956 GCA_964527795.1 uncultured Rhodothermales bacterium | reverse complement strand
TGCTGCTTAATTAGTTATAGAGATTTGAAAATCGCTTAACGGGACAGTAGTGATATTTTATATTATTTGGATCTTTAGTTCCGAAAACTTAAACGTATTCCTTCGATTGAGCGTCGCCGCTCGGTCGCACACTTGCCAATAACGCGCATGGAAACAAAAGACACGTCTCCGACACAGGACAAGCCTGTTATGGGTCAGTTTGAGATCGTTCGCTACGATGAGAAAATCGTTCGATTGTTCGTAATCGCGACGGCTATCTGGGGCACCGTAGGCATGCTTGTCGGTGCGATCATTGCGCTGCAGATGCCTTTCTGGCAGGCTAATCTTGGTCAGTACCTTTCATTTGGCCGGCTCAGGCCGCTGCACACGAACGCCGTGATTTTTGCATTCGCCGGCAATGCCATTTTCGCCGCAATCTATTATTCCACGCAGCGCTTGTGCAAAACGCGCATGTTCAGCGACGCGATGAGCAAGTTCCATTTCTGGGGCTGGCAGCTCATCATCGTTTCCGCGGCTGTTACATTACCCCTGGGTATCACAACCGGAAAAGAATACGCTGAACTGGAGTGGCCCATCGACGTCGCGATCGCAATCGTCTGGGTTGTGTTCGCCGTTAATTTTTTCATGACGCTGCGCATTCGTCGTGAGAAGCATATGTATGTAGCCCTGTGGTTCTATATCGCGACGATTATTACGGTCGCGGTGCTTCACATCGGAAACAGCCTCGCTATTCCAGCCGGCCTGTTTAAAAGCTATCCCATTTTTGCCGGCGTACAGGACGCGTTTGTTCAGTGGTGGTACGGTCACAATGCGGTCGCCTTCTTTCTCACGACTCCGTTCCTCGGATTGATGTACTACTTCCTGCCGAAGGCGGCGGAAAGACCTATTTTCTCTTATCGTCTATCTGTCGTGCACTTCTGGAGCCTGGTTTTCCTTTACATCTGGGCGGGCCCGCACCACCTGAATTACACGGCGATTCCTGAATGGGCCGCAACTCTAGGAATGGTGTTCTCTGTGATGCTTTGGATGCCATCGTGGGGTGGCATGATCAATGGCCTGTTTACACTCAGAGGAGCCTGGCACAAGCTGAGAGAAAGCGTCGTGCTGAAAATGTTTGTGATAGGAATCACGTTTTACGGAATGTCCACGTTCGAAGGACCCGTGCTGGCTGTGAAATCCGTGAATGCGCTGAGTCACTACACAGATTGGACGATCGGCCATGCGCACGCCGGTGCACTCGGGTGGAACGGATTCATGACGTTCGGCATGATCTACTGGCTGCTTCCAAGGCTGTGGAAAACGAAGTTGTGGAGTCCACGTCTTGCGAATGCTCACTTCTGGATCGGTACCATCGGTATGTTGCTCTACGTCATTGCCATGTATTCGGCCGGGGTCACGCAGGGGCTCATGTGGCGGGCGTTTGACGATGCGGGGCGTCTGCTCTATCCGGACTTTATGGAGACGGTCGTACAGATTGTACCCATGTACTGGGTTCGCCTGGTCGGAGGCCTCATGTTCCTTGCTGGAATGGTAATGATCGGCATCAATATGATCATGACGATCCGCACGGCACCGAAGGACCTTCAGGATCCCTCCTTCTCGGTAGCATCCACCTGATACTGTACCAACGCACCCTTTTAAATGATCGAAACCAATGGCTAATACGCATAGAAAACTGGAGGGCTGGCCACTTGTCTTCTCCATCCTGGTTACGCTCTCGATTCTTGTCGGTGGTGCGGTGGAGTTCGTTCCTCTCGTTCTCGTTAAGAGCAATATTCCGCGCATAAGCACGGTCGCGCCGTATACGCCCCTGGAAGTGATCGGGCGCGACATTTATATCCGGGAGGGTTGTGTGAACTGCCACTCTCAAATGGTCCGCCCGTTCAGGCATGAATTGGAACGATATGGGGATTATGGCAAACCGGGCGAGGGAATTTACGATCGTCCCTTTCTGTGGGGCTCAAAACGAACAGGGCCTGATTTACAGAGAGTTGGAGGAAAATACCCGGATCTATGGCATGTAAGGCACATGGAAGATCCGCGTTCAACCAGTCCGAAGTCCTTGATGCCGCCATATGCGTGGCTTCTTGACAACGAAATGGATCTCGGATCTCTGGAATCGAAGCTTCGTGCCCTTAAAGCAGTTGGAACCCCTTACTCGGATGACGAAATCGAAAATGCGACTTCGACTGCCATGCAGCAGGCAGAGGGAATAGCGGCTGGTGTGTCTGCCTCGGGTGGCCCGCCGGCTCTGGCGGAAAAGGAAATTGTCGCACTCGTCGCGTACCTCCAGCGTCTCGGTGCGGACCTGAAGGCGAGCACATCCACTCAGCCATAATGCACTCGTGAGCTGCAAGCAGAGGCGAAGAAATGTTTAAAGAGGTAATACGCGCGATGGAAACGGGAGTCCTGGCCGAAATCGGACTCTTTGCCTTCCTGATTGCATTCGTACTCATAATCGTACGCGTCGCACTCCTGCCCAAAAAGGAGCGAGATGAAGCGAAGCATCTGCCGCTCAATGATCCACCGGAAATCGATCCGAAACAGATTTGACCAGACTACAATGACCGACGAAAACACGAATACTGAAGGAACCGGCTCCCCTGCTTTATCCGCTCACGAATCCGCTCAGAAAGATGCGATTCTTCGCGAGCACATGTATGACGGTATTCAGGAATATGACAATCCAATGCCCGGCTGGTGGCTCTGGATCTTCTGGGCAACCGTCATCTTTGCACCGATCTACATATTGGGTGTGCATGTTTTTGATTTTATACCGAGCTATGAGGATGACCTGGCGGCCGGACAGGCGGAAATCCAGTCTATACGCGAGGCATATGAGTCTACCACGCAGCCGTTTGAGATTACACCGGAAACGATGGCGGCTTATATCGGTGTTCAGGAACATATTGACGCCGGAGCAGCCATTTTTTCTGCCAACTGCCTCATGTGTCATGGCGATAAAGGCCAGGGTCTGATCGGTCCGAATCTGACGGACAACTATTGGATACACGGGAACGAAGATGCGAACCTGTTCAATGTGATCACGAATGGCGTGCCTGAGAAAGGAATGACGGCATGGGCCAACATTCTCTCTCCTGAGCAGCGCGCGCAGGTCATTGCATTTATTCGCACGCTGGCAGGTACAAATCCACCTGGCGGCAGGGACCCCGAAGGGGAGCTTTACGAAGCAGACTAAGTTCACGATCGAGCGGAATCCGTACCGCCTCTCTCCCCGCTCAGTTCAACTTACGTATCCATGCGAGACGTCGGAGAAACGCACGTCCCGGAAATCCTGGAGTCTCCTGAAGAAGTGCTCACAACGCTTACCAGGGATGGTAAAAGGCGTTGGATGTACCCTGTCGAAAGTCGCGGCCGCTTTCTGTCGCAGCGCCGAATCGTCGCCTGGATTCTGATCATTCTCTATGTAGCCCTTCCGCTGATACCCGTAAACGGACAACCCGCTGTCCTTCTTGATTTCATTGATCGACAGTTCGCTCTATTCGGACTTGTACTATACCCTACCGACACGATTTTGCTGATGACCTTTCTCATCGGCGCTCTGCTCACAGTAGTTCTCGTCACATCGCTTCTTGGCAGAGTCTGGTGTGGATGGGCATGTCCGCAGACGGTCTACATGGAGTTTTTATTCCGACCCGTCGAGCGCATGATTGAAGGGGCCGAACACGTCCGTAAACGACGCGATGAAGGACCGTGGACGCTGGACAAGTTGTGGCGTAAAGGACTTAAGCTGTTCATCTTTCTGGCTATCTCTTTGCTTCTGGCGCATACGTTTGTGGCCTATTTCGTCGGGTGGGACTCCCTTTTGTCGTGGCTGCAGGAGCCGCCGAGGAGCCACTGGGGATTCTTTTCTATGATGGCGCTGACAACGGCCCTCGTACTGTTTGATTTTGGATATTTCCGAGAGCAGATGTGTACGATTGCGTGCCCGTACG
>CAZGOS010000255.1:0-3959 GCA_964527795.1 uncultured Rhodothermales bacterium | reverse complement strand
AGTTGCGTCTGCCGAAGTGGAGTACGGGACGAATAATTCACAGGTTACACTTCCCGGTGATTAATTCCGTTCACTGTACACGGAGTTCGACCGTACTGGCGAAGAAAAGGTTTGCACGGCGATTGAACCTTGCGATCATTTATGCGTCCCTTCGAACGGCATTCAGAAAGCATCCGGAAAGCAATTGGTCACCGTTCGTATATTCGGTCGCCTGTTTCCGATTGAGCGGAAGCGGCGAGTTTTTATCAGCCCGTGACCCCAGCACGTGAAAACGGCCGATCAGATAAGAGATGAGTTCTTCTCTTTTTTCAAGGAGAAGAACCATACCGTCGTACCCAGCGACTCTCTCGTTCCCGGAAACGATCCGACACTTCTGTTTACGAATGCCGGGATGAACCAGTTCAAGGATGTGTTCCTCTCTCAGGGCACCCGTGATTACAATCGGGCGGTAAATACTCAGAAATGCCTTCGTGTCTCCGGAAAGCACAACGATCTCGACGAAGTCGGGTACGACACGTACCACCACACGTTCTTTGAGATGCTGGGCAATTGGAGCTTCGGCGATTACTTCAAGAAAGAGGCAATCGGCTGGGCCTGGGAATTATTGACCGATGTATGGGGCTTCGATCCGGATCGGCTTTATGCCACCGTGCACGAAGGCGACGAAAAACTGGGACTGGCGGCGGACGAAGAAGCGGCGGCCTATTGGAAATCGGAGACGACCATGAAGCCCGAGCATGTTCTGTTTTTCGATTCGAAGGACAACTTCTGGATGATGGGGGATACAGGCCCGTGTGGTCCCTGTTCTGAGATTCACATTGATCTGCGCCCTGATGCGGAGCGAAAAATGGTACCGGGCACGTCTCTGGTCAACGGGGATGATGCGAGAATCATGGAAATCTGGAATCTCGTATTCATCCAGTACAACGCGCTGCCGGGCGGAGGTCTCGAACCGCTGGATGCACAACACGTGGACACGGGAATGGGGTTCGAACGCGTCGTGGCCGTGCTGCAGGAAAAGTCGAGCAATTATGATACGGACCTGTTTCTACCTGTGTTGAATCGAGTGGCTGAACTCTCTCCGCTCGAGGATTTGAACAGCTACGATGAGCCGGGCGGCGATCATGATGATGCCGCGGCCGAAAGACGGCGCGTCGCCATGCGCGTGATAGCAGATCATGCGAGAACGGTTGCGTTTGCCATCGCAGACGGCGCGGTGCCCGGAAACGTGGGAAGGGGATACGTCATTCGGCGCATCCTTCGGCGGGCCGTTCGGTACGGCTATCAGACTCTTGATCTGACGGAGCCGTTCCTGTTCCGTGTTATTGAAGCCGTCCGCGAGACAATGGCCGGGCAATTCCCTGAACTGGACCGCAACCTCGATTACGTGGAGCGGGTCGTTCGCGCGGAAGAGGAAAGTTTTCTGGAAACGCTCGGGACTGGACTTCAATATTTTGAGACAATCGCACCATATATCCGGGAGTTTGCCTCGGAAAGTGATCATCAGGAAACACGGGCCAGATTGCAGAAAGATCGCATTGCGATGGATCTGCTCTCAAAAGCGTATACGGATGAGAGAGATCCGCAGGCAATCGTTGAGGCGTTCGCAGGCATTGCTGAGAAACAGCTGCTTTCCGGTGAAATTGGATTCCTGCTGCATGACACCTATGGTTTCCCGGTCGATCTTACGGAGCTCATGGCGAGGGAAGAGGACCTTTCGGTAGATATGGAACGCTATTCCGCGCTGATGGAAAAGCAGAAGAATCGAGCCCGCGCCTCCGCGTCGTTCCGAATTGGAAACGATGCTTCGGACGAGTGGACCGTGGTGTCGCAGGGCGATGACTCCGAGTTTACAGGGTACACGTCGACATCCGCGGATGATACCGTCGTACGCGCGTACCGAGCGGTCGAAGGACCTGGCGGCGAGCAGCAGTTTGAAATCGTCCTGGATCAGACACCTTTTTATGCCGAGAGTGGTGGCCAGGTGGGTGACATCGGCACGCTGTCGACAGCGGACGAGACGATTCATGTGCTGGATACGGTCAAGTCCGGAAAAAAGTCCGGAACGAAATTCGAAAATCGGATCGTTCACGTCGTAGACAGGCTACCTTCCGATTTCGCACAATCGTTTCAGGCTCGTGTCGATACGGAAAGGAGAATTCGCATCGTCAAGCACCATTCTGCTACGCATCTGGTTCATGCCGCGCTCCGAGAAGTGCTCGGCCCGCATGTAGCGCAGAAAGGCTCGCTGGTTGCACCGGATCACCTTCGTTTCGACTTCTCTCATTTTGAACGCGTATCGCCGGAGGAACTGCGCAGGATTGAGGATCGCGTCAACGAGGTCATACAGCTCAATGTGCCCCGGGGAGAGGAAGTCGATATTCCGATCGAAGAAGCGCTCGCGCGTGGAGCCATGGCGCTTTTTGGCGAGAAATACGGCGAGACGGTTCGCATGATCACCTTCGATCCCGACTACTCGGTCGAACTGTGCGGAGGCATTCACGTGGAGGCGACCGGGCAGATAGGCCTGTTCAAGTTTGTGTCGGAGGGTTCTGTGGCGGCAGGGATTCGCCGCATCGAAGCGGTCTCCGGGCGCGAAGCGATAGACTATCTGCATAACGAGCTCGATGAACTTCATCGCGTGCGCGGACAGTTTAAGTCGCTGCAACGGCCGAGTGACGAAGAGGTCTCGGATCTGTTATCGGCCAACAGGAAGCTGGAAAAGAAGCTTTCGGCTCTTCGTTTGAAGGCCCTGTCCGGCGATCTCGATCGACTGATCGAAAATGCGCAGATGATCGGCGACGTGCGATTGGTCGTCGGTGAGATAGCCGGTGTAGATATGAATGCGCTCAGGGCCTTGACCGAAACTCTCAGAGAAAAAGTCGGAGAGGGCACAGTCGGTGTAATTGGAACCGCCGATTCGGATGAGGGGAAAGTCTATCTGGCGAGCTGCGTATCGGATGATCTTATCGAAGAGAGAAAATTGAATGCGGGCAAACTGGTGGGAATCCTTGCAAAGGAGCTCGGCGGTGGAGGAGGAGGAAGAGCGGAACTGGCGACGGCGGGAGGGCGAATGCCGGAGAAATTATCGGCGGTCCTGCAATCAACAGCAGAAATAGTGGGCCGGTTATTGGGCTGATCCGGCGACGAGGCCATTCCAGTTGTTGATGCTCAAACCATTGCTCGACCGCCGGAATGCACTAGATTACATAGAAAGAAACGGAGGGGTGCCGGAGTGGTCGAACGGGGCGGTCTCGAAAACCGTTGTACCTTCTGGGTACCGTGGGTTCGAATCCCACCCCCTCCGCATATGCAAAAAGGCCCCTGACCGCGAAGCGGTTCGGATTTACTCATGAGTGACGACGGGAGTTTACTTCCGAGAGTCGCTCATGAGTTAAGCCGACAGCCGTTAGGCAAGGGGCCTTTTTGCGTTTGCAGGATCCCCACCAGGGCTGGACCCGAGCGCAGCGAGGGTCAATTCCACCCACCAGGGCACCAGCAGCGCGGAGCGCTGCTGAATCCCACGAAAGCTCGCTTTCACGAGTCGCCCAGGAGAAAAGAACGGGATGCGAACGCAGTGAGCAGACGGTTTTTCATTTCTTATGCAGGATCCTCACCAGGGCCGGACCCGAGCGCAGCGAGGGTCAATTCCATCCATTGTTAACCCGAGCGCAGCGAGGCTGAATCCTACGAAGGTCAGGGCGAGGGTCAATCCCACCCAAAGTGAGCCCAGGCAAAGCGAGGGCGGTTTTTTCTTTTCGCTCTCCCAGTTTCCAGCTATTCATGCCCGCTACTGCAAATTGCCTTTCGAACCAAGATCGCGACGCCTATCCTATGTGAGGCAACTTCATGCGTAGCCTCTGTTTTATAGGAAATATATGAGACGCCACCCCACCATACTGCTGGTTGCCTATCTGGTGAGTTCAGGTGTCTACTGCGATACAAATGCTCCTGATCCT
>CAZGOS010000254.1:0-4015 GCA_964527795.1 uncultured Rhodothermales bacterium | reverse complement strand
GTCTGGTGGCCGACCGAAGATCTTCGCCTTTATCAGGAGCAGCTCTATGTACTGCACGAAAAGACCGGATATACGCTGACGGCGTCCTTTACGAAAAAAACCCGCAAAACGCTGGGTCCTCAGGTCGAGCGCGCCATGCTGAGTTTTAATCCGATTCGGTAATGGCGAAATGAGTCCTGGATGTCCGACGCATTCGCGAATTGTCCCGTCGCCTTTCGCACGTGAATGCAGTAAATTCTACCTTAACCGATCCTCGATCCTCGATTCGAACAGGCAATTCTACCTTACAGGCACTATCATTTACTGTTCGTTCCCACCGAAAGCACAACCGAGGGAAGACGATGGACGAATCAAAAAAGGACATTCATGCCAACGTCGGCTTTACGATTTCGTCGACTCCCGATAAGACGGAGATCACACGGCCTCACGAAGCACCGGCGGTTACCAGAGCGCAATTTCCATTTCGAATCGTGTTCGTTTCGGATCTGATGCCTGAGCAAAAAGTCGCCGACTGGGAAAGCGGGAGTCACCTGCATCCCATGGACCGAAACGCCTTTCTTCAATCTTTGTCAGACCTCGCTCCGACTCTTACACTGGACGTCGAAAACCGGCTGCAGCTTCAGCCACGTAAACTGGACCTGTCTCTCGAGTTCCGGTCATTATCGGATTTTCAGCCCGACGGTATTGTTCGATTGGTACCGATACTGACTAAACTCTGGAGTGTCCGGAATATGGTGACCGAGGTCGGCAGGGGAGCCATGAGCATCGATGCATTTAAATCGAATCTTGGAGAACTTGGAATCGACGAGGAGTGGAGCGCTCAGTTGTACGCTGCGTTGTCCCGATCGGAAGAAGAGCAGGCCGGTTTGCACAGGCCGACAGGATCCGACGCGACCGGTTCGGCCGCACAGAAAACAGCCTTGGATAACATATTTGAAATGGTGGAGTTCGGTTCTGAAGAACCGACAACCGAAGATCCAGAGATCGCCGACGATTCGCCCCGGAGCCTCGCTGACGCTTTCGTTGCCGCACTGGGCGCGGAGGATTCCATCAATACGAAAGGCGCTCGGCGTATCGTGAAAGACATTGAGAGCAAAGTCAGCCGACAGGTTCAGACCATTTTGCATCACGATCGCTTTCGAGAGCTTGAATCGAAATGGCGTGGGCTGAAGTTATTGGTGGACCAGTTGGACTTCCGATCCAATATCCGTCTGGAAGTATTGCCCGTCGGGAACGACGACATTGCTGAAGCCCTTCATTATCAGATTGTTCTTCCCGAACACGAAGGTCGCCCCGATACGCCGGCATCGCTGCTTGTTTTCGATCGAGCATTTGGTTACGGCGCCGCCGACATGGAAGCCTTGACCGAAATCGCCGGAACCGCAGAGAGTATTCAGACGCCCGCCATCGCATCGCTGTCCCCCGGCTTTTTTGGATACGAGAAGGCTGAGGACCTGGGAGATCTTCCGGTGATCTGGCAGCATCTTCAACGGCCCGAGTACATCGAGTGGAATCGGTTCACCGAGTCCAGCGAAGCGGCGTATGTCTCGCTCGCGCTGCCTCCAATTCTGCTGCGGGAGCCGTACGAGTCGACGACGGCTGAAAATGGGCTTTCGATCAACGAAGATCAATTTCTCTGGGGAGGCGCGTCGGTTGCCACAGCCGCCATAATCACCCGTCGTTTCACCGAGACCGGATGGCCGACCCTCATTACCGGTCGCGGGGATCATCAACTTGAAGAGCTGCCGCTCTGGAATTCAAGCAAAGGTCCAATTCCTCTCAGTGCCACCTGGTCCTCCGGAAAGCAGGGTGAGCTTGCCGACGAGGGATTTACCGTTCTGGGCTGTTTGCCTGGAAACGATTATGTTTACCTGCAGCAAGCCCCTACCGCTTCCAGATTTCGTACCTACGAAGACGAGGAAATGACCAGAAAGGCCCGCGCACTTCGGTACCTGGACGCCCAGCTTTTCATATCCGGGATCGTGCATTTCCTGCTTCGGGAGCAGTCGGCACTCACAGGCGCGATACCCGCGTCCGATGCCGGTGACGTTCTCGAAAAGAAATTGCGTTCGTTAATGGGCATTACAGACGATCCTGATGCAGACCGGTATGCTTCGGTCACGATCGCCTCGGATGGAGAAACAAATGAAAACGGTGTCCTGGACGTATCGGTTCAGTCGCCGCCGTCTATTCTGAAAGAACCGGTTGGCTTTAAAGCCCGTATTCCTGTCGCCCGGGAAGTCTGATCGACGTTGTGGATAGCAACCAGGTAACATTGTCAGTAATCGTCGGGTCTCCCGTGTTTCATTCCTCAGAATTGATCAGCCGTGGTGAAATTATCGCGACAACATAAAACCGGTCCTCCCCCCATCGGCGTGACGGTCAGTTACGAAGGAAAGGAGCGGGTTGCCGGACCGTTTACCGGAACGTTCTGTCTTGGGCGTGACGACGAGTGCGAGGTATCGCTACCCATTCAGGCGATCAGCCGGAAGCATGCTGAAGCCACGTATGATGACGGTAGTTGGTGGCTGATCGACCTCGAAAGCAGTAACGGGACCTTCTGCGACGGAGAGCGAATTCAGCGCCATCGGATTGAGGGCACGGAAACCTTTCGGTTTGCTGCAGACGGTCCATTGGTGCGCTTCTCCCTGACGGAAGGGTATGATCCGAAAGCGTCTACGGTGAAGCAGACGATTCCGGCTGCTGCTCGGAAAGACACCGACAGGTCGGTCGAAGAGTATGCTGCTCACTACCTGAGCGATGAAAGTGGTCGCCCGGCCGGGGAGCATACGATGATGATCCGGAAGGCATTCAAATCCGTTCACGCAGAACAGAAAAAGCGGCATTTTGCCGTGCTGGGAGGCGTTCTCGGGACGGCCGTCCTGATCATCGCCATCGTGCTGGTTTTTCTTTATCGCTCCGAACAGGCCAGGAAGGATGCCGAAGCCAATCTTGCCACGCTTTTCTACCAGATCAAGGAACTGGAACTGGTCGTCGCAGAATTCAGAGCCGCGAATCAGGACCTTCAGAATCCAGAACAGGCGGCGAGTTTTGCACGGGCCGAAGAGCAGCTTCGTGCGATGAATGAAAGCTATGAAGCGACCATTGTCGAGTACGGGATACGCAGGCGTCTCAATCCGGAGGAACAACTCATCCACCGGGTCGCGCTCATATTCCGAGAGAGCGAACTCGAGATCCCACCGGGGTTCGTGCGGGAGGTCAGGCTGAAAATCCACGACTTCTGGCTGAAACCCGAAAACGTGCGCACCTTTCAGGAAGGCGTGCGTCGGGCCGAGAGAGAAGGTTACACACCTTTCATGGTCAGCGAGTTCAGACGCAACGGCCTGCCCCCCGAATTCTTCTATCTGGCCCTTCAGGAGAGCAATCTGGACCCGAGTCAGGTGGCGTACATGAACACGAGATGGGGGTGGGCGAAAGGAATGTGGCAGTTCATTCCCGCTACGGGGAGGCGATACGACCTCGAGATCGGTCCTTTATGGGAGGAAAACGTGTACGACCCACAGGACGAACGGCATGATTTTGAGAAATCGACGATCGCTGCAGCCAGATACCTGAGCGAGATTTATCGAACGCTTGCGCAAGCGTCCGGGCTGCTGGTACTGGCTTCATACAACTGGGGCGAATTCGGGGTCGCTCGCAGACTCGATGCGCTTCCCGACCCTGAGCCGTTCCAGGGCATGGAAATGAATCCTGTCAGTCGCAGTTACTGGCGCTTCTATAATGAGTACGAAGACAGGATTCCTGACCAGACGCGCGATTACGTGCTGAAAATCTTTTCGCTTGCGGTTATTGGATCAAATCCCAGATTTTTCGGAATTGAAATGGACGATCCTCTCGCCGCGTATCGGTAGTTGAGAGTTAATGCGGGCTCGAAGCGGGTCCCACGAATACAATGAAATTTCCAAGCTGGAAGAATCGGTCAGGAAGTACGTTCGCTGTCGGTTCGCAGACGCATGTAGGCATAACGCGTACGGAGAACCAGGATTCGTTCGGC
>CAZGOS010000253.1:0-4037 GCA_964527795.1 uncultured Rhodothermales bacterium | reverse complement strand
ACCCAGACACCCTGAATCATCACAACAGCTTTCCAAGACATGAAGACGTCTCTGTCGTATCTCTTTTTCGTCCTGATTTTTCTGTTCTCGGCTGATTTCGCTCAAGCTCAGTATCGTGCAAACGACGAATTGCACGCGGGCCGTCAGAAATATGATGATCCCGCGCGACGCTCCCCAAACCGGTCGGCCGAGATCGATTTTGGTAGCGGTCATGCCACCATCGAATGGAGCGCTCCTTCGGTAAGGGAGCGGCAACTATACGGTGGTCTCATTCCAGACGGGCGCGTCTGGCGAACGGGTGCCGATGAAGCTACAGTGATTCATTTCGATGATGCAGTTCTTGTTGAAGGGAAAGAACTGGCGGCCGGGAGTTACGCGCTCTTCACTGTCGGCGGTTCGGAAGAATGGACATTCATATTCAATGCTGTCTCGCAGCAGTGGGGGGCTTATTCCCGGGATCCGGATGAGGATGTGCTCCGGGTGAAGGTGACTCCGGAAGAAAGCGATCACCAGGAAGAACTGCTCTTTACGTTTGCGGATACAAAGGACCGTACTACGACGGTGCGACTGAACTGGGGTGAGATCGAGGTAGAATTGAACGTCGAGCTGGCGGCGCAAGAATAGAAGGCTCGGCACGTCTCAAGGTGACTTACCGCATCCTGGAGGCAGGTAACGAATGAGAAATACGCCGGATTCGCGAACGGACGCGTGCGAGCTGCTTTGTCGACGCGGATAATCACTTGCCACCAATTTTCAGGATTCCCGTTCTACGATCCGGGATTCAGGATCCCGATCAGCCGGGCTCCCGTGCTTTGGCGTCGAGCAGGGTGTTAAGTCGGTTTTGGGCTTCCCGCACTCGAGGCTGGAATTCCGAGTCGGCATTTTCCCACTGCCGGGTGACGCGCATGTACAGACGAATGGCCTCGTCGGTATCTCCCAACTGATCGTATATCTCGGCCTGTCGAAGCTGAGACGGCCCGCTCCATATATGTGACAGCACGTTCGCTCCGTATGTCTCCATCCACGGAAGCGCCTCCTCGTCGCGATCGTCATCCAGAAGCATTTCGCTCATCAACCAGTTGAGGGTGGGGCGTCCCAGAAAGACCGAGCCGGCGACTACGTAATATTGATCTCGCGGTATGGCTTCGGAGAGGACTTCGATCGCAGAGGCCGGCCCCTCATCTTGCCACACAATCAATGCCGATAGCTCCCTTTCCAACGATCTCGCGAGCACCGACAGATTGACACCGTCGGAAGCGGCGAGTATCAGGTCCCGTTGACGTCGGAGTTCGTCGAAATCACCCATCTTCCATCGCAACATGCCAACCATATAGGCTCTGACGGCGGCGTGGTTACCCTGTTCATCAGGATTTGTAAGCGGCGCGGCGAGTGTATCCCAGGCCGTAACGGCGTTTTCAATCTCCCGGAGCCGATTCAGGTCAGAGTCGCGAATAGACATCAGCACCTTAAAAAATCGTGCAGACAGTGCACCTGCCGGGTCCTCCGCTCGATATATGTCCAGGATGTCGTCGAAAGCCGCCATCTTCCCCTGCGCTGCCAATGCCGTCGACAGTCGAAACCGGTAGTCGGACAATTCCGGTCCGGATGCACTTGAGATCAGGCGCTCCAAAAGCGCCTCCGTCAAATCGTACCGGCCGATACGGAGCAGAGTCTTTTGTATGAGCTGTCCCGACAATCCTGCAGCGGACCCGTAGCGGTCCAGAAATTCAGCCTGTGTAGCCGAATCCCCGGTCAGAATCCGATGTATATCCCGCATCTCAGAAAACTGTGATGCTTCCCACGAACCAACAAGGGAATCCAGTTTTTCCCTTTCGTCGAAGCGGGCATATAGCTCGAACCGGTGTAGCGCAAATTCAACGTTTCCGGGATCATATTTCTGTACCCGTTCAAACCCGATCATTGATTGACGGACGGAAAGTCCCTGATTCGGTGAATGAAGTATATAGTCTGCCAGATATCCGTTGGCGAAAATATCTTCCGGATACTGCAACAGAAGACCTTCCAGCTCGGTCGCAGCTTGTTGCGTTCGACCCTGGGTAAAAAACTCGGCGGCTCGAAGGTAGGGCTGGAAGCGATCCGGCAATTTGTCGACCCGTTTCCTGACCTCCTGAAATGCGGCATTCATCACGTCAAATCTCCCGAGCCAGGAGCTGGCCCTCAGTATTGCTACCCACCCGAGTACAAAACTGGAATCGGCTTCAACGGTGGCCTGCGCAGCCGCCAGCCCGTCTGCATAGAGTGCTTCCCGTATCAACGAAATGGCGTTGATATACGATTTGAGGGCGGGATAGGAGTGGGTCATTCTAACAGTTGCCAGCCAGTATTCAGCGTATCTCTTTTCGATAAGATGACCAAGTAACTGGATGGAAAGGTCGTCGAATGCTTCAAAAAATTCCTCGCCTTCAGAAAACGAGACGCGGGCTTCGCTCACTTTTACGGATTGGCCCTCGTACAGGGTCGCACTAATCACCCTTTTGTCACCCGTAGTTACGACAGCCCCCAGTATATAGCGGCCGGCGCCAAATTCGTCGGCTACCTCTCGACCGCCGTCTGGATCGATGATCAGATTTGGATGGCGCGCTATGTAACCCAGTAGAGCGTTCGGGTCAATTGCACGCAGCGTTCCGGAGCCGTCAAGTTGATTGCTGAGCAGCGTGACCATTCCCTCTCCAAAGCTCTTCAGGCTCTCGTCACCCTGGACGGCGAACGGAAGTACGGCAATTGCGTCGCGCTGGGGTGCCACGGGCGAGACTTCCCGACCACCCAGGTTCGTATACGCCCAGATTGCGACGGCGATAAGTAGAATGGTACCGGCGATCGTCGCCATGCGATTTGTAACGAGCGCGGGCTTCGACGATGGAGAGGCCGTTGCCTGTGAACTTGACGAACCTGTGAAAGGCTCAAGCGCCTCAACCACCTCGCTCGCACTGGAGAATCGCTCCGACGGATCCTTTTTCAACAGTCGATGCACGACGCGTTTGAGACCGGCTGGAAGATTGTCCGCTAACGGTTCCGGGGCTTCATTCATCACCGAATACAATACGGCTTGCTCATACTCTCCTGTGAACGCCATCCGGCCCGAGAGCATTTCATAGAGAAGAACGCCGAGTGACCAGAGATCCGAACGCGCATCGATCGTCTCCCCGCGCACCTGTTCGGGACTCATGTAGGCCGTCGTGCCGACGGTCGAGCCTTTTTTTGTCAGGTCAATCCCTGCGCCGAGTTTCGCCAGACCAAAATCCAGGATCTTCACGCGTCCCTCGGAGGTCACCATGATGTTCGCAGGCTTGATGTCGCGGTGAACGATGTTGGCTGAGTGAGACTTCTGCAGTCCCTCAGCGATCTGGGAGGCGATGGACGCCGCTCGATCCGCCGGCAATGAACCTTCCTCGATAAGGTTTTTCAACGTCTGCCCGTCGTAGTACGCCATTGCGATGAACAAACGGCCGTCTTCGGCCTCTCCGATGTCGTAGATCGTACAGATATTCGGGTGATCGAGACCTGAAGCGGCTTTCGCCTCCTGGATGAATCGTTCCTTGGATACGGGATCGGCCGACAATTCAGAGGGAAGAAATTTCAGCGCCACATCCCGATCCAGATTGGCATCTACCGCTTTATAGACGACACCCATGCCGCCGCGGCCGAGCTCTTCGAGAATTCGATAATGGGATACGGTTGTGCCGGTCATCGCGTAAATAACGAGTGATAAAAATCAGTATCGCCAAGATATGGAGCAATCGCAACGAGTACATGACCAGAGAGCATCTCTATCTCTGATGAGAGGAACGTCCAGGCCTAATCGTTTGAGACTGGTTACACCAATTCAGGACTGGTGTCGTTGTTGGCAAATACGGATTCAACGTTGAAGGCATTTTTCGCAACGGGACCCACGGACTGTGACCTGGTTTCCGTGATCACAGAATTGAGCACAACGACCGCCGTGCGCACTCGCGTATCAGCAATGCGCCTTGATGAACACTTCCTGCGACAAATCTTCAGCATCGTGATGATTACCC
>CAZGOS010000252.1:0-4062 GCA_964527795.1 uncultured Rhodothermales bacterium | reverse complement strand
AAACCACTACCCGTATCGTCGATTTATCCGCTGGAAGAAGACATCCGTTCCACACTATCGTAAGTCCAACCCTACGTTGAAATTACGACTGACCAGGCTCCGTCGACGATTCCTGACATGTTCGATTGCCCGAGAGACTGTCTACCCAAATTGGCCGGGAGGCTTGTGAAGGCTACGCTTTTCTCTCTACTGATCTTTCTGCTGTTCTCAGTCCAGTCCGCATCTGCTCAGAATCCGGCGGTGATCGAGGCCTTCCGCACCGACGAACCTGTCCGGGTGGACGGCCGTCTCGAGGAATCTGCGTGGACATCGGCCACACATATCACACAGTTTACCCAGCGGGAGCTGAATGAAGGCGCACCCGCAACAGAGAGAACCGAGGTTGCGGTTCTGTATGACAACCGATCGCTGTACGTGGGATTCTGGGGGTATGACAGCGAACCCGCCAGGATCGTTGCGAGCAAGATGCAACGCGATTTCGGCTGGGGATCGGAAGACAATTTCGAATTTGTCATTGACACATTCGACGACGACCGTTCCGGATACCTCTTCGTCACGAATCCGAACGGAGCCAGGGCAGACGCGACCCTGTTGGATAACGGGAATCGTGTCAACAAGGACTGGGACGGCGTCTGGTATGTATCGACACGTATTACGACGGAGGGTTGGTTCGCTGAGATCGAAATACCGTTCGCCACGTTGAAATATCGCACAGCCGCCGTGCAGCGCTGGGGGATCAATTTCGAGCGGAACATCCGGCGCAAAAACGAACAGGTACTCTGGACCGCATGGTCCCGGGATGCCGATCTCGAACAGGTTGCCCGTGCCGGTATCCTCACAGGCCTTTCCGGGCTATCCGGTACCCATCTGATCGACGTGCGCCCATACGCCATCGCAGGTGTTGAGAGTGCTCCCGGCAACGATCGAATCATAGAGAGCGACCTCGGAGTCGACATAAGTTATCTGCTCACGCCGACCGTTAAGTTGAACGTGACCGTCAATCCTGATTTTGCGCAGGTAGAGTCGGATCGTGCCCAGATAAACCTGACCCGGTTTTCCCTCTTCTTTCCTGAAAAGCGGGAATTTTTTCTTGAAGGTCAAACGGTCTTCGAGTTCGGTCTTGGACGCAGCGTAATTCCCTTTTTCAGCCGACGCGTTGGCCTTGCGGACGATCGTTCTCCGCTTTCGATTCGCGGGGGGATCCGATTGCTGGGGAAAAGCGGAGCGACGACGTTGGGTGGCATGTCACTTCAGACAGCGGCGCACGACGCGGAGCCGTCCACTAACTTCGCGATTATCAGATGGAAGCAGGATATCGGGAAACAGTCCAGCGCGGGGCTGCTGAGCACTTCGAAGATACAGCCCGGAAGAATCAACACGACAAACGGGGCAGACGTCCGGTTCGAGACTCGTAAACTCTTCGGAGACAAGAACCTCAGTGCCGGTGCCGCCATCGCCGGCTCCTATACATCCGACGCGTCGGTCAAAACCGGCTGGGCACACCGCATATTCGTCAGCTATCCAAACGATTTCATCGAATACGATGCCGCATGGACGCGGTCGGAAGCTGATTTTAATCCTGAAGTCGGCTTCCAGCACCGAAGAGCCTATCAGGAATTCTATACCGAACTGCAATTCAATCCGCGGCCCGGATTTCTACGCTGGATACGCAAAGCCGAAATCAAGCCTCTGGACATCAATTATTATATCGACGATCGCACGCTTGAGATGCAGAGCGTTTTCATGGAATTCCGTCCGCTGGGCTTTGCGACGAAGTCGGGTGAGTTCGTCGAATTCAATATCCAGCGACTCGCTGAAAATCTGACCGAAGATTTCGAGATAGAGGACGGCATCGTCATTTCCCGCGAGCGCTACTGGTTTACCCGGTTCGAGATACAGGGAGAAACGTTTTCGGGCCGCCCCGTTTCCGCCGAATTCGGCATTAACTGGGGAGACTTCTATGACGGCACACGGACGGAGTCGGAAGCGAGGTGCGTATGGCGCACGAGCAAATACATCAGTCTCAGCGCCGATATTCAGCGCAATACAATCATGCTTCCCGCCGGCCGTTTTACCGTTAACGAGGTAGGTGGACGCATTGACTTCGCGTTCAGCCCCGAACTCTTCGGCGCCGTATTCGGCCAGTGGAACGATGAAGACGAGGAGACGCTCATCAACTTCAGACTCGACTGGATTCCGAAGCCCGGAACGGATCTGTTCTTCGTCGTAAATCAGGGCGCCGACACGGCTATGGGCCCGTGGGAATCAAGCGGTACCACGGTGTCATCGAAGCTCATATGGCGTTTTGCGCTCTAGCCGGGGCGCGCAGAGTCTTGTTTCGGGTTCGGGGCATGCGGTTCGACACCTCAGATCATTCGATCAAAATATATAATATAATAGATTCTGGTACATATAATTATAGAGTATAATTAAAGTATTAGTTTAAGTATTCTACGTAATTCTACGTATTTTTTCTATAGAAGCAGGACAGATGACCGATCCGAAAGATATCACCGCTTATTCACACGCTAACCAGAATGCGCGGGTAGGTGGGACGACAGGCAATCCTGTCCGTGAAAACCGGGAATGGATGAGTTATGTGGAATTTCTTACAGCGCCGGGCAATCGGGCCGTCGACCGCGCACACTGTCGCGGCGGCGGTCGCGCTGTTCGTATGCACCGGGCTGGTCTCCATTTCATCCGCCCAGACTACAACGGTTCAACGCGGTACGACGACGTTTACATCGGTATCGACGGACGTATCGATCGCCTCGGTTGATCTGACAAAATCGTTTCTGGTATTCAGCTACACGGTAGACAACGCAGGACCGTCGCAATTCCTGGTCAGAGGCGACCTTACGTCTCCTACCAATATCCATTTTGAACGTGTTGGTGCATCGGGTTCTCCGATGGTAACGCTTGCCTGGTACGTGGCCGAATTCACTTCGGGTGTGACCGTTCAAAGGGGCAACAATCCCCACAGCTCAGCGACGGTCAATATTCCGATCACCGCAGTCGATCTCTCGAAATCGTTCCCGCTCGTCTCGTGGCAAAACACGGGTTCAATCTGGGGTAGTGATGATGCCGTGAGAGCACGGCTGACGAGCGCGACGAATCTTGAACTCGATGCGGTCAGCGCCATCTCCGGCAATGTGAACTGGCAGGTCGTTGAGTACGACGGCGCGTCCGTTCAACGGGGACAGCGTACTCTTGGAGGCGGAGACGTCAGTGCCACGGTCGCAATTACGGCTGTTGACCTCGCCAAATCGTTCGTGATCGTGACCAATACAAACGGTGGTAACGGCTTTCCGGATGACCTGGGCATTCAGGCAGAATTTTCAGCCGCCGATGAATTGACGTTTACGCGAAACGCGACCGGGCCCGCGGTCGAGATGAACTGGGTAGTCGTCGAGTTTAGCAATGATGAGTCCGTTCAATCCGGGAGTGCGATCTTCGGCCCGGGTGAAACCGTCGGTAATATTCCGATATCCTCGGTAGATCTCTCGAAATCCATCGTATTCCTGTCCCAGTATCAGCGAGGAAGCCGGGGTACCGTAGCTTCACCCGACAATCCGGGTCATGTGTGGTTTGCGGCAGATCTTACGAGTAACACGAATCTGCAACTGACAAGGGCGCTTGCAAGCGGCGGGAGCTCGGCCGAGGTCGAATGGTTTGTCGTTCAGTTTGCGGGACTGAGTGATATAACGGCCCCGGCGGCGCCCGTCATCATACAGCCCACTTCTCCGACGGGCGACGCTACGCCCGCCATCTCGGGAACGGCGAGCGAGGACGGCGGCACGATCACGCTCACCTCCGATGTCGACGGCGTGCTCGCGCCGACGGCGACCGTCACGGGCGGCGCCTGGTCGATTCAGCTTACGAGCGCGCTCAGCGAGACGACGCACACGATTACTGCTACGCACACCGATGCGGCGGGGAATATATCCACCATGTCTGGTGCAGTAATGCTTGTCGTCATTTCTCCTCCTCCTGCGGTTGCATCGGACGTTCAACGCGGTACGACGACGTTTACATCGGTATCGACGGACGTATCGATCGCCT
>CAZGOS010000251.1:0-4088 GCA_964527795.1 uncultured Rhodothermales bacterium | reverse complement strand
CTACCTAACCGGATGCATCGCATTGTTGATCCTTTGCGCAGCACCCGCTTCCGCTCAGGAATGGGCTCCGAAACTGACCGAAAAATGGGAGCCGGTGCCCGCCGTCGTCACACCTGGCGAGGGAACGAAGCCTCCTTCCGACGCGATCGTTCTTTTCGACGGCACCGACCTCTCAAAGTGGGAGAGTGTGTCGGGCGGACCCGCCTTATGGTCGATCGAAGACGACGCCATGACGGTTACCGCGCGAACAGGAGACATCCGTACGAAACAATCCTTTGGTGACATTCAGCTCCATGTCGAATGGCGAACACCGTCCGAAGTCGTCGGCGAAGGGCAAGGCAT
This sequence comes from uncultured Rhodothermales bacterium, assembly GCA_964527795.1. Lineage (GTDB taxonomy): Bacteria > Bacteroidota > Rhodothermia > Rhodothermales > UBA10348 > SMXL01. The sequence goes on along the minus strand of CAZGOS010000251.1, from coordinate 3,746 downwards.
GGGCAATAGCGGCGTTTTTCTTCAGGAGCTGTACGAAGTCCAGGTGCTGGATTCCTTCAGTAGTGAGACATATGCAAACGGTCAGGCGGGTAGCCTGTACAAACAGCACAGTCCACTGGTGAATGCCTCGCGCAGGCCGGGCGAGTGGCAGACGTACGACATCATCTACGAAGCGCCGGTATTCTCTGAGTCCGGAACCGTGATTCGACCGGCCATCGTAACCGTCATTCACAACGGCGTGCTCATTCAAAATCGCGTCGAGCTCTCGGGACCCACGCTCTACATCGGGCTTCCCGAATACGAGCCGCATGGAAAGCTCCCGATCAGCCTTCAGGACCATGGGAATCCAGTAAGCTATCGCAACATCTGGGTTCGGGAGCTGTAACGCCGTTTTTTTTCGGAACGAATGGAAATCGAATGACGAACATGTTGAGTTCGTGGAAAGCAGAAAGTGAATCCAAAATGTGAGTCGATTATGTCCCGACAGGTGACGAGATGAATAAAAACGGAATAGCGGCGCGTCTGAGCAACGTAACAAAAACGTACTTTGTCGGTGATCTTTCGGTCCCCGCTGTTCGCGGCGTCGATCTCGAAATCGAAAACGGCGCCTTTCTTTCGATGGCCGGTCCTTCAGGTTCGGGCAAGACCACGCTCTTGAACCTTCTCGGTGCGCTCGATACGGCGACGTCCGGAGATATCTGGATCGGAGATCAGCTCATCGGTGGACTTTCGAGGAAGGAGCTCGCCGATTTTCGAAACACCCACCTTGGATTCATTTTTCAAACATTTAACCTCGTACCCGTTCTGACAGCGCTCGAAAACGCCGAGTTGCCGCTTCAGCTCCAGGGCGTAAACAACACGGCAGAGCGACGGGAGAAAGTGAAAGACATGTTGGTAGAAGTCGGCCTCGGTGATCTCATGCATCGCAGACCGAACGAGCTGAGCGGCGGACAGCAACAGCGCGTTGCCATCGCCCGGGCGCTGATTAAGAATCCGACGCTGGTGCTGGCCGACGAACCGACAGCCAATCTGGACAGCGAAACGGCCGGGGAGATCATGACGCTGATGCAGGAAATGAACGAGAAGTTGGGCACGACCTTCATTTTCTCAACGCATGATCCAATGGTTATGGAGCACGCGACCCGTCTTGTTATTCTTCACGACGGCACAATTGCATCCGACGAACGACGCAAAGAGCATTACCATGCCGTCTGACAGTCTCATACCCGGATCGATCCCATACGGAGCGACGCTCCGGATCGGTTGGCGAAATCTGGCGCGCTCCAGACGACGCACGCTGCTCACGGCCAGTACGGTGGCATTTGCCGTCTTTCTGTTGCAGGCGTTCATGGCTTTTTTGATCGGGATCGAGCAACAGTCTTTCGACAATCTGATCAACTACCAGACGGCGCATGCGAAGCTCTATGCAGACGGATATTTCGACAACCGCGACGATCAGCCCCTCGATTTCACACTCAAATCGCCGGATGAGATCGAACGTTTGATCCTCTCAGTCGGCGGTGTTGCAGCGACTACGGCGAGAATCGCCTTCTCGGCCCAACTCTCGAACGGGGTTGACCAGGTTGCCGGCTTCGGTACCGGCATCCGAATTTCAGGAAGTGATGCCGATGTCTTCCGACTTGAAGAAGCAGTCGTTGAAGGATCCTATCTCGCTCCGGGTGAAGAGGGCATGCTTCTCGGCGCCGGCCTGGCCGAGTTTTTCGATGTGTCGACCAGTGATATTCTCACCGTTCTTACGAAAACCCGGGACGGCGCCTATGAAGCGCTTGACCTGCCGATCGTCGGAATTCTCAGCACAGGCAATCCCCTCATAGACCGAAGCAGTTTCTTGCTGCCGCTTGTTACTGCGCAACAGATGCTGGATCTCGAAGGCGAGGCTACGGAGATTGCGGTTCGATTCAACGCTCTGGCACGGGAATCCGCGACATTGAGGGATCTGCGCAGCGTCGTTGGCGATCTGAACGGTGTCGAGGTCAAGGGGTGGCGCGAGGTCGAAGAAGATTTCATGGCGCTGGTTGAAATGAAGCGGACGGCGCAGGGCATTTTTCTATCCATTTTCGTCATAATGGCCATTGTCGGCATTGCCAATACCATCGTGATGGCCACGTATGAACGGACCCGTGAGATCGGAACATTGATGGCCATGGGATTTCGCGGAGCAGGAATCCGAAGACTGTTCCTGATCGAAGGTGCACTCACCGGTTTTCTGGGGGGCGCCATCGGGATGGTGTTCGCCGTGTTGCTGGTCGGCTATTTCGCATCCACGGGCATCGATATTTCGGCCCTCTACGGCGATATGGATGTAGGCTATCCAGTAAAAGACATGCTCTATCCATCCTTGAGCCCGGTGCTTTTTTTCGGGAGTTGGTTCTTGACAGGTGTGTTGGCGGCGCTGGCGTCCCTGTATCCCGCCTATCGCGCCAGCGTGCTTCAACCCGTAAACGCGCTGCGCCATGTCTGACATCGATCGGAACATACCGTTCTGGAGACTGGCCTGGCGCAATACCCGCCGAAATAAGCGGCGTACGTTGCTGACGGCGCTTGCCGTTGCGGTGGCCGTTGCGGCACTTACCTACACGCAGTCGCACATCGACGGTATTCTGAGCAATTTGCTGGATACCTACGCAAAGACCCAGTCGGGTCACGTTCGCATAAGGAAAGAGGGATACACTGAAAGAGAACGGGCCATGCCGGTTCATCTGAGTATGAGGAACGTGCAGGAGGTGCGCGCTCTTGTCGAAGAAAATGACGACGTCGTTGCAGCGCTTCCGCGGATTCGAGCTGCCGTGCTCGTCGATGGAGTGGACTCCAATCGGCCGGGACTGGTTCTCGGTGTCGATCTGGCTGCGGAAGAAGGCTATCTCAGCCCATCGGCCATGATTCTGGAAGGCCGGTTACCGAGGCCGGGATATCCGGAAATGATGCTCGGTAAGGGGTTCGCCGAGCGTATGGAAGTAAGCGTCGGAGATACGCTCACGCTCCTGACACAGACGGCCTACCGATCGTTGGGAGCGATTCGCCTGCGAGTCAGTGGGATCGGAACGACCGGACTGGGAGCGCTGGATAATCGACTCATGCTTGTTCCGATTGATCAGGCACAGCTTCTTGTCGATCTGGAAGACGGAGCTACCGAAATCGTTGTATTTGCTACGTCGAGCGACGTTGCTGACGAACTTGCCCGGGAGCTCGCAGTGGAAGTGGAAGACCATGTTCCAGGCGGAGCGGAGGTTCTCTCGTGGACCGAGCAGGGTCCGCTGATTCAGATGATGAGTACGACGAAGCCCATGATGTTCATCATTCTATTTATTCTGTTGCTCATGGCCGGCCTCATCATCGTCAATACCATGATGATGACGGTTATGGAACGCACCCGGGAGTTTGGAATGCTTGCAGCGCTTGGAATGAGGCAGCTCGATATCGCCCAACTGATTCTACTTGAAGGCCTGGCGATCGGAGTTGTTGGGGCGTTGGTAGGCGGAGCCGTAGGAACGGCTTTCTCCATATGGCTGCAGGAAGTCGGCATAGACGTCAGCTCCGCGATGGGGGATAGCGACTTTCCTTTCAAGGGCGTGGTCTACCCGAATTGGACGCTGTTCTACAGTCTGACTGCCGCCGTTCTGGGAATAATCACGGCCGTTCTCTCGTCCGGGTATCCGGCCTGGCGGGCCGTGCGAAAAACGCCTGCAGAAGCGATGCACGATTAGCGAAAGGGAGGTGACTCCAAT
>CAZGOS010000250.1:0-4125 GCA_964527795.1 uncultured Rhodothermales bacterium | reverse complement strand
TATTTGTACATCAGCCGAATGAGGCGATAGGCCTCGTCCATCGTCCGGGCTTCATACTGCACGGAATATCCGTCAATTCGCTGCATTCCGGGAATGGCCTGAAGAATGTCGGCGCGCGTCGTGGACGCAAATCGCACGCGTATCGTAACCGGTTCGCCGAGTGTAAATATTTCTGCCTGGCCAATATCGGCGATGGCTGCCCGGGTAGTTTCGCTCAGTCGTCGGTTCACTTCGTCGGGATGCAGAAGACGTGAAACATGACTGCCGATCGCCGTTTTCGTGGTCACCGTTCTCGCACCGGTCAGATCTGCAAACTGTTGTGCAAAAGCTGCATCGCCGGCGGCCAGGATGACCGGTACGCCGAGTGCGCCTGCAAAACCGGCGTTCAGGCCCCCTTCACCGACTTCCATACCGTTCAACCACAGCGCTTTTACCGAGCCGGAACCCGTGTGCGCAAGAAAAGCATTCTCCGTGCCCGCGCGGGCATGGTACCCGATAAATATGGCGGCATCGAACGATTCGTCGAGTCCCTGTACCATCCCCAGCGGTTTGATATTGCCCTGGATGTATTCCACCAACGGGTGTAACTGCGTATGGCGGAGGTTTTGCATGTCCCCGTGCGAATCGTTCACCAGAATCTCCGCTGGTCCGTTGGCCAGAACGGCTTCTACGACTGTATTCACTTCGCGGGTCATCAAATCTCGTCCGACGGCATAATCCTTTCCTGAGCTCGACGTCATTTTGCCGGTTCCAATGCCCCCGATCCCTTCCATGTCCACGGAGATAAATATCTTGAGGGGTTGATTCTGAGCCTGTACGTTGGGTGGGATCTGAACACACAGGATCACAAATGCGGTAAGGGTAATCAGGATCGTTCGGCGGCGTGGATTTTTCATCATCGGACTGGATTAGGTTGACAGCAGACTATTTTGACAACAGCGGAATCTCCCCGTGAGCCAGTGGTAAGATCTATTTTGAATTGTAACGGAGTCCCCGGTCTTCTTTTCTGCGCTCTCTGACAAAATTCATCACTGGAACGGTGTACCCGCAGCTCGTGACCGTTCGATCGACGTCGACTTCGATCACCTGCCGCTCTCGCATCGACGGTTCATCTCCGACACCCTTTCTGACGAGGTCTGCGATTTCCGATTCTTCGAGCGGCACGGCGCGCGCCCTGCCGTAGAGTTTCACGACGGCGGCGTTGTCTTCTTCAAACGAACAGATCATGAGCGTAATCGGTCCATGCATTTCGGCATGCCGAGCCGTTTCGTTTCCACTGCCGCCGTAATCGAGATAGGCGACCCGATTCGGGCCAAGGATGTGAAGCGGCGTACCTCCTTTCGGGGATAGATTTACCGGGCCTATGCCGTCGGGTCCGTTCTGCAATTCAGGATCGGCGCTGGACACAAAAAAAAGCGGAGCATTCCGGATCAGTGCAGCCTGTTTCCGGGTGATCTCAACGGTTGGTTTCCCCATGGACAACGGTCTTCATTAAGCTGGATATAAAAACACAACTACGTGCGAGAAAAAACTATTCCGACTCGAACCCGACGGCCCTGTGGGTGCCGTCGCAGAAGGGTTTGTTTGCTGAATGTCCGCATCGGCAAAGGGCCACTTTCGTCCCTCGCCAGGTGGATCGTCCACTGCTGGACGAGATCGACAGATTACCTGACAGAATAAGCGGTCCGTTCCGTGTGGCACTGATCGACAGCTTGCCGCCTTCAGCTTCGAGGCCTGGTCCTCTTTTACCCACGCTGCCTGAATCAACGAAATGAGTCTTCGAATGGCTGTTATCGCAGAACGGTTTAAACTCAGATTCGCCACAGCGACAGAGCGCCGCTCTAAACGGGTTCCCGTCCATGGTTTCATCCGCTCCTTCAATCTCGAGATCCCCGCGCACGTAGAGCGGACCATTTGCAGATACTGATACCGTATTGACATCCTCCGCTGATTCTTCAGGAGCGTATCTCTGACTCCTGTACGTGAGCGCCCCGCTCGGGCACCGTTTGACAACCTCCATGACGATATCCGGGTCAACCAGATCAGGCTGTGCCCATGGCTCGCGGCCTTTTACGAACAGGTCCGTTTCATCCCGGACGCATTCTCCCATGTGCATACAGAGCGAGCCGTCCCAGAAGACCTCGTACTCTGTTCCCTCGTAGCGAGTTGGCTTTTTGCTGCTCATGAAATCGTCTTTAGGTGCCTAAGTTGAACTGATAGTTGACATAATCAACAACTTCAGACTGTTCGGCTCTAACGACCGTATCCACTCGAACGACCTCAGCCGTTATGCTCCCGCTCCATCGCGCGTGCTCCCGCAGATTCATACTCAAATAATATCGTCAGTCTCGTGCTCCTGAATAGAATTCGCCGGAGAAATGCCGCAAGGAACATGCTCCCCACTGGATTTACTCTTGAACGATCGATCTGCCGTTGAGGGGCTGAATGGGCCTGTTGTTATCGCCGGTAAGTTTATTCAGTATCTCAATCTGGCCCTCTGAGAATTCGATCGTATTTCGCAGTACGATCCATTTAACCCCTTCAGTACACGGAGGCTCGGAAAGCGATCCGTCGTATCGATAAAATGACTTGTCATCCGGAATGAAATCAATCGGACGAACGAAAAATGTCGGATCCACGACCGATTCATCATTCACAACCGGCAGCCGTGACAGGAGCGGCGCAAGGTCTTTGTTCACTCCACCGGCAGTAACTAATACCGCAATGATTGTGATACCTCCGTCCGTACTCTGGTGGAAAAAGTGAACTTCAGCAGCCCCGTTGGCTCCTTGCACGCTGTGCTCACCAGGTGTCTTGAACTTGAGATATATCAAGTTGTGTTTGACACCATCTACGATGATCGAACTACCAGAACGAATATTCAACCGGATATGGTGATCCTTCAAGATCATGTCAAGCCCGCTGGAGCCGTAGGTGAACGACCATAGGCGCGCATCGTCCACGGGGTCCACCGAAATATCGATGGGCGATTGCGCCGACCCCGAACCACAGGCAGCAAAATCCGGCGAGAGCGTAGCCCACACGTCCGGACCCTTCGAGCCGTAGTTCCACTCAATTTCGTCCGGGCTCCCGTCGTCACCAGAATTTGAACTGTCGCAGCCTCCGAATATCAGGACGGATGAAATAAGTACGCCGATTACGAGGAGCACTCGATTTTCGAATAGTTTCATGTTATTCCAGCCTATTTTATTGATCAATCAGGACCTCTTCGGGCCGTAAGTAACGAGTCAAAACGGATCGAAATGAGGCTTTAAGGTGTGCCCACAGTCAGGGGCAAACCAATCAGCCATCGCCGGCTGACAGCTCGCGTATTCTGGCAACGAACTCCCTCGCGAGTTGATTCGGAACCGGGATTGTCAAATTGTACTGTACGATTCTCCACCCGTCGTCTGTTTTGATAAGAACGCCGGTTCCACGAGTGACCCCCAGGCTCTCGTTATGCAGCAACTCGTCGAACCAGGCGGTCCTCCGGTCGGCGGCTATGTAGATATTTCTGGATGTCGCGGTGTACGTCCAACCGCGCCCCTGATTGAAACCGGGTCTGGCGTATGTTTTGAACTCGTCAAGCGTCCATCGTTCCGTGGCATCCGTACCCATGAAAATGGCGCCGTCAGCGTACAGGTCGAAATAGGCTTCGAAGTCGGCCGAGGACGCCAGGGCGTGAAGCTGGTCGAGGCGTTCGTTGATTAAGGACTTTTCGTTTCCCAAATCCTGAGCAAGGCCGGCATCGGGTAACTCAAACATCACGAACAATCCAAAAATTGCGAGCAGGACGATGACAGATGAGCGTGTTTTCATACGTCGTTACGGGTGGAAATGTGTACCGGATTATCTAGAAAAGGCGTCGGTGGGGAAGATACGCTGAAACTGAGAGCGGCAATGGTTACCTTCTTTATAGCTGGAAATTTGACCGATAGACTGAATTGTTCATTCTTTTTGCCTCTTCGGTCAATCGGGATGACGGATTCGACATGAGGTCCACATGATCGGACAGCAGATCCTGCATTTTGAAGTTCTTGACCATCTCGGTAAAGGAGGGATGGGGGAAGTGTATCTCGCGAAGGATATGCGCCTAGATCGGCACGTCGCCCTCAAATTCCTTCC
>CAZGOS010000249.1:0-4155 GCA_964527795.1 uncultured Rhodothermales bacterium | reverse complement strand
CTCCAGCCCGCAGCCGCAGCAATAATCCCAAAGATGAGGCCTAGAACCAGGCCGATGATGATCTGCCAGTGGAGTTTCTTGTGCCAGGACATATTACGGATGAGCTGATGATGGAAAGCGTACGGGATTCTTGCGAAGCGGGCCCGCGCGGCCACACACGCGTAAGAACGCGTTGGCGTACTAACAAGTCAAGTTGCGAGCACCGACCGGCATGAGGCTCAACTCGATCCGAGCGGCTAAAATCTAACCTTCACGGTCGCGACAGGTACCGCACGGCCGTCTGGGGAATATGCAAACCCCATGCTCGTCGAAATCCTGTCGTTGTGCAATTTCGCACTGACGGCCGCGTCAACCGCTGCGACAAGATGGTTCACGATCAACAAGAGGGAGATCCGAGACGCTCTTCGAAGCAGATCCTGGGCACGGGCGTGATCATCTGCATATTTGTAGAAGTTGGCAGACACATTGGGTTTCGTATTACCCGAACCACTCATTTCCGGATCGATAGCCGGTGTGAATCGACCCTCTTCCGTCACCCATTCCGGATAATCTCGCCACCCGGGCGCAAACTGGAAATACTTCCCGATCAGCTCGTAATACTGCTGGTCTCCAAAATCGGGCAGTGTGTGTGTAAACGTCGCACCCGTCTCCGGATGAAACATCTGACGTTCGACGGCATGTACCTGCGCAAACATCTCGGCCGCCATCTGTTGATCGGCAAGAGACCATGAATTTGGATTTTGGAAATCAACCTCGCCGGCCGGCGTGATCGGTGGCGCCGTCACCGTAGCGCCAAATTCTTCCTGGAGAAATACGGCATAGTCGTTCAGCCACGCCGCATACCGTAGCGGATCCCAGTCCCGGAGGGCGAACGCCCGGAATTCGTCTTCTGCGTCGAGACCGTTTTGGCGGATCGTTACCCACGAAGTGATTACGAGCGCCTCCAGGGCTACTCCGATCACCGCCTTCGTCCACTGACCGTTGTAGACCTGGCCGAGTCCAGGCACGGCTGCTGAAAGTCCCAATGCAAGTGGAATGCTTCGTCTTGCATCCTTTCCAGCCCCTGTGAGATACGTCTCAACGGATCCTGCCGTGTTATACAGCAGCGAGGCCCGGATAGACGCTTTCGTCAACTGAATCCTGCAAGCTGCAGGATCCCGTTTGCACGGCGTCTCGGCCCGAACCATCGACCATGAGGACGCTGCCAGGAGAACACCGGCAAGAAGCCCACTGGAAACCAGCCGATGCGAATAAGCTTTGAGATGCAGTTGCACGTATCCTGGAGAAATGATGCCGGCTTATAAGAAAGGCGATATCGCCCGCTCAAAAAAGCCATATGATCGTGCACCAAGCAGGTACCGGCGAACCGTGCCTTCCCTGTCGATGATGAACGTAACGGGTCGAATGTCAAAGGACCGCGCAAACGGTGAAGGCAATTCAGACAATTCGGGCAGCCGCATGCGTTCGGTCTTCATCGGCAACTGCTTCTCAAAATTGATCAGAAGCTGTTTCTCCTCGTCCGAAATGGAAATGACGACAAATCCATCGTCGCGATACCTTTCCTGGAGTCGATTCAGGTCTGGTATTTCTGCCAGACAGGGTGCGCACCACGTTGCCCAGAAATTGATCAGAACGACTTTGTCTTTGTAGTCCGACAGACGATACGTCACATCATCGTATACTCCGGTGAATGCAAAATCATTCGCTGGAACGGCCATCGTAAAATCTTCGATAGCCGTGGCGGAATCTCGTGCGGCGACGTCTTTCGTGGCGGATGATCTGGAACCAAGTACCATCAGAACTATCGCAAATATCACCAGCAATCCCGATAGCAGGGTACCAACGATTTCGATCCGGCCCTTTGGCTCACCGCTCTGTTTTCCTTTTCTGAGCATATAGAGAAATGCGACGCCGACGGCCAGCATCACAAGTGACATCCCGTAAATAAGTCCTGTACCCATCCCAGACTCTCTATCTAGAAGAGATCGAATCCAAACAAAACACCAGCATGCCACTGAAGTTCTTTTCCGTACGAGACCGACGTCGAACCGCTTGGCGTGACAAATCCTTCATCCAATGCAAACTTAAATTCGTCCATACCATAGGTCGCACTCACGAATACGGCCGTCGGCAGCAGATAATACGAACCCAAACCCAAACGAAACTCAATTCCGACGTCTTTTCGGGCATTTCCCACGCCCGGCCACGGACCTGACCAGGCAAGTGCGGCATCGGTGTAAACCCGGGCATAAACTTTATCTATGTATATGAACAGAATCTGCTTCTTGATTCTGGGAAGGATGGGGAAGGTATACGATAACTGTGCCCATAACGTCTCGTTGCCTGCGAGCGCATAGAATGGATATCCTCGGGCGCCGGCCAATCCACCGACATAATCGTCATAGAAATTATCAACTTCCTTCCCCAGAATGGAACTCGCACTCAGTTGAATACCCAGACCGTGCATGCCTCCGGACCGCCCCGGCGAATCCAATCTCAACCCGAATCGGCTACGGAAGGAAAGCCGGTGCACACTCGATTTGTCATAGACCGGCTCCAGGAATCCGTCCTCAAGAGCGAATCGGTCGAGGAGTTTGCCCGTTTCAATTTCGTATCCGGCCTCAATCCTGAGACCGTGCGGAACGACGTCCGCATCTCTGTAAGCATGAAACGCTTCGAAATAGAACTTCAGACGAGGTCCGTGTCCGATGAAATATTTCGAAGAGGACTCCGGAATGCTCGCTTGCAGTTCCTTTGAAAAGAATCGTTCCGTCGTGACGCGGTACGGGCTGTATCGGTAGCCTGCCTCCACCAACAGCGAACGATTGATTTTGCTTCTGGCCGACAGGTTGACTTCCCACAGGTTGTAGGATAGATCGGCGAGTGTCGTGTCCGGGTAACAAGCGGTACATGGAAACTCGTCAAGCGCAAGACCCTTCTCGACGTTGCGGCGAATGTTAAACAGCTCAAGCGTGAATTGAGGCGACCAACGCCCTTTCAGGAATCCCAGACCTCGGTTGTAGTCGAACTGGATGAACAGGTCGCGTTCCAGATCGAGCAAGTTGCCGGGGGCGAAAAAGTCACCCACCGACCCCGGCGTCGTGGACCCGGGAGCCACCAGCAAACCACCGAACATACTCAAACCGCCCAGAATCTCTCGGGAAGCGGCATAGGCGCCAATTTTCAGGTTGCGCCAGAGTGTCTCGGCGCGCGTACGATCCTTTAAGCGTACTTCCGTACGACTGCGCTGCCTGGATACGTACTGATCCAGTCGAAGAACGGGAAGGAAGCTGAATGACGTAAAAACGTCGTCGTATGGTCTCGGAGACAAAGCCTGGCCCTCTGCCGCCGATACCGTATCCTGCAAAGCTGCAGGCGAATACGGTTGGATAGAGGCATCGTCGGAAGGAGAAGCAACCCGCATGCCTGTTTCATCCACCGCCGAACCGGACTTTGAAAGAAACACCGGCGGGGAATACTGCAGACCACGGGCGTTTTCAGACAGCTCTGCCGGTTGATCTATCAAGGCGATGTGATAGCCATTCCAGTCGTATCGAGAATAGGCCAGACGACCGGTACGCGAGATGGTCGGCATAAACGCACCGCCCACCTCATTCGTCAACTGTTCGGACGCCGCGCTGCCTGCCATCTTTCGATACAGGTTAAAAATGCCCGTGTGATCGGATACGTAATAAAGATTTCCGGATTCGTCGAATACGGGTGTGCGCTCGTCGGCGGATCCGTCTATTACCGGCTCGGCGCGTCCCCCTGTGGCAGCGATGCGATAAATGTCCCTCCCGGTATCCCGTGAGAGACCGAAATAGATCCAGTCTCCGCTCGGGTGCCACACGGGTTCCGTCACCTGAGTGCCATCCTGGTATCCGGTCAGCGGCGACACGGATTTCGAGGCCGCGTCGTACAGATACAGGTTGCTCGTGCCGTCCAGTTCTGAAACAAAGACGAGACTCTCACCATCCGAGGCGTACTTTGGAGAACGCGCCCGTTGGCCGATCGTCAGTCGCGTCTCTTTTCGCGAGCTGATCTTCATCGAATAAAGGTCGGAGTAGAGATAGCCGTCCTTCGTATCCCGGATGCGCGCATATACGATTGACTCACCGCCTGGATGCCAGTCGAACGGCCCGGAAGCCGGGCGCG
>CAZGOS010000248.1:0-4157 GCA_964527795.1 uncultured Rhodothermales bacterium | reverse complement strand
CGATCGGAAGCGTGCCGTCGGAATCCCTGATAAACTCGAAACCGATACCCGTGACGCCCAGGTCCATGAGGCGCTTCAGAAAGTCGGGGGTCGTCTCTCCCAGATGCAGCGCTGAGATCAGCATCTGTTTTTCCTGGAGCAGATTCAGTTCGTCCTTCGACGGCGGCCCCACCTTGACGACGAGCTCGCTGTTCGCGTAAAGACTGGCGGGATCGGATTCGATTTCTGCTCCCGCATCGGAGTATTCGACGTCGGAAAAATGCGCCGCGTCGCCCGCCCCGGACCCGATGTAAACCTTGTGGCCATTCGCGACGAGCGCCTGCGCGCCGGCGGGTGACAGCGCTACGCGTCGTTCTTCATTGGAGACTTCTTTCGGAATGGCAATGCGTAGTACCTGGTGCCTCTCACTCAGCCTGGCACGCTTCTCCATCGTAAGAAGGCCGTGTTCGATGCCGAGTCCCTGTAGTGAGGGTACTTCCATGCTGCGACTTCGATGCGCTGATTAGGTACGGAAATATGTGTGGAAATTCCGTGCGTTAAATTTAGTAAATATACTACTTTGAACCGAATAACCTACGTGCCCTTCTTCGAAGCTTCCTTCATCCAGGAGGAGACGACCAAACCACCGGCTACAGCCGCGTTGAGCGACTCCGTTATGCGTAATCTGCCAGGCCCGGGGATGTGAATACGCTCATCAATAAGCTCGCCGATTGCCGCCGATACGCCGTGCGCTTCACTTCCGATTATCATCACGGACGGAAACGCCGGCGTCCAGCCACCGATGCCGGTTCCTTCCAGGTCGGCGGCATAGATCCGACCCTTTCTTTTTTGCCACTCGATGAGCCATGACCGCACGTCGTCGGTCACGGACAGACGGAGATCCCAGATGCCGCCCATACTGGCCCGCACGACTTTGGCATTGTAGAAATCGGCCGTATCCGGTCCGGCAATGACCGCGCCGACGCCAAACCAGGCGGCCGTGCGTACGAGCGTTCCGACGTTTCCGGGGTCCTGCACGCCGCAGAGCAACAGCACGGTATTCTCGCTCATGAGCAGATCAGCGTCGATTAGCCGGCGCCTGGCGACCGCCAGAATCCCCTGAGACGTCTGTACGTCGGATAGACGGGCCATTTCGCGTTCCGAGAGAACGGCAACCGTTGCGCCCAGCGATTCTGCGGTGGCTCGCAGCTTCGGCGATGCCGCCTGAGCCGACGTAATCAGATACAGCACTTCCGCTTTTGCCGCAAGAGCCGCCTCGACTGAGCGCACTCCTTCGAGAAGAAAGGCATTCAGACGCTCCCTGTTCTTTCTTCGGGATAGGGATACGATCTCCTTTTTTTTCTTTTCAGTCAACACGTCTTCGTTACCATGAAGTAATTCCACCGATTGAAAATAGTGCGCGAATAGGAATTCCGTTGACCGGCAATGCATCCCTTCGGATCTTGGCAGTTCGCACCATCTATTCTTTTCCCAGACACGACGTATGAAGCGGTTCCGAGGAAAACACCTATTCCTTGCTGCCTTGTTGGTTCTCCTGTCATCGGCCGTTCGTGCTCAACCGTCTCATGTCGAACAACTGCGGGACGCAGCCGTGGCGTGTCTGGGCACCACGCTTGCCGATATCGAGTCCTTCACCCTGGACGCGGATGAGCGCGCCCCGTATCTGCGTAGCCAACTCGTAGCACACTGGATAAATGAAGGACGAGAGGTATATGAAACGGATTCGCTAAGGACCGAACGAGCACTGCCGGGTTTCAGATACCGCGTCGACGGCGTACAGATTACGCTTCGCCGCATTGGTTCGGGACGCGTTGAGAGGAAAGCAGACGTCGCTCTTCGGTATACGCTTTTGTCGCCCGGCAAACAGATACTCGCGGACAGCATGTGTGATGAGCGGCTTATCGACACCGTTCCCGAAGATCGCGTGCGCACCCTGGCCGATCCGAGATTTGCCGAGACGAATGTTCTTCTCGAATACGATAGCCTGTTCAAGCGCATACTTGGACCTGTCGTCATCGTCGGAGCGGCCGTTGTCGGTACGTACCTGTTTTTTAATCTGAGAAGCAAGCGCACGGACGACGGATGAGCCAATATGTCATCAAGCTCCCGGCACAGCGCTGTTGCGCCATGAACGGCTCTGGAATCCGTTCCTATTCGTACAACACACTTCTGCCCGGCCTGGCGCTGCTCTTCTACGTTTTGACCGGAACAGGCTGCGCCGTTCCCGTAACTCCTGCAGGTGGCCCACCGGATGAAGACCCGCCGACGATCGAATCGACAGAACCTGCGGACGGAGCCGTCAATCAGGGCGTGGATCGCATCTCCTTTCGTTTCGACGAGCGAATCGACGAGCGATCCATTGCCCAGGCACTCTCGATCGTTCCGGACTTTGACAGACCACCCGAGATCAGATTTCGTGGCAGACGCGTCGATATCATTTTCCCGGAACCCCTTCGCGAGAACACAACCTATATCATCACACTCGATACCGGGCTCAGAGACGCTCACAGCGTCGCTCTCAAGCAACCTATAACTGTAGCATTCGGCACGGGGCCGACGCTCAATCAGGGCAGAATGCGAGGTCGCGTTGTCTCGCAGGCGGATGGGCAGCCACAATCCGGAATTGACGTTTTTGCGTATGCGGCCTCGGAGGCGGCCAACTATTCTCCAGGGCATAGACCCGACTACCGTACTCAAACCGACGATCAGGGGAATTTTTCCCTTTCCTATCTGAGAGAACAATCCTATTTCGTGTTGGCCGTACAGGACAGAAATGGGAATCGGGAGGCCGATCCCGGGGAACCGTCAGCCGTTCCACCTCATCCGCTTCTCGAGGCGGACTCGGTCGGCGCAGCCATTGATCGCCCGTGGGTGCTCGCCGACATTGATTCGGAACCTCCGACTCTGCGACAGGTTCGGGCGCGCTCGAGCCGAGAGCACGAGCTCCGATTTTCCGAACAAGTTGTTCTTCGCGATACGGTAACCTCCAACTGGGCGCTAATCGACTCGGCCTCGGGCCTGCGCCAGGAGATAGAATTGATGTACGCGGGTACGAATTCCCGCGTCGTCGTTCTTCGCACGCGTTCTCTCTCCAATCGAATACACTTCCTTTCGGGCTATGCGGCTATTTCAGACTCGTCCGGAAATGCCATGGAAGTTGATACGCTCTCATTTCTACCATCGCAGGAACCGTTTGAAAACGCGCCGGCTTTCCTTGGATATCATCCCGACAGTTTGAGTGCCGATATCTCCGGAACCTACCGGATTTGGCCGGGCATTCGGGCGGGTTTGCGGTTCACGGCACCACCGGGGGACAACTGGGACGCGCTCGTAACCGTTACGGACACAAGCGGCGCCCCCCTTTCGTATAACGCCACTACGCGAGATGGCGTGCTGTACACGCTGTTTGGTTCGGAGCTCAGTCAACCTGCTGAAATCAGCGTTCGCGACAGGGACTCGACCTATTCCCGTGTGTTTATTGCCGCGGATCCCGCTGTCCTCGGAGAGCTAAGTGGATTCGTGACCACTTCCGGCTCGGACACTTCGCTTATCGTCGAGCTGATCAGGGATGACAGTCCGGCTCGTTTTTCATACAGGACACGAGCCGATGCATCGGGAAGGTTTCGATTTACGGGGCTGCCCGGACAAACAAGGTACCTGATACGGGCATTTGTCGACGAGGACGGGAATGGTGTCTGGTCTCCGGGCAGGGTGTTTCCTTTCGCCGGATCGGAGCCGATCGCCTGGAAAGCCGTTCAAGAACCGGTTCGAGCACGCTGGGATACAGCGCTCCCGGATACGGTACGAATTAATGCGGAATGATATGATGAATGACCTTCTGCCGCCCGTATTGAACGCGGCTGAAATGCGCGAGGCGGATCGACGTACGATCGAATCGCTGGGCATCCCGGGTTTTACGCTTATGGAACTGGCGGGGCGGGCCGTTGCTGACGAAGCGATACGCATGGTGAACGAGTATAGCCCGGCACGCATCGTCTGTCTCTGTGGCAAAGGCAACAACGGCGGAGACGGCTTTGTCGCAGCGCGTGTGCTTCAGCAATATGGCATGAAGGTCGACGTCTGCTTTATTTCCGATCCGTCAGATCTGACGGGCGATGCATCCAGCCATTTCGCGCTGCTCGCACGCATTGCGGAAT
>CAZGOS010000247.1:0-4173 GCA_964527795.1 uncultured Rhodothermales bacterium | reverse complement strand
GTGTAGTCCAGCTGAAGAAGGTATTCCTTGTCTATCGACTCCTTGCGAATGGCGTTGATCACGAGTCGACCAGCCGGCGCCAGATTTCTGAGGGCTTCCACAACCGGTTTCCAAACAGGCGTCGTATCAATGATGCTGTGCAATTTTTCAGGCGGCGTGTCCGACGTATCACCGGCCCAGACGGCGCCGAGTTCTCTGGAAAAGTTCTGTTCTTTTTCGCTTCGCGCAAAAACGTAAATGCCGGAACCGGGAAACCGATGTTTCGCCATCTACAGCACGAGGTGGGCCGACGCTCCAAATCCGGTCAGTCCGAGTTTCTGTCCGTCGCTTATTTCCGTCAAACGAAGTGAACGATACCCGATTGCGCCGGCACACAGGAGCGGAGCAGCTTCAGCATCAGAAAAGATGTCCGGAATGGGAAACGCGTAGGCTGCCGGAACGGTTAGATATTCGGCGTAACCGCCATTCACATCCCGGCCCGTGGCCCTGAATTCTGCACATAGATTCTCTTCTCCGGACCGGCAGTGAGAGCAGGAACCGCACGTCGAGTAGATCCAGGCGACGCCTACGCGGTCGCCCACCTGAAAGCCGCGCCCATCTTCACCTACCTGTTCTACATAGCCCACGGCCTGATGCCCGAGCACAACCGGCAATTCGGGCGGAGGAGTTCTCCCTTCAATTTCGTCGAGTTCGGTGTGGCAGACACCGCACGTCGCTACACGCACTAAAAGATCACTCCTGCCGAGAGCAGGCACCGGCAAATCGACCAGCTCCAGCGGATCGGGATTATCCGACAGAGCACAGATCTCCCGCAAGATCATAGCTTTCATGGTTCACCTCAGAACAAAGACATTCGCCAAATGCCTGCGCCCATCCACCGGGACTGCGCCGAATAATCATGATCGGTTCGAAAGATCGCGAATGGATTCCTCATGACGATTCACCAACGATTCGCCGATACCGTCACAGAAACCGAAAACCTAGTACCTCGTGACAGAAGTTCGCGTAACACCGAGAAGCCCGAGGCGACCGACAGGCAAGGCGCCGCGACGATGCCATAGCAGCGCTATGGCGAGGAGCGGGAACGCAGCCAGGTGGTATGCATCGGGCTTCGAATGTAGTAGGATTTTTGTCACGAGGTACTAGAGTGGCCAGTCGCGAAGGATGCGTTCCGTCTCTTCGGCGTGTCCGCTCTCATCACGAACCATGTCCTCAAGTTGAACGACCAGACCCTTATCGCCAAAAGCCTCGGCTTCTTCCGCCCGCCGGCTGTAATCAATTACGGCCTGGCTCTCCGCTGCAAGAACCGCTTCCAGCATTTCGCGGTTTGTTTTCGCCTCGGGTACAGGACGTGGCGCCGTAGTCGGATCTCCGCCGAGTGCTACGATTTTATTGGCCAGAAATAGCGCGTGCCCCTGTTCATCCGCTACTTCAGTAAGAAAAAACTGAGACAGTTGCGGTCGATAGGGGCCGGTCACCCTGGCAGCGTACGTGAGATACTGAATGATGGCGCTGAGCTCGCCGGAGAGATCTTCATTCAATCGATCTATCAATGTTTTTTTATCAATCACGGGTGCAATATCGTTGTGAGTTACAGGTTGCATTATCGAGTACCATGCAATATCGAATCAAGACAAGTTCTGCGGTAACTTATCAGGCTTAAAGCGGCCTGTAAATGGCATGCAGATGTGTTTTTCGGGAATACACGATCTTTTACCGATCGATTGACGACGGGACGACGACTGCACCTGTCGCTGATAATGCCCGGGTTCTCATCGTTCGGTAGACGGGTGTACCTGAAGGTCGACGTTGTACGGCTTTTTGCGTGACAGCCTCGGGTGCTGAAATGTAAACAACCAGCCAATCAGTCCGAGAAGGAGCATCATTCCCGGCGCGAGTGCCGGTGTTGCACCGGTAATTGCCTGCCAGAATAAATCGATGCCTGCCAGGTCGGGAACTGTTTCGAAGGCGTTCTCAACGTTGCCGAGATAGTGTAAAACAACGCCTGCAATGCCGGCCGCCATGAAGAGTCCCATGACCCACCTGAAGGACCTGAGCGCCGCGGGTGACCTGCTCACAATATACCAGCCAACGATGAGCGCACTCAGGCCCAGCAGAATGAGCGGTACGAACTGCCACAATTCTTCCGTATGGCCCAGCAACAGCAATTCCGTGGCTGTACCACCCAGACCAACGAGAAAGATCATTAACAGGCCGAAGCGAATGAGTGAAAGCGTCATGGGATGTGAATTGAGCAATTCATGA
Organism: uncultured Rhodothermales bacterium; assembly: GCA_964527795.1. Lineage (GTDB taxonomy): Bacteria > Bacteroidota > Rhodothermia > Rhodothermales > UBA10348 > SMXL01. Next base: position 1,908 of record CAZGOS010000247.1, on the reverse strand, counting down.
CCTGGTTCGATGAATGCTTACAGCTCAGTGCGGTTTCAACTTTCATTTCTGCTTTTGTGTCTTCTTTGATTACAGCTCAGCGATCTCCAGCGCGCGTCGGAGCAACCGACTGCCAAGAACGTTGAAGATGTTCGGGGCGTTCGCTTCAAGTTCTGCAAGAATCTTCTCGTCTCCGTGTGCGCGTGCGATAACCCATCGCGTCTGCATCTGCCCGTTATGTGTTGACTCCGAAAGTTCCATGAGCAGATTCCGGGCTGCCGTCTCGTCGCCCAGCCTGACTGCGGCCAGGAAACCAAGCAGGTGCTCTAATTGACTCGTTCCTATACGGGAGAGCGTACCGTCGACAACACGCCGATAGGCTTCCTCGGCTCGGGTAGCGTCGCCGTTTCGAGCATGTGCAACTGCGAGCACAAAACGCAAGAGGCGATCTTCCGGATCGTAGGGCCGACCGGCTCCAAGGTTTTCCGGCCAGGATAATGCTTTCTCGAAGTGCTCGATCGCAAGCGATAATTCGCCCGCTTCCAATCGCCCGAGTCCTTCCATGAGATGAGCCTGTTCGTAAATCGTATGACCTCCGGCGGATCCCTCGGATGGAAGCACCTGCGTATTCTCGAGAATCGAAATGGCATCAAGCGGCCTCTGAAGGTACAGAAGCGAGCGAGCGTGAAGAACATCCATACTGAACGGGCCTTGATACGATTGCCGAAATTCCTCTGTTAACTCGATCGCTTCTTCCCACCTTTCGGATCGCTGATAGTACTGCACGAGCGGGAGCCGGATTGCAGGCTCAGATTGATCCAGTTCGAGCGCTATTTGAAGATCCGCTTCTTCGTCCCTTCCCTGAACCGCTGACAAAAGAACGGCGCGTGCTACGTAAAACGGTGCATATTCAGGAAGTGTGCCGAGTTTCCCCATCAATTCGGCGGCCGCTTCCTTCCTGTCGATTCCCCAGTAGTTGAGTGCAAGGAGATAGGACCAGCGCCAATCACCATTCTCTTCGGCAATCCACTCCAGCGCTTGCAGGGACTCGCGTCTGTACGGAGTGCCCGGAATAGAGAATTCACCCGCACGACGGATCCATGCAAGAGATTCCGTCGGGTCCGCCTCCCGATACAGATATGCGAGCCAGAGTCGGCCCATTTGGGACGGGGCGACTTGATCACCCAATTCCAATACGCGAACGGCGTCTCGGTCCTGGCCTCGATTGAAATAGGACACGGCCAGTTCCAGGAAATTCTGTTCCGGAAATTCGCTCCGGGACAGAGCCCGAACGGCGTCCAGGTTTTCGGCGGTCGCATCCCATAAATAACGCTCAACGACTGCGAAATGATGAAGCGGATCGATGCGTAACAGTCGCGCAAGACTTTCATCGGCTACAAGGGAATTGTCCGTGCTGCGGGCAACGATGGCAAGGATCTGATACGCCCCCGGACTATATCGATCATAGTCCAGCGCCCGTCTTGCACGGAACTCGGCCTCGGCATAATCGCTTTCCTGGAGCGCGATTTCAGCGAGCTCAACATTAGCCGCCGATCGATAGGCCGTCGATCTTTCTGCCCAGCCGAATGCTTCTTTTGCGTCCGTAAACGCGAAAAGAGCGCGGTAGTGAAGACCTGCAAGAAAATTGGCCCGCGCATCATACGCATCCAGTTGAAGTGCACGATGTGTCGCATCCAGTCCGTTGACATACAGCGCCTGCCGGTACATGAGTTCGGCGAATCCGAGCAGGGCATCCCGATTCCAACTGTTTTCTTCCAGGACCGCGACAAAGCTCTTCAATGCTGCTGCGTACCTTCGAGCTTTTAACAGCTCCTGTGCCTCGAATACCAAGCGATCCTCCCTGGCCAGGGATGGAATCGCATCTGCACTCGTATCGAAGGGCCCTCTGCGACGCCGGGCGGACGGAGC
>CAZGOS010000246.1:0-4177 GCA_964527795.1 uncultured Rhodothermales bacterium | reverse complement strand
GGAGTGAAGACGCGTCTGGGACAAGAGTATTCAGCGCGAGCGGTGATCCTGACCAGCGGCACCTTCATGAACGGCATCATCCACATTGGGGAAATGCAGTTTGGTGGCGGGCGTTTGGGTGAACGCGCCTCGACGGGAATAACCGCGTCGTTGCAGCAATTCGGGTTCGAAAGTGCACGCCTGAAGACGGGAACGCCGCCTAGAATTGACGGACGCACAATCGATTACTATAAAGTAGAAGAACAGCCGGGCGACTCAGAGCCCTGTCCGTTTTCGTACATGACCGATACATTGCCGGAGCAGCAACGGAGTTGCTGGCTGACCTATACGAATCCGGCCGTACACGATATGCTGAGAACGGGTTTCGACAGAAGCCCGATGTTCGAAGGACGCATTCAGGGACGTGGTCCGCGTTACTGTCCTTCGATAGAAGACAAGATCGATCGCTTTGCCGACAGAGACCGGCACCAGCTCTTTCTCGAACCCGAAGGTTGGAACACGGATGAGGTATACGTGAACGGATTCTCTACCAGTTTGCCGGAAGAAACGCAGATGGAGGCGCTTCGACTGATCGATGGACTGGAAAACGTGCACATGCTCCGACCGGGCTATGCCATCGAGTACGATTATTTTCCTCCGTATCAGATACGTTATAGCCTGGAGACGAAACTCGTCGACGGGCTTTACTTCGCGGGACAGATTAACGGTACGACCGGCTATGAAGAGGCCGCCGCGCAGGGAATCATGGCCGGCATCAATGCCGCTCGCTCTCTGAACGACCTCTCCCCCATCGTTCTGGCCCGTTCCCGGGCGTACATCGGCGTCATGATCGACGACATTGTTGCAAAAGGCACCGATGAACCGTACCGCATGTTCACATCGAGAGCCGAGCACCGCATTCTGCTCAGACAGGACAACGCAGACGCAAGACTTACCCGGCTCGGGCGCGAGATCGGGCTCGTGGACGACGACAGAATGCAGCGGTTTGAAGCACGGAAGACGGCCATACGCGCCACGGGCGAGAAGATTGCGCAGGCCACGGTTCACCCGGAACAGATCAATGCGTATCTGGAATCCGTCGGAACCAGTGCAATCAGTCAACCCGAGCGTTTGGCGCGCCTTGCCGTGCGCCCGCAGGTCGACCTGCGCTCGCTCATTGATTTTGCCGGAATGCGGGAGCAAGTCGTTGTGAACGCACCGGGATTGGAACCGATCGAAACGCTCGTTGCGACCGGGTTGAAATACGCCGGGTACGTCAAGAGGGAAAAGCAGATGGTCGCGCAGATGGAAAAACTGGAGCGTTGGCCCATACCTCCAAATGTCGACTACGTGGAAATCGGCAACATCACGATGGAGGCGAGGGAAAAACTGTCAAGAATCCAGCCGGAAAATATTGGCCAGGCTTCTCGTATCAGCGGTGTAAGCCCGGCCGACATATCCGTGCTGATGGTCCTTCTGAAAAAAAATCAGCTCGAAACCGTTTCTTCCAAGATTTCTACTGAGATATCCACTGAGATTTCTGAAAAGATTTCTGACAAGATCACCTCCGAGGAATAATGTTTCACGTGAAACATCTACCGAAATGTTCACGCCAACCGATCTGAAATGGGCGAATTATCTACTTCCAGTACGTTTTCAGCTCCTATTTCAGGAAAGATGCGGGAGAGATTCGAACTCGTGCTCGAGCGGAATCGTGAAAAACTGAATGCATTCGCCTCCCTCCTGCTTTCGTTCAATAAACGCCACAACCTGATATCCCGTCGGTCCGAGGAGAACGCATTTCTCCATCATATCGTGCATTCATTGACGATTGCAAGCAAACGGTTTCACGATGGCGCTACGGTGGTCGACTGGGGCTCGGGCGCAGGTTTGCCGGCTATCCCGCTGGCCCTCGTCGAACCGGCCGTGCATGTTGTGGCGGTAGATACCGTCGAGAAGAAAATCCGTGCCGTTCGTACCATTTCGGCCCGGTTGGGCGTAGATAATATCTCCGTCTGGAACGGCCGCGCCGAAGAGTGGCCCGGTAGATGCGATTACTCGGTATCTCGCGCAACGGCTCCTCTTTCAACCCTATGGTCCTGGCATCAGCGTGCAGCAGGCAGGAGCGACCGGGCAGAGACGGCCGATACCTGGACACCAGGGCTACTCTGTCTGAAAGGAGGCGATCTGGAGTCCGAAATCGGGTCGTTGCTGCATAACAGTGGCGACGTAATCATTGAGATCTACGATCTCGCACCTCTCGTGGAACACACGTATTTTCAGGAAAAGGTTCTCGTGCACGTATACGAATCGCCAGACAGATCGCAGTGAACTCTTTTCGCAATGCCGCAGACAACGAAGAAATCACAAAAAATCCGGCGTAATCACCCGTGAGTATCGAAGACCGGCGTACCAATCGAACGGAGCGGCTCTTTGCTACGATCCTGCTGCTTCAGAATCGTCCGAACCTGACGTCGAGAGATCTCTCGGAGCATTTTGGCGTGAGCAGACGCACGATATTTCGGGATCTTAGAGCGCTCAGCGATTCGGGTGTACCTCTCACCTATTCCGAAGGTGGCGGTTACGAAATTCTGGAGGGGTATCAGCTTCCTCCGCTTATGCTATCCGCTCGGGAAGCCGCGACGCTGCTCGTCGGGACCGAGTTCATGAAGCTGCAGTCAGATGCTTCGCTACGGGAAGATGCCGATGATGTTGCACTGAAGATTCGAACGGTCCTGCCCATGGAAATTCGTGAATACGTAGATCGACTGCGCGAAAATACGGTGCTGGACCCCTACTGGCTGCATGCGGTTCGCGAGGGCGGGTCTGAGTCCGGGCGATGGTATCGTTTGAGCGAAGCCGTGGCCCGAAGCCGAAAAGTTATCATGGAGTACTTCGTGGAGACCAGGCAGGAGGTCACGAAACGAAATGTGGATCCGCTGGGGCTCGTTTATTACACGGATCACTGGAATCTGATCGCGTATGATCACCTGAGAAGCGAAATCAGGAATTTTCGCCTCGACAGGATCCGGGAAATGTATGTGCTGAGTGAGCGTTTTGAGCGGCCGGCGGGCTTCGATTTACAGAAACACCTCGAGGAACGGGGGGTTTCGCCGGTGCAAACGAAGATCATCCTAAGGTTCACAAAACAGGCGTATCAGAGAGCACGGGTAGCGATTCCGGCGCGCATTGATTCGGAAATCGATATAGCAATTGATTCAGCAGTTCATTCAGCAGTTGATTCAGAAATTGATCAAGAAACGCAGGAAAAGGACATCGTTGAGGTTCATTTCCTGTTCGATAATCTCGATTACCTGTCGTCCTGGCTGCTTCGATATGGTAGAGACGTGCAGGTTCTTACGCCCGATGGCCTGAAAGAAAAACACAAACGGGCTGCGAGCGCCGTTTTGGAGATGTATGAGACCCGGAATTCTTAACCGACCGCTGCCATATTCTCCAATTTGAGCGCCGACAGTATTTCCCTGCATGCGTTCAAGTCAGGTACTTCCTGAACAATAGCCCGAAGTTTGCCGGAATCATTCTCTTTCAGCACGTATCGGCGGTCCAGGTCACCAAGCAGACGCAGAAGTTCTTGGAAGACGTGCTCGTAAAAATGGGGATCCTGCTCCGCACCGGGGAAACCGAGGAAAAGGCGCTCATTCTTGAATACAATACGCGTCAAGCGCAACTGATGGGCCAGCGCCTTGAGTTCCACGGACAGAAGCAGATTATCTACTTCCTGTGGAACCGGACCGAAGCGATCTTCCATTTCAAGCCGGGCATCCTCAAGATTTTCCCTGGTCGTGGCTTCGGAGATCTGCCGGTATAGATTTAAGCGCTCAATGCGATTGGACAGGTAGGATTCCGGGATATACGCGTCCGCTTCCACATCGATAGACGTATCTGCAGCTTTCGGAATGCCCTCTTCGTCAAACAAATCGGCAAATTCGTCCAATCGGAGCTCCTGTACGGCCTCATCCAGGATGCGGTGATACGTTTCAAATCCGATATCTTCGATAAAACCCGTCTGTTCCGCACCTAACAGATTACCAGCTCCACGAATGTCGAGATCTCTCATGGCGATGTGGAAACCGCTACCGAGATCGCTGAATTCTTCGACGGCCTGAAGGCGCTGACGGGCCTCTCTGGTCAATCCGTGTATGGATGGAACGAGGAGAAAACAGAAGGCTTTTCGATC
>CAZGOS010000245.1:0-4199 GCA_964527795.1 uncultured Rhodothermales bacterium | reverse complement strand
GATCGGAACGGATGATCTCGTGCGGATGCTGAAGAAAGATCGCCCGTTCCGCTAGTGTACCTCATGACAGAAGTACTAGCGATCCCAGAAGAGGGTAAAATTCGTAACCCCGCTCGCGAGCGAGCCCAGCTCGATTTGCACCTCGTCACGCTGTTTCATTCTGTGCAGTTTCAGACTCGAATCGTTCAATTCGAGATTTGCCGGTAACCCTTCCGGAAAGCGCACGATCAGATAGGCGTCTGCAATGACGTTCCTGGTGAAGTTTTGCACTTCTATTCGCATCTCATCATCGCCTGAAGAGACGATGTGAGGCCTGATATTGTCCCGTCTCCGTGACCAGACTAATACGTCTGAGGTCGTCGCAATCCAGGTGTTGTCTTCTTTCGCCTTAGATATGAGCGCTGCCAATTGTCCGAATGCCATCGAATAGGCTGCCATCTGTTCCGGGTAGAACGGTACCACGTAATACCCGTGGGCACTCTGAATTCGATCGTACGCGGCTTCGTAGTCTTCAGGCTGGACATCGGCGATCGGTACCGTTGCGATGTCGGGTAGACGATTTCCCTCGATGGAGACTGAAGAATCTTCCGTCGGATCGCCCATCGAAGCCGGATGAGTGAAGGCATCCCTGAAATCGACAAACTCCCACCAGTCCAGTACCCCGGGAGCAAATCCTGAACCACCCGGCCGAAGTACATAGGCGGCATGCAATCGATCAAGGGCGCGGATCGTATTGCCGTCCAGAAATCCGCCCGGTGGATACACCCCGTGCGCCTTTTTCATGCCAAGCGACTGCAGAGCCCGTGAGAGCCGTTCGTACTGCCTGTTCAGTTTCTCGCCCACAAGAAGGCTGTCGTTATCTGCTGAAATGGCGATTTCGGATCGGGTCTCAACCACGCTGCGATAGAGACCGGGAAAGGTTGCGATCTCGTCGGAAGCGAAAAAGAAACTGGCGTTGATGCCGTCGTTGTCTAGCAATTGTACGAAGGGTTCGTAATTCGTGAGATAGGTGATCGCATCGAACCCCGGAGACGGCAGCGCGGCGATAGTGAGTGCCATGTCATTTCCAAAGGGCCAGCGTCCGACAGATACTGACTTCGTACCGGACAAATAGGCCAGTGCGTTTATCATGAGGCGCTGATAATTCGTCTGCTGATCCGCCGTTCGCGAAACGTGCTGCGGCAAGAATCGCGTCCAGAAGACTCGGCCTTGACCGAACGAGTTGAAATGCAGAAGAGACGTCCGAGAAAATTCCGCCTGATCGCCGGGCTCAAACGTTGTGATCCATCCGAGCGAATTTTCAGAATCCGGTTTTACCGCTGAGATCGCATTCTGGGAGGCGATATTAAGTTGATATCCTGCCGGGATACCTTCAATCAGGGGTGAATCTCCTTCGATGGATTGCATAAGCCCGTAGGGCTGACGGGGTAAGACTTCGACGATTTCTGCGCCCAACACCTTCGCCAGGAACGCGCTTCCGCGCCGGCGCCCACGCTCGTCGTAATAGCCCAGGCGCCCCGAGGCAATAACTCCACCTCCGCGCTCAAGGAAATCCATTATACGTTCTTTCTGTTTGTCCGAGAGAGATTCCACACCTGGGAGGATGAGTACCTGAAAGTCCGTCGAAATAGCGCGATTCAAATCGACGTCATCCAACGCGGCGTACGGGATCTGCAGACCGAGCAGGAAGATTTCCCACTGATAGATGGCGTCGGTAACGGGGCTGCCCATTTCCGCTACCACTTCAACCGTCTGTTTCGAGCGAACCACGGCGACATGCGGCCTGGAGTCATTCAGAAGTACGGACGAAGCGTAGGTAAGCGTGCCGGCCGGTTGGGCGAACTGAACGTAGCGATTGACGGATTGTGCGTACGTATTCGAAAACGCCAGGACGCCCGGAAGTGCGATACAGGCTACCGTTACGGTTGCAATGAAGTTTATGCTGTTGCGAAACTCGCGCATCTGTCAATGGCCTGTAAATCGATCCTGAAGTTCCTCACTGATCAGGTCGACGTGAAAGATCCGGTACTGTTGTGGTTTCAACTCTCGGATCGATAACTCCAGCACGGCAGAGTTCTCCTTCAATTCGTATGGCGGTACATCGATCTCGTCGGGCACAGGTTTCAGAATGTTGATGAGTTCGGGTCGGATAATTACGGAACTCACACTTCGTTCGAGCGCAATACGTACGGTCGCCTGTTCTGCCGTATCACCGTTATCGTTGGAAAGGCGTACGAAAATTCGCGAGTCGCTGCGCTGCTCGACGTCCGTATTCAGTCCTTTTCGAAGTCGCCACCAGTGTGCGATTTCCGTACCCGTAGCAAACCAGAAATTTTCCTGTTTCAGGCGTCTCAGAAATGTTCTGAATACATGCCTCTGCTGCTCACTTGAGAAGAGGTTCGGAGTCGGAGACACGTTATAGACACCGCCTTCACCAAGCACGCGGTACGCCTCCGCGAGCAGTCGCTCCACTTTCTCATCCGACGTCAGCTTATCATCTGCCAGGACGCCTGCGTAGGTATCACGGGTGGTCCTGCCGATGCGGGAGAGGGACTCGTACGGCGACCCCATGATTTTCGGTGTCGTTCTTCTTCCGATGGAATCCGGGAGGAAGTAGGTAAACCCGTTCTGTGAAAGCGCCAGTATCGTTCCCGGTCTGAGCGCACCTCGTTCAATGGAACGATAGCCCGTGACCGGCCCGTCAATAATTTCCGAAAGCGATTCCTGAAGCTGACGAATGCGGCTTCTCTGTGTGGAAAGGGCCATAGTCGTCGTTATTCGAGCCGGATCGTAGAGACCCACTTCATGCTGTTCGTTCAGGCGCTCGACAAGTGCCGGATTGGCAACGGCCGCGTCTGGATGAACGAAAAAAGTACCCGGCACATTCTCTTCGGTGAGAATTGAGATGAGTGATTCCAGATCCTCCGCATTCGTGCCCGCACTCTTGTCCAGAATGGGCGATACCAGGACGGCAGCGATATGGCCGTACGGCCAGTCCTGTGTCCAGACAATCGGCTCTCTCCTCAGGTATCGAATCACGTTTTCGAACAAGCGATCTATGTTCTGTACATCTTCCGCGTCGCGGAACGAGGCGTCCAGGACATCGGGGCTGAAGCCCATGAAAACGAATCGACCCCGTCCGTACGTGCCGTAAACAAGGCCTGTGGATGGTTTTCGAACGTTCTGGTCGATGGGTTCCTCCTGTGCAAAATCATACCAGAACCCCCCGGAGTTCGCTCGATCCGGATCGGTAATACGTAGACTTACACCCGGATTGTAAACGCGAACCTTGGCTCGGTACCCGCCAGGTATACCGGCCGTAAGCGGTGTGCCACCCCGGAACGTGAAGCGTCGCGTCGAACCCGCGGTTCGCGCATAGGGTGTATTCGACTTCGTTTTGTCAGCGATCCACGTGTAGAATGAAACGATAACGGAATCCGTGGGAATCCCCATAGAATCGGTTTGAATCTCCACCGACGCATAGTCGAATCCATACGGTATCGCCTTCAATGTATCGAACCACACATAACCACCGAGCGGTGAGAATTCCCTGGCCTCAGCCGCACTTTGCTTATCACGCATGACATCGGCGTCTGCGGCAGAACGGGCTGCAAAATGAGCACCTGCGATGGCCTGGAAGCGGTATTTTGGCAAATAGACACCAGCCAGGGGCCGCGCGAGATAGGTTTGCGTGCTCGATCGATAGTCACTCGGACCTGGTTCGATAAAACGGTCGAACCTGACACCGAACGTGCTGTCGATGAAAGACCAGCCTCGCCAGTTCAGGCTGTCGTCATACAATCCGGCGGCCCACGAAATGAGTAATGCCCCTCCTTCGTCTACGAATGCACGAATCGAGTTGAGCGCCTCCTCGCCGAGCGCAAGAGACGAGGGCAGGATCAAAACGTCGTCTATTCTCAGAGCTGACGTATCCAGCGAATCAATGAATTGCACGGGACTGCGCCCGGCCAACAGGCGTTGCCATGAAACGAAGGTGGAATCGTACCGGGCCTCGCCGACACCTTTCGGATATAGTTTACCGTAGGCCCTGCGGGAAGACTCGCTTTCCAGGAGGTAGATGGTGGGTCGATGGTCCACTCCGAGTAGCGCCGGTGACGAATCGCGTATACTGAATGCGCCCAGGGCACTTTCGATGAGAAGAAGGTATACGAGTATGCCGGCTGCGAGGGCGGTTACAC
>CAZGOS010000244.1:0-4284 GCA_964527795.1 uncultured Rhodothermales bacterium | reverse complement strand
CGAATGGGCGAAGCTGGCTGCGCTGATTGCCGTTTCGATACTGTATTTCACATTCTTTATGGCGCTGGGCCTTCTCGTATCGTCGCTGACGAAAAGGTCGTCGGTATCCTTTCTCATTCTGCTGGTCATATGGATTACGCTCGTGCTGATCGTGCCTCGCGCAGCCACCATGGCCGCCGGACAGCTCGTCAACGTTCCGACGGTTGCTGAAATCGAGAGCCGCAAAGACCGGTACCGCAGAGATCAGACGGAAATGATGTGGGACGAGCGGTCGAAACGCTGGTCGGAGCGATTTTCTTCCATGCAGGGTGCTACGCGAGTAGAACGCCGCGCTTATTACGATGCGAATCGATCCGAGTGGGAGCAGGAAGATAACGACGCGCGTGACGTCATGGAGAGCGAGATCGCCGAATACAATCGCAAAATGAATGAAGATCTTCGCAACGCGAAGACCGAGCAGGAGCGACTGGCATTTCTGCTGTCCCGATTCTCTCCGGCGTCGGCGTTCAAACTGACCGCAATGAATCTTGGTGGTACGAATACGTCCATCAAGAAGCGCTACGAGGATCAGATGTTCACCTATAGGGAATCATTCACCACGTACCTTGAACAGAAGCAGCAGGAAGAACGTGATGAGCGACGCCGACAGGCGCAGCAGTCGGGCCGCGGTCGAATGATGGTCTTCCTTGGCAGTGGGGCAGAGCCCGTTGACGCGAGTGAGATGCCGCGATTTGTGGAGCCCAATGAAACGCTTGCCATGGCGCTCCAGCCTTCCATGATCGATTTTGGACTTCTTTCCATATTTACCGTTGTAGTTTTCGCAGGTGCATTCGTAGCCTTTATCCGCTACGACGTGCGATGACTGAAGCATTGCAATGTTCAAGCTGGTACTCGAAAAGGAACTGAAAGAGATCATCGGTACCACAAAATTCGCCGTGACGTTTGGCGTATGTGCCGTACTGATCCTACTTTCCTTTTATGTCGGTGCCCGGAACTACGAGGTTAGTCGCGAGGGGTACGAAGCTTCCATTGTTGAAGATCTACAGCAGATGGAAGGTCTGACCGATTGGCGAATGGTCAATCATCAGATTTTTCTGCCGCCACGACCGCTCGCTGCCCTTGTATCGGGCGTATCCAATGATATCGGCCGTACGATTCCGGTTCGTACGCGCGGTGAACTCCGATCACATGATAGCCGGTTCAACGAAGATCCCATCTTTGCCGTTTTTCGTTTTTTGGATCTGGAGTTCATTTTTGCGATCGTGCTTTCACTGTTCGCGATTCTCTTCGGGTACGATGCTATCAACGGCGAAAAAGAGCGCGGTACGTTGGCTCTTTCTTTCGCCAACTCAGTGCCGAGGGATCAGTACGTGCTTGGCAAACTCGTGGGATCGTTTCTCGCGCTAATCGTTCCGTTAATGATCCCCGTTCTGATGGGGTGTCTTCTTTTGCCTGTACTCGGTGTACCCATGGACGGCAATTCCTGGATTCGCCTTGTGATGGTGATATTGGCGGGGATACTCTATTTCGGAGTATTTCTGACCCTGTCGGTCTTTATCTCCACGCTCACGCAGCGTTCGTCATCGTCCTTTTTATTGCTTCTCATCATTTGGATTTTTGCTGTGCTCATCGTTCCAAGGGCTGCAGTTCTTGCCGCCGGCGGCGTAGTTGAAGTGCCGAGTGTGGACGAAATCGATTACGAGAAAATCAAATACTCTCGCCAGTTATCCAGGGAGCAGCAGGATGCGCGGCGAAAGTGGAGACAGGAATACGCTGGAGATAAGAGCGATCGCGAGCAGTACATGAAAGATTGGCAGGCATTTTCGACGGAGCAGGCCGATATTCGGCATCAGAAAATGGACGTGTTTGCGCAGCAACTGAACGAGGTTCGAGAAAATAAATCACGGGCGCAGCAAAAGGTGGCTCTTGGTCTGGCTCGTGTGTCGCCTGCAGCTTCGTTTGCTCTGGCAGCTTCTGAATTGTCATCGACGTCGCTTGAACTCAGAACATCCTACATGAATGCCGCAAAAGCATACCGAAATGATTTTGGTGAGTTTATGGATAGCAGGACCGGAGGCGATATGAGCATAAGATTTACCTTCGGTGATCAGGAGGATGAGGAGAAACCGGACCCAATCGATCCAAGCGAATTACCGGTCTTCAAATACGAGGCACTACCCGTTTCGGACGCGATCAATTCAGCACTGCCCGATATGGCACTGCTGCTTGTCTTCAACATTATCTTCTTTGCCGGGGCCTTCCTCGCTTTCCTGCGATATGACGTGAGATGAACTCTTGGCGTCCACAAAACTTGACTCTTCTCCTTTACGGAACTGGATTCTGGAGGAAGTAATGTTCTCCACATTAGTCGAAAAAGAGTTAAAGGCCATCATTCAGAGCCCGAAATTCGTCGGAACGTTTGCCGTATGTACGACGCTGATTCTTCTGAGCGTCGTCATCGGCATCAAGGAATATGAGGCGTCAGTGGCCCAATACGAAACGGCCAGGGAACTCGTTAACCAACAGATTAGTGAGTCCACGTCGTTCTGGCAGTTAGGGCACAAAGTGTACCGCGAACCCGGCCCGATGCAGATATTCGTATCAGGCGTCGATTTCGACGTCGGTCGACTTTCCAATATCAGCGTCTGGTCGGAAGTCAAACTGGTCGAGAGCTCTTATTCGAACAAGCCACTGTTCGCGGTCTTTCGTTTCATAGACTTCACGTTCATCGTTCTTGTGGTGCTCTCGTTATTTGCCATCCTGTTTACCTACGACGCCATCAACGGTGAACGTGAGAGTGGCACCTTGAAGCTTGCCTTTTCGAACGCCATTCCCCGCGGAAAGTACTTGTTTGCAAAGTTTGTAGGATCCTGGCTGGGGCTGACCATTCCAATTCTAATCCCGATCCTGCTCTCTCTCATGCTGCTTATTCTGTTTAGCGTACCGATGGACGGTGCGTCGTGGCTGAAATTGATCATTCTGATCCTCGTCTCAATTCTGTATTTCACCTTTTTTATTGCGTTTGGGCTGTTTGTATCCTCTGTCACCAGGCATTCTTCGGTATCCTTTCTGGTGCTCTTGGTCGTCTGGATTGCTCTGGTACTGATCGTACCCCGTGGCGCCACGATGACGGCCTGGCAACTCGTGGACGTGCCGAGCGTGTCGTCGGTTGAGAGTCAAAAGATGCGCTTTCGACTCGATCGATTTGTGCAGAGCATGGAGGATCGCAACGGGCTCTGGAAGGAGCGACGGAAGCAGACCGAAGGAATGACCAGGGACGAGCGCCGACAATACTACGAGGATAACCAGGCGACTTTTCAGGAAGAAGATGAGGCGATTCAGCAAGAAGTCGATGCTGATATCGCTGAGTATAACCGGTTACTTAACGAGGAACTGAATAACGCCAAAGCGGAGCGTCAACGTTTGGCATTCGTACTCTCGCGATTTTCACCGTCGTCTGCGTACAAGCTGGCAGCCATGAATCTTGCAGGTACAAACACATCACTCAAGCGCCGATACGAGGACCGTATGTTCCGGTACCGCGAATCCTTTAAGCAGTACGTTGATCAGAAAAGAAAAGAGGAACGGGAAGAGCGTATCAGGCAAGCCAAACTTGGAAACACGGCCCGACCGTCGACAGGGACGGACGCCCAGCCCTTAGATTCGAGTGATATGCCGCGTTTTATACCGGTCGAAGAATCTCTTGTCGATGTCATGCAACCCTCCGTCATCGACCTCGGACTGTTATCCGTTTATACGTTGTTGGCATTTGCCGGCGCATTCGTAGCCTTTATCCGCTACGATGTGCGATGACCGCGCGCATGGTCGCACGGTTTGCTTAAGCCGTTCTTGGCCGAAGGAAGGGGCTTCTGTACCTTTAGCGATGCATTCTTTCCGATAGGATCCCCAAAATTCGCATGACAAGGCGCACAAAAATCGTATGTACGCTCGGCCCCGCCTCATCCGATGCCGAGACGATCCATGAACTCATTCGCGCGGGAATGGATGTAGCGCGGTTGAATTTTTCGCACGGCACTCACGAAGAACATCGTCGATCGATCACGCTCGTGCGTGAGGCGGCTGAAAAGGAGCGGAAGGTTGTCCCCATCGTGATCGACCTGCAGGGACCCAAGATTCGAGTCGGCGAAATGGCCGGCGGAACGATCTTTCTGGAGTCGGGCGCCAAAACCACACTCACGAGTGCTCCTATTGCGGAGAGCACGCCGGAGCGTATACACGTGGCGTATCCTACCATCAGCCAGGACGTTTCGGTTGGAAGCGATA
>CAZGOS010000243.1:0-4315 GCA_964527795.1 uncultured Rhodothermales bacterium | reverse complement strand
GTACGGAGAGTCATTCTGAGTCGCTTTCCTATTTCCCGGATATGGAAGCCTTCAGCACCGGACCTGAGGAATACCTCGGGAAGATCGTTTCGGCCGTTGATGCTGTTGATATTCCGATCATCGGTAGTTTAAACGGCATCTCTGCCGGCGGTTGGACCCGGTACGCGAAACGCATAGAGGAGGCCGGCGCAGCGGCGCTTGAACTCAATATCTATTTCATCCCTACGGAATCTTCAGAATCGGCCACGATCGTTGAACAGCGATATATGTCGGTGATCCAGGAGGTGTCGCGACAGGTCAGCATTCCGGTGGCGGTCAAACTGAGTCCATTCTTTACGGCCACGGCTCATTTTGCCCAGGCCGCAACCTATGCGGGTGCTAAAGGTCTCGTACTATTTAACCGTTTCTACCAACCCGATTTCGATCTGGAAAAGCTTGAGGTAGTACCCCGACTTCAGCTGTCGGACGCTTCGGAACTTCGACTGCCGCTTCGTTGGATCGCCATTCTTTACGGTCGTATTGAGGCTGATCTCGCGCTCACTACCGGCGTTCATACACACGAGGATGTTCTGAAGAGCCTGATGGCCGGAGCAAATGTGACCATGATGGCGTCTGAACTCATGCAAAACGGGATTGAACGACTGGAGACGATCCGCGACGATATGATAGCATGGCTCGAAGAGAGAGAGTATGAATCGGTAGAGCAGCTCAGAGGCAGCATGAGTCAGATTCACGTTGGAGACGAAGCCGCGTTTGAGCGAGCCAATTACATGAAAACGCTGCAGTCCTGGCATCCGGATCCGACAGGTACTCTGTATTGATCGGGCTGATCGCGAGGGCTTCTTTGAATAGATTATAGTGTCTTTTTTGGATAGCGGATACGAACCATGCTTCGTTTACCGTCCATCGAAAGCGATCACTTCGCTGAACCGTTCGAGCGTGCCCTCCGGGCGCCGTTACCGGGTTCAGAGGAAGAACGAAATCAGTATAACCTACTGTCGAAGCGACTGAGAGATCAGTTTCGCTATGTTTTCCCTGATCCGAGAACTCGGCGATCGGTCGTCGTCGTTCCCAGTCTCAGCATGGACGACGTCGTGCTCAGCAGAATAGACGGCGTTCAGTACTATGAGGAGCGCATGCTCTGCCTGCTGGCGCTTCTCCGGCTTCCGCACACCAATCTCATCTATGTCACGAGTACGCCCATATCCCGGCATATCATCGATTATTATCTGCACCTCCTGCCGGGTATTCCTGTCAGTCATGCACGCAAACGATTGACGCTGCTTACAGCTTACGACGCGTCCGACATCCCGCTGACGAAGAAGATTCTCGATCGACCGCGACTCGTACGGCGCATTCGTCAGGCCATCGTTGATCCGCAGCTCGCACATTTAACCTGTTTTAACGCGACAGGCCTGGAGCGCACGCTGGCCGTGCGACTCGACATTCCACTCTACGGGTGCAATCCGGAAGTCTACGAGTGGGGCACTAAAAGTGGAAGTAAGCAGATTTTTCGGGATCTCGGGCTCGATATCGCCCCCGGATTTGAACGCCTTCGTTCGACCGGCGAACTTGTTGACGCCCTCGACGATCTCAAGGGCCGATATCCACGATTACGCCGCGCCGTAATCAAACTGGAAGAAGGTGCCTCCGGAGAAGGAAATGCCGTGTTCTCCTATGAGGGCGTACCCAAAGGTTCCGCCCGAAAAAGCTGGATTTCCAGCAATATGCGTAAACAGGTCACGCTCGAGGCTAAGGGTGAAACCTGGAGTCATTATAAGGCCAAGTTCAACGCCATGGGAGGAATCGTCGAGAGCTTCATCGACGGGCGAACGAAACGATCGCCGTCCATGCAGGGGCGCATCGATCCGCTTGGCAATGTTTCTATTGTGTCTACACACGACCAGGTTCTGGGCGGCCCCAATGACCAGATTTTCATCGGCGGACTCTTCCCAGCCGATGATGAGTATCGCCTCACGATTCAGGAGGCTGGATTACGGGTCGGTTATGCTTTGCGCGACAAAGGTATCATCGGTAGGTACAACACCGATTTCATCTCGGTGAAGCGGGGAGCCAAGTGGAAGCACTATGCCTTGGAGAACAACATCCGTAAGGGAGGCACGACGCATCCGTATCTCATGCTGCAGCTCCTGACAGACGGGTATTACAATCCGGATGAAGGCCTCTACACCACGCGCTCCGGCCTGAAGCGATACTACTACGCCTCGGACAATGTGTGCAGTCCAAATCTGAGGGGCTTTACGCCGGAGGACCTCACCGACATTTTTGTCGAGCATGGCCTGCACTTCCACGCAGCCACGCAGACGGGTGTGGTATTTCATCTGATCGGTGCGCTTTCCGAATTCGGGAAACTGGGTGTCACCTGTATATCCGACTCACAGGTCAATTCCCTGCGCCTGTATGAGAACATCATTCACGTTCTGGAGATGGAAGGAAATGAGCAGGAGCGCGCACGCCGGATGTTTACCTCTTAACCGGCACTGGCGGGCTAGACCCTCATTCGCTACATTTTTCTCCGCCTGCCGGGCGCCGTCGTACGTTTCTTCTCAACTTCTATCTTCACAATTAACCGCCGTCATGACCATATCAAGAATTGTTTCCCGTCTCCTTTTTTGCGCTGCGCTGCTCATCCCCGCTTTTGTGCGTGCGCAAAGCGGCCGAACTTCCGTCCCGGCACGAAACGGCATGGTCGTCTCGAGCCATTACATTGGTTCAGAAGTTGGAAGGGAAATCCTCAAGAACGGAGGAAACGCGGTTGATGCGGCGGTTGCTACGGCATTTGCGCTCGCCGTTGTATACCCGACAGCCGGCAATATTGGTGGCGGAGGTTTTCTTGTTTATCACGGAGCGGACGGATACACAACCACTTTCAATTTCAGGGAGAAAGCGCCGTTGGCCGCGACCGTTGATATGTATCTGGACGAAAACGGGCGCATACGTGACAACTCCAACCACGCCGGTTTGTTATCCGTAGGGGTGCCGGGTACCGTCGCGGGAATGTGGATGGCTCATCAGCGTCTGGGAAGTCTTCCGTGGTCCGACCTGGTAGAACCCGCCATAAAATTGGCCGAAGAAGGATTCCCGTTTTCCTGGGCCATGCAGGGATTCTCACGACGAATTCAGCAAACGGCCAAAGAAGACCCACTATACCGGTCAACGGCCGACGTGATACTCAAGGATGGCAAAATGCCGTATCAAGCCGGGGAGATCTGGAAGCAGCCCGAACTTGCCGAAACGCTTCGTCGCATTCGTGACGACGGAAAAGATGGATTCTACAAAGGAGAAACAGCACGGCTCGTTGCCGATTTCATGGCCAAAAACGGGGGCATTATCACCGAGGAAGATCTGGCCCGATACGAAGCAGAAGAGCAAGAGCCGGTTAAGGGTACTTATCGAAACTACGACATTATCAGCATGGCTCCGCCGAGTTCAGGCGGCGTCGTTCTCATCGAGATGCTGAATATTCTGGAGGGTTTTAGCCTCACCCAAATGGGGCACAATTCAGCTATCTATCTGCACGTGCTGACCGAGGCGATGCGCCGAGCATACGCCGATCGCGCCGAATTCCTGGGCGATCCCAATTTCAATCCCGACATGCCGGTTGATCGCCTGATTTCAAAAGAGCACGCCGACAACCTTCGCGATTCAATAAATCTGTTCCGCGCTTCGGAAAGCGATTCGACGCGTTTCGCAGCAGCCTATGCAACCGCGTACGAGAGTGAAGAAACAACTCACTACTCAATCGTCGATGCAGAAGGCAACGCCGTAGCCGTGACCTACACGCTGGAATATGGATATGGCTCGCGAATCGTTGTTGAAGGAGCCGGTTTTCTTTTAAACAACGAGATGGGCGACTTCAACGCGATTCCCGGCTATACCAGCACCACTGGATATATCGGTACGCCTGCCAATCTGGTCGCTCCCGAAAAGCGCATGCTGTCCAGTATGACACCGACGATCGTCGCTCGGGACGGCAATCCGGTTTTCATTACAGGTAGCCCCGGCGGTCGCACGATCATCAATACGGTCCTCCAGACGATCCTGAACTTCATCGATCATGGCATGACCGTCGCGCAGGCGGTTGAAGCTCCACGCATTCACCACCAGTGGTTACCCGACCGCACGTCGTTTGAGTCGTTCGGATTCTCCCCCGACACGCGCCGTCTCTACGAGATGTTGGGGCACCGGGTTTACGTCCGTGGCGGACAAGGAAGCGCCATGGGTATCTATATCAACCACGAAGAGGGCGTCATCTATGGAGGCGCCGACTCACGAGGTTTCGACTCACGAGCGG
>CAZGOS010000242.1:0-4343 GCA_964527795.1 uncultured Rhodothermales bacterium | reverse complement strand
ACGTTTTCCGGCGCCTGGTATAATAACCGATAAGTACGTCGATGAAACCGTCGGAGTCACCCACATGATCCTTTCCAACGGAATCAAACTTGTTCTCAAACGGACAGACTTCAAAAACGATCAGATTCATGTTCGTGCGATCAGCCCGGGAGGATCTTCGCTCGCCGATGACTCGCATGTCCAGTCTCCTCAGCACGCGGCTAAGAGAAATATTGCGGGAAGATTCTTGGAGCTATGTATACCGTTTCCGTAAACGGGTCGTTGAGTGATAGACCGATTGAGTCTTATCGAATGACTGTCTCCTTCGGATGTGCCCCGGATCGGATTCAGGAACTGATTGAAAGGGTATTTCAGGAAATCGAATCGATTCGAAACACGCCCCCAGACGACAGTTATGTCCAGAAAGCACGTGAGACGGCGCTGAGGAGTCATGAGGTCAGCCTGAAAGAAAACGGCTATTGGATCAGAATGCTCCAGTTCTACCTCGAACGAGGCATGGATCCATCGGCCATTCTTGAAGGACCGGCAGCGTGGGTAGATACTATTGACGCTGAGTCCGTCAGCGAAGCAGCGAGAAAATACCTGGACGCCAATCGATTCGTTCAGGTCACGCTCGTACCGGAAGCACAGCCAAACCGTTAGGGATACGATCGAGACAACCGTTCTCGTCTCAGGCTGAGGTCAAATCAACGACGGTTCTACCGATCACGTTTCCGGCCAGAAGCTCGTTTGCCCGATCCGTGACCTGTGCAAGCGGCACCGTCGTACAGATCGATGCGAGCTCTGCTTCATCCAGCGTTTCCGACAGTCGTTTCCATGCGGCCCTGCGCATGGGCAGCGGACACATGTTGGAATCGATACCGAGGAGATTCACGCCGCGTAGAATAAACGGATACACCGTCGTATTGAGCGCGGCGTCGCCTGCGAGGCCGCAAACGGCGATACTCCCGTGTCGCCCTACCTGGCTGATGATCGCCTCCAGCGTGGAACCCCCAACCGTGTCGACGGCGCCCGACCACCTGGAAGAATCGAGCGGTCGTTTTGAGCCCGTTCCGAGAACGTCCCGATCGATGATGTTCGATGCGCCCAGTGACCGCAAGTAAGCGTGGGCCACCGTTTTGCCTGTCGATGCCGTAACCGGAAATCCAGCTTTCGAAAGCAGCAACACGGAAAAACTCCCCACTCCTCCTGATGCGCCCGTAACAATGATATCGTTTTCATTTTTTCGGACCCGCTCTCTTTCGAGAGCCATAATGGAAAGCATAGCTGTCAGACCTGCGGTACCAATCGCCATGGCATTATGGGGAGAGAGGCCGTCCGGAAGCCGAACCAGGCAATCGGAGCGGATTCGCTGCATGCCCGCGTACCCTCCCCAGGAGGTCTCGCCGAGACCCCCACCGGTTCCTATTACAAGCTCACCCGCATCAAATCGATCGCAGTTGGATTCCACGATTCTTCCGACGAGGTCAATGCCAGGTACGAATGGGAACGGCGCCCGCACGATCGGCGCCTGATTCGTCACGGCGAGTGCGTCCTTGAAGTTCAGGCTCGAGTAATACACGTCGACAAGAACGTCGCCTTCTTCCGGCAGATCGACGCGAGACAACAGGCTTACCGCGGGCGTAAACACTTCGTCCTCAAAGCTCAATAAGAGCGCTTCAAACATGGTTCCGGGAATTTCGCTGCGGCGACGGGCTCACCGTACGGTTAACAAAATAGGATACAGACGAGCAAGAATACGGCTGATGGGCGTAGAATTTAAAACTTGTTGCTGTCGGAACCGGGTCTCAGTTCCATATCGCCTCGGAGAGCCTGAAGAAATACCGTGGTCGAATCCATTCTGGAAATCCAGCGCTGCGCCGCGGACGTGCTGCCTTGAAGCCACTCGAATCGCGCAGCCGTTCCACTCGATCGCACCGTCAAAATGCCGATCATGTCAAACCATACGCGCCTCAATCCGCTTTGCCAGTGCAATTCTATTTCGGCCGTGTAAACTTTCTCAAGCGCCTGGTATGACCAGCTATTGACAAACACGTAAGCGCGCCGGGCTCCGAACAAGCCGGTCATTCTGTCGATGAGTTGGCCACCGGCCAGCTCTACAAGTTCGTGAAGTTCAGAGCGGCGTTCTTCCTGGGATTTTGAGCGAAGCACTACGCTATCGGTTGCAATACGTTGGGGATCCGGCCCCAGGCGTACATAGAGGTCGAAGCGTACGGAGGCCGAATCCGAATCCATTAACTGTGATTTGATTTGAAAACGAAAATCCCGGTAGTGCGCGTACCGAGACAGATTGAAACGATTTCTCGTTCGGCGGACGGGAATTTTGACGGCATCCTGTGGGTGCCCGTCGATGTAGGCCATCAGATACGTTTCCGGACGAATGCGTCGCCGAATCTGCTCCCAACCGTCTTCGTCAAAAGTCTCTCTCAGTATTCGATAATCCAGGCGAAAAGAGCCTCTATCGTAGGCTTCTGATTCCGGAAACCGAAGTTCAGTAACTGGTTCAAGACGCTTTGGTGAAGCAAGCACCGTTTGTTGCTCACAAGCCTGCCGGTTCTCATGGGTGCCGCAGATTTCAACCAGGATGGGCTCCCGGTCACCCAATTCCATATCTGGAATCGGAATCACGGAATCCGAACCGTGATATAGCGTGTCGTAGGAGACGTTGAAAACGGTCGTCCGGACCGCTTCCGGCACCGCCGAGCGCGGCGATCCAATCGATGGGATTTCTTCGAAAGAAGCGTAAACCGTCAACGTATCCCAGGACACCTGCCTCACACTCGTCTCCGACACGACGAATTCGGGAACTTCGCTACAGGCCGTCAGCTGAAGAACTGACAACAATATGACGGCAAGAACGCCTCGTATCATATCGGTCCCATGGAACGTCCCGCAAGAGTGCTTTTCCGACACTCCTACGTCGGTAGAGCACACAGGATGCACCTTCATCCCGGCTATCTCCAATCTTCTTCCGATAAATTCAGAAGACCCGGGGGGTCTCATTCTTATCGGCCGGAATAGCAGGCCACAGTGGGACGTTGCGGAACGTCATACTCCGACTCACGTGTAATATTGTTGAGCCACATCGCTCAATACCCATTCGACAACCCGTTCCAATTACCACTTAAGCTCGGAGACCTCCATGCCGACTTCGACTCATGATACGCCTGCCGCGCTATCAACTCCGCGGGATTTTCTTCCCATCAACGGCACCGACTATGTCGAGTTTTACGTCGGAAATGCCAATCAAGCCGCGCACTATTACCAGAGCGCATTCGGATTTCAGTTTACAGCGTACCGGGGACTGGAAACCGGTGTGCGCGATCGGACCAGCTTTCTTCTGGAGCAGGGAAAAATTCGATTTCTTCTGACGTCGGCCCTGCTTCCTGATTCCGCCATTGGTGATCATGTGCGCCGTCACGGTGATGGTGTCAAAGACATAGCGCTATGGGTCGACGACGCAACGTATTCATTCGAGGAAACTGTGAAACGTGGCGCAAAGCCGGTAAAGGGACCGGAAGCGCTCGAAGATGAACATGGCTGCGTCGTTACGGCAACGATCGCCACGTACGGTGAAACGGTGCATACGTTTGTGCAGCGCGACGGGTACGAAGGCGCTTTCATGCCCGGATACGAAGCCCGCAATAATGTCTGCTTCGCCCCCGCTGATGTCGGCCTGCGTTATGTTGACCACTGCGTCGGGAATGTGCATCTGGGTGAAATGAATAAGTACGCCGAATTCTATGCCGACGTCATGGGCTTTCGAAACCTGCTGTCATTCGACGACAAAGACATTTCGACCGAATATTCAGCCCTCATGTCCAAAGTGATGGCGAACGGTAACGATCGCATCAAATTTCCCATCAACGAACCGGCCGCCGGACGGAAGAAAAGTCAGATCGAAGAATACCTCGATTATTATGACGGCCCGGGCGTGCAGCACGTCGCGATGGCCACGAACAATATCATCGAGACAGTCACCGAGCTTCAGGACCGAGGCATGGAGTTCCTGTCCATCCCGTCGACCTACTACGATGAATTACCGACCCGGGTTGGAGAAATTGACGAGGAAGTCGAGGCCCTTCGCAGACTTGGCATCCTCGTGGATCGAGACGACGAAGGCTACCTGCTTCAGATTTTCACCAAACCGGTACAAAATCGACCCACGGTGTTCTACGAGATCATTCAGAGAAAAGGAGCCAGATCATTCGGAAAGGGTAATTTCAAGGCACTTTTCGAATCAATCGAGATCGAACAGGAGCGAAGGGGTAACTTGTAATATTCGCACGTTCGTCGCTCTCCACCGCCCCGGTGGACTACGCGGACTTCATCACTGAAACTGA
>CAZGOS010000241.1:0-4377 GCA_964527795.1 uncultured Rhodothermales bacterium | reverse complement strand
CTTTACGAAGACGACATCGGCCTTCATTTCATGAATACCGATTCCTACGAGCAGATTTTTCTACCGGCCGAATCCGTCCAGCGAAGAGAGTTCATCAAGGAAGGAGGCACTATCGAAATTGTATTTCACGCCGAGACGGAGCAGCCGCTGGCGACGGAAATTCCTCTGAGCGTTGAGTTGATGGTTACGAAAACGGATCCTGGTCTTAAGGGCGACACAGCGACGGGCGCAACAAAACCGGCTACATTGGAAAGTGGAGTCGTGGTCAACGTGCCGCTTTTCATTAACGAGGGTGACACGATACGCGTAAATACCGAAAAGGGTGACTACATCACCCGGGTCAACGCGTGACATCGATTCCTTAACCCACACATGGATTCGCACATGGACCTAAATCGTTTACGCGAGATTATTCAGATCGTCGAAGAGACGGGTGTATCGGAAGTTGAGATTGAGCAGGATGGCCTGCGTATCGTCGTCCGAAAGAACCTGGGTGGAGAAGTCGCACCTTTCGTATCCGGCCCGGCCCCTGTCAAAGCGGGATCTCCGGGAGCTGAGGAAGCGGAATCCGCACCAGCCTCGTCGGGCGGAATAGAAGTTCGTGCCCCGATTGTGGGCACATTTTATCAGGCCTCAGCACCGGATGCCAGTCCGTTCGTCGTCGTAGGAGACAGGGTGAATCAGGGTGACGTGCTCTGCATCATCGAGGCCATGAAATTGATGAACGAGATTGAAGCCGAGGTTTCGGGAACGATTAAAGAGATTCTCGTGGAAAATGCCAGCCCGATCGAATTCGATCAGCCCCTCTTCATCATCGAGCCGAATTAGCCGGGAGCTTTGTCCATACCTGGATTCACTCCGGTTAACAGCAAATCGCGACAGTTTTGATCAACAAAATTCTCATCGCAAATCGAGGGGAAATTGCTCTCCGCGTTATTCGGACCTGTCATGAGATGGGTTTGAAAACGGTGGCGGTTTATTCAACGGCGGATAGGGATTCCCTTCACGTCCGGTTCGCCGATGAGGCTGTATGCATTGGACCGCCACCCAGCAGAGAAAGCTATCTGAGACCGGATCTGATTATTTCCGCAGCGGAAGTAACGGGAGCGGGGGCCATACATCCCGGATACGGTTTTCTGGCTGAAAACGCAGATTTCAGTGCCATCTGCGAAGATCACGACATCAAATTCATCGGACCACCTCCGAATACGATTCGCATGATGGGCGACAAAAGCTTCGCCAAAACCACGATGCGGAACGCAGGTGTCCCGGTTGTGCCCGGCTCCGAAGACGTATTGAAAACGGCTGAAGACGGTAAGCGGATCGCAAATGACATCGGATTTCCAGTGATCATTAAGGCCAGTGCCGGTGGTGGAGGTCGAGGCATGCGCATTGCCTCGACGGAAGACGAATTTGAGTCGCAATTTGCCGTTGCCAGGGCTGAAGCCGAGGCCACTTTTGGTAACGGTGAGCTCTACGTCGAAAAGTTTATTACCGGATCACGCCATATCGAAATTCAGATTCTGGGAGACGGTAAAGGCAATGTCATCCATTTTGGGGAAAGGGAATGTTCGATCCAGCGGCGGCACCAGAAACTACTTGAGGAGTCTCCCTCACCCGTCGTCGATGAAGCGCTCCGACAGCGTATGGGCGCAACGGCCGTCGCAGGAGCTGAAGCGGTAAACTATGAAGGTGTCGGCACGGTCGAGTTTCTGCTGGACGACAAGAAGCACTTCTATTTTATGGAAATGAACACGCGCATCCAGGTGGAACATCCGGTGACGGAGGAAGTGACGGACAGTGATCTCGTGGAATACCAGATCCGTGTGGCGCTTGGCGAATCCATAAAAAAGCGTGATATCGTACTCGAAGGCCACGCCATAGAGTGCCGCATCAACGCCGAAGACCCATTCAGGAATTTCGCGCCGAGCCCGGGGACCGTTACAACGTTTCACCCTTCGGGCGGACACGGCGTGCGTGTCGACACCCACGTCTATGCCGGTTATCAAATTCCGCCCTATTACGACTCGATGATCGCCAAGCTCATCGTCAAGGCGCGCTCGCGAGATCTTGCGATCCGGAAAATGCTGCGTGCACTCGACGAGTTTGTCATCGAGGGTGTAAAAACCACGATCCCTTTTCACAGACAATTACTGAGGAACGATCACTTCCAGATTGGAAAGTTTGATACAGGATTTATTGATACGTTTAAATTGGAACCCGAGGAACCATAAGCCTTGAGGCTGATCTCAGGATGATGCCACATGAGGCGAACCGGACATTTTTACGGACGGACTCACGCATCGTCCGGCATGGTTCGAGCACGGATTGCACACTTTAATCCTTCATTAACGCTAATGGATTTCCCGCAGGAACTGAACTACACGCAGGATCACGAGTGGCTGCGCATTTCGGAGCAACCTGACATCTGCACCGTCGGCATCACCGAATTCGCCCAGTCGGAGCTGGGTGACATTGTATATATAGAAGTTGACGAGATGGATAACGAGCTGAACAGAGAAGATCCGTTCGGCACCGTTGAGGCTGTAAAAACCGTTGCCGAGCTATTTATGCCCGTCTCAGGTACGGTCGTCGAAATGAATGACTCACTCCGCGACAATCCCGAGCTCGTAAATAATGATCCATACGGTGAAGGATGGTTGATCAGGATCAAAATGTCGGATCTGTCGGAGGTGTCGGAGCTGCTGTCGGCCGCCGCTTATTCGGAGATGGTTGCGAGTTAGCCCCGTATCGGTGACCATTTCATGCATCAGCGGATCGTTATCCTTGATTTTGGTTCTCAGTACACGCAACTGATCGCGCGTCGCGTTCGGGAATCCGGCGTCTATTCGGAGATTTACCCCTGCACCATCCCGGTATCGGAAGTCCGGGATATGCATCTGTCGGGAATCATTTTTTCCGGCGGACCCAATTCCATATACGACGAAGACGCCCCGCAGCTCGATTCGGACTTGCTGGAACTCAAGCGCGATGACGGCAGCGCTTTGCCGGTGCTGGGCATCTGTTACGGCCTTCAGGGCATGGCCCGCGTTGCCGGAGGGTCGGTAGAAAGAGCTGATCACAGGGAATTTGGACGTTCACATCTGATTATCGATAGCGATTCCGATTTGCTGGCCGGAATTCCGAATGAATCCCAGGTTTGGATGAGTCATGGTGATTCCATCACCCGCCTGCCTGCAACGTTTGAAATCATTGCGCATACGAATAATGCTCCCGTAGCTGCCGTGCGCTCTCATGAACGACCACATTTCGGCGTGCAGTTCCACCCGGAAGTCGTGCATACGGAACACGGCAGGCGGATCCTGGAAAATTTCGCCCTTCGGATTTGCGGATGTTCGGGCGATTGGTCTCCCGCATCATTCATTGACGAGAAGAAGGCCGAGATTCAGCAGCTCGTGGGAAACGACCATGTGGTGCTGGGGCTTTCGGGCGGCGTCGATTCCTCGGTTGCATCCGTGCTGCTGCATGAGGCCATCGGTGATCAGCTTACGTGCATTTTCGTGAACAACGGCCTTCTGAGAAAGGGGGAATGGGAAGAGGTCCAGGAGACGTTTCGGGATCATTTCCACATTCAGCTTAAGGCCGTTGACGCCTCGGACCTGTTTCTGGATCGTCTGCACGGTGTGATTGATCCGGAGCAGAAACGCGTGATCATCGGAAATGCCTTCGTCGAAGTTTTCGACAGAACGACATCGGAGATTTCGGACGAATTGGGACAGAAACCGGCGTACCTGGCCCAGGGCACTCTCTATCCCGACGTTATCGAAAGCGTTTCCTTCAAAGGACCCTCCGCGACCATCAAAACACATCACAACGTCGGAGGACTTCCTGAAGAAATGGAGTTGGAAATCCTCGAACCGTTCCGGGAGCTTTTCAAAGACGAAGTTCGGACAATCGGAAAGCTGCTGGGCCTTCCTGATGAAATTCTGGGTCGTCATCCGTTTCCCGGCCCGGGACTCGCCGTCCGGCTCCTCGGGCCCGTCTTCAGGAAAGAGCTTGAGATCCTGCGCGTTGCGGACAAGATTTTCATAGACGAACTCAAGGCCCAGAATCTATACGATTCGGTGTGGCAGGCATTCTGTGTATTGTTGCCCGTTCAGACTGTAGGCGTAATGGGGGATGAACGCACGTACGAAAACGTCTGCGCTTTGCGCGCCGTAACGAGCGTCGACGGTATGACGGCTGACTGGGCGAAGCTTCCATATGAGTTTCTGGCCCATGTTTCAGGTAGGATTGTAAACGAGGTCCGTGGGATCAATCGCACGGTGTACGACATTAGCTCCAAACCCCCGGCTACCATCGAGTGGGAGTAATCCCAGGTTCTCAAGCTTATGAACTCTCGGCGCTCACGTAAAC
>CAZGOS010000240.1:0-4426 GCA_964527795.1 uncultured Rhodothermales bacterium | reverse complement strand
AGGACTCCATCGACAATATCTGGCAGTTGATGTCGGAGAGCGCTCGTCTGTTCAAGTTTGGCTCCGGCGTCGGGGCTGACTGGTCTACGCTTCGCTCTTCAAAAGAAAAACTGTCTGGTGGAGGTACACCTTCAGGCCCGGTCTCCTTTATGCGTGTACAGGACGCCACGGGTGGCACCATCAAATCGGGTGGGAAGACGCGTCGAGCGGCCATCATGCAGACGCTCAAATGCTGGCATCCGGATATACTCGAGTTCGTCGGCGCCAAACAGGAAGAAGAACGTAAGGCGTGGGCACTGATAGAGCAGGGTTACGACGGCAGCTTTAACGGCCCCGCATACGGCAGTGTAGACTTCCAGAACGTCAATCAAACCGTTCGCGTCACGGACGAGTTCATGGAAGCCGCCGAAACGAACATCTCCTATTCGCTCCGCGGTGTCAAGTCGGGCGATGAATTGGATGCGGTGGATGCGGCCGGCGTACTTCAGAAAATATCCGAGGGTACACACATTTGCGGGGACCCGGGTGTTCAGTACGAAGACACGATCCAGCGCTGGCACACCTGCAAGAGAACGGCACCCATCAACTCGAGCAATCCCTGCAGTGAGTACATGTTCGTCGATAATTCGGCGTGCAACCTCGCCTCGCTGAATCTCCGCAAGTTTCATAAGGAGGATGGATCGTTTGATGTCGATCGATTTCGGGCTTCCACCCGGATATTCATTACGGCAATGGAGATCCTGGTGGACAATGCCGGCTATCCTTCGAAAACGATCGCGGAGAACAGTCATCTATTCCGACCTCTCGGTCTTGGATTTGCCAATCTCGGTGCGCTTCTCATGTCCATGGGTCTTCCTTACGACAGCAACGATGGGCGAGCCGTTGCAGGTGCTATTATGGCTATCGAACACTGCGAAGCCTACGCACGCAGCGCAGAAATCGCTGCAAATCCAAAGATTCGTCCCTTCGAAGCCTACGAGGCGAATGCCGACTGCTTCATGGATGTGATGAGAATGCATCAGGAAGCGGTGAATGACATCGATGAAAGCTGCCCCGGCTATTTGCTTGAGGCAGCCGGCGAATCCGCGGCTCAGATGGTTGCACTCGGTAAAAAGTTTGGCTTTCGTAATGCCCAGGCAACGGTGCTTGCACCCACCGGCACGATTGCTTTCATGATGGATTGCGATACGACCGGAATCGAACCGGATCTCGCTCTGGTCAAGTACAAGCTGCTCGCCGGCAAAGGCGATGGTCTGCTTAAGATCATCAACCGCACGGTACCGAAAGCGCTCGAACGCCTCGGTTATTCTAAAAAGCGCAGGAAAGAAGTCCTGGACTGGATCGAGGAACACGATACGATTGAGGGAGCCCCGCACGTACGAGACGAGCATCTGCCTGTGTTCGACTGCGCCTTCAGGCCTTTCAAAGGTACCCGGTCGATTCATCACATGGCCCACATCAAAATGATGGCGGCCTGTCAGCCGTTCATTTCCGGCGCCATTTCTAAGACGGTCAATATGCCGGAGCATTGCACGGTTGAAGAGATTATGGATGCCTACACGCAGGGTTGGAAACTCGGCCTGAAGGCGATCGCCATTTACCGCGAGAATTCGAAGCGGAGCCAACCGCTGTCTACGAGCAAGAACGGTAATACGAAAGCTGTTGCAAGTTCAGGAGACGGCATTGCTTCCACTCAGGAGCCTCGAATCGTCGAACGAGTCATCGAGAAAATCGTCCACAAATCAGTTCGTCATCGCCTTCCCGACGAACGTCCATCCATCACCCACAAATTCTCCATCGCCGGTCACGAGGGCTATCTGCACATCGGTCTCTACCCCGACAACAAGATGCCCGGTGAAATTTTCATCACGATGGCGAAGGAGGGTTCAACGATTTCCGGATTGATGGATGCATTTGCGACATCGATTTCGATCGCCCTCCAGTACAACGTGCCGCTGGAAGATCTGTGTAACAAGTTCAGCCACATGCGCTTTGAGCCAAACGGCTTCACGAACAACCGGCAAATTCCGATCGCCAAGTCGATCATGGATTACATCTTCCGATATCTGTCTCTCAAGTTCCTCGGCCGGACGAAAGAGCCCGTGAAGGAAACGAAGTCGGTTTCAGACGGACCTGAGGAAGAGATCGAAGCCACCGACATCGAGCAGATCGACATGTTCACAGCGCCAAAGGGACCGATCGACCGACTGGTGGGAGATACCGTTGAGGCGTTTCTGGAAGTAGCCGACGGCGAGCCGGTACCGATCGCAGCGTCGACGGCGCCGGATACAGCCACAAATGGTCAGATAACATTCAATAACCAGGAGGATGCCCCTCCTTGCTCAAATTGCGGTTCGATAACCGTCCGCGCCGGCTCCTGCTATTCGTGCCCGAATTGCGGAGCAACGAGCGGCTGCGGTTGATCTGAACCCACGGATACACCTCCGGGCCACTGCTTCAGTCGGTGGCCCAATCAACGGGGAGCGTCCGGTCGTTGGTGGGACGGCCGGACGCATTCTTTTTACCGCGAGTCCAAGAAAGCGAATATTTCTGCTGCAGTCGCTTTTTATTCTGCTTACGCGCGAAATTCAGTCCACCCAAACCTGAACAGCAATACGATTCTGCGACGGTCAATCGTTCTTATCTTCAGGATATTCGGCGGCGGCGTCTACGAGGCTGCGCTCGGTCTGATGTTGATTAACTTGCAGAGAAAGAAACTTCGTTTATCGGATTCGTATTGAGTGGAAAGTATTTGAGGTAATGGTGAAAAAGTTCTGGACGGAATATGGACTCGTTGGAGTTCTGATTGTGATCGCCGTAGGGGGATATTTGCTGCTGGGCGAAAACAGAGAGGACATTCTTACGCTGTCTCTGGATTCAATAGGCGAACATCTGGTCGACCTCGTAGATGACCGGGAGGCAAAAGCAAAGACGGCGGACACATATGCGGATTTCAAGGAAAAAGTTGAGGCAAAAGAAGTAACGCCTGAGCAATTTGAACGCACTGCCGCAAATGTTTTAAACCTGAGTACGTCGGGAGCAAATCTCTCGCCGGAGGAGATCGAGATGGTACTCAGTCTCGCTGTGGAGGGAGAGGTGAATGCACTTCCTGTTCCAGACGCCCCATTCGAGCATACCGGTGAGACGGGTGGAGTCACGCCGGTTGAAGCCGCTCCGGACATCGCAACGCATACGTGGACCCCGGCCACAGAGCAGGAGGTCGGTGCTCGGGTGGCCGCGATGGTCGCTTTCTCCGACAAAATGAAGCAGATGGCGATCGTTGCAGGGCAGGCGGCTGAAACGAATCTGCACGTGCAGTATGTCGTGAACGACGGAATTCAAGTCATCGTAGACTCGGTCGTCAGCGGATGGCAGGACAATGAGCTGCAGACTCTCACTGCCGACCTTGTGCGAGAAAAAAGAGTCGTCTGGGACAAGAATCTCGCCAACGCCCGGAGAAAGCACTTCGAACATTTGAAAGCACAGCGAGAGAAAATTGCCGTGACAAGAGGCACCGGCGTAAATCTTGCTCCACCTGAAGCCAGAAAGATTATGGCCCTGGAGCGTTTGAATCGTCTGCAGGAGAAAGGAATCATCCTCGATACAGACTCGACGATGTTGAGGATCCGGATGGACGTAATCCTTCAGGAAGTCCTCAGAGAGCTGAAAAAAGGAATTGGAGCGGCAAAAGAGGACACTTTCCGAGAAGAGCAGAGTTCCAGCTGATCACTTTTCCGGCGGCAAGACGCATGAAAATCGCCAAGCGGTTTCGATGGGAGGGAGCCCACCGCCTTCCGTGGCACGAAAGCCTGTGCAAAAATCTGCACGGCCATTCCTATACGATGTTTGTCGAAGTGGAAGGCGAACCCGACGAACGCGGCCTTCTGATGGACTTCAAGGATCTCAAGCGGTGCCTCTCCGATCTTGTCGATGCCTGGGATCACGCGACGGTCGTAGATGAACACGACGACGAGTTGCTCGACGTTTTACGGAGCCGGAACTGGAAGCATTACGTGCTTCCCTTCGATACGACAGCCGAGAACATGTGCATCTACGCAGCTGAATACCTGATTCGCAATTCTGAGGATACGCTCCGGGCGCATCGAATCCATACGGTTACTGTGCGAATCTCGGAGACGGAAACATGTTACGCCGAGGCCGTTCGGCGACTGGGCGATTGACATCCGTCTTCCTGCGGGAGTGGGAATTCCCTCACGGAAAAATTCCCATTTCCTGGTATGCTACCGCCACTTTGTCGATTGCGGAGATGAAGGCGGCCGTTCGAAGATCCGTATTGTGCCTGCCGGCCAGCTCTCTTGTTTCTCCGTACGCCGTTACCATCGTCTCCTCCAGGCCCGAATTCACCAGATCGATTTCCTTCGCTCCCGTTGCCAGCTCACTCACCTTCTCTGCGGAGAGGGTCATT
>CAZGOS010000239.1:0-4437 GCA_964527795.1 uncultured Rhodothermales bacterium | reverse complement strand
AAGATGAAGGTATCAAGATATTTTTCAAGCACCGGGAATGATGCGTATGGTCTGCCAACTGTGAGATGATGTTCATGATCCGAAGGATGTTGGCTTAGTTGGTAGATACGAGCATTCCTGATGATACAGTAAACCCGGACGGCTTTTTATTTTCATCTGATGCGGCTTCAGCTCGCCTCAGACTGCTAATCACTACTTCCGCGAGATCAGAACAATACGGTTCTTTCCATAGCCCATGTGGACCATGAATCGTGTATGATTCCACGCCCCCGTTGAAATAGGAGTCCCAACCCAGATCCTCTGGATATTTTCCCCAACGCGTACTCCGAAAGATGTACAACTTTCCATCGAATGGTTTGATGGCGTATGCGCGCATGCGCTCGATGTTTTTCTGCATCACGTACTGAAATCGGACATACTTCGGTAGCGTAAGTCCCGCGGCGACAAAAATCCTGGCGAGCAGAATGCGGACGAGTCGATGGAGTCTTGTCGTTCGGAACTCCAGTTGAATTCTGGACGTCCGCATTATGTGAGCAAGGCCTTCTGACCGAAGCAGACGAAGGTGCGCTCGGATTTTTTCTCGGGCGCTTCTTCTCATCTTGGATACAGTCGGGCTTCTGCCGTCAACGAAGCCCACGAAACAGACATCTTCTCCTGCGCTCCTTATCTGACAGGCGATTTCAAGAACTATTCGACTTCCAAAACAGAAGCCCAGAAGATGGTAAGGGCCCCGTGGCTGCAGGGCCATGATCTCCCTGACGTACGCATTTGCCATTGCCTCGACGGACGGAAACGAAATCTTTTCGCCGTCCAATCCCTCGCCCTGGACACCGTAAACGGGTCTTTCTCCGGTGAAATGTCTTGCAAATGGTGCGTAGTGCTGTGTGCTGCTTCCCAAATTATGAACGCAGAAAAGCGGAGTCTTTTCGCCGTCAGTCTGAAGCGGCACAAGATATTTCCATTTTGCTCGCTCCTGCCTGCCGTACAAAGCTTTGATCTGTCCGGCGATGGTCGGCTCCTGGAAAAAAACGGCCAGAGATGGGGCGTCCGATAATTTCTCCCTGACTTTGGAAAGAAGTTCGACGGCTAAAATGGAATGTCCGCCGAGATCAAAAAAATTGTCGGACACACCGATTGGATTCATATCAAGTACCTCTTCCCAGATGCCCGCCAGTACTTTTTCCTGTTCGGTTCGAGGCTCCACGAATGCGTCTTCGGTACCGTGGCGATTATGATCGGGAATCGGCAAGCGGTCAAATGCAATTTTACCGTTGGGGGTGAGCGGCAACTCACTAAGAGGCACAAGCGCCGTCGGTATCATATAATCGGGGAGCCGTTCACTAAGATATGCTCGAACGGCGGTCATGGTCAGAGTTTGGTCATTCTTGAGAATGACGTACGCGACCAGTCGCTTCTGATTCTCGTTGTCGTTTTTCCCGGTAACCACAACGTATTTTACGGAAGGATGCGAGCGAAGCGCTTTTTCCACTTCTCCTGTTTCTATTCGAAAACCTCTGATCGTGGCCTGACGGTCGGAACGGCCATAATAGAACGCCCTGCCTTCTTGATCGTAGTAGCCGAGGTCGCCGGTGCGATAGAGAATATCAGATTCGTTCATCGTAAACGGATTAACGATGAACCTCTTCTCGGTAAGCGACGGATCGTTTAGATATCCCCTGGCCAGATGCGGACTTCTGACAAAGAGCTCACCGATCTCATGTATACCTGCAAGCATCCTTGCGGAGTTGAGAATTAAAAGTTGGACATCTTCAATCCCAGCGCCGAGAGGAATGCGAAAACCGGCTGGTTGATTCGTTTTGCCGTCGGTTTCTTCGGCTCGAAGCGATACGAAGTGGTATCCGACTGCCCGCTGGGTTTCAGTCGTACCGTAGAGATTCACAATTGTGGCCGTGGGACACAGAGTAGCCAGCGCCTGGACCGTATCAGGCGTCAATTCGTCGCCAACCAGGAAGATGCGTTTCAGACCTGGTATTGTTGATCCCGTGGGTACCGCCGTGAGTACTCTTGCCATGGCCGGCGTCAAGTGTACGACGGTGACCGCTTCCTTCGATAACCAGCTTGCGAGGTGATCCGAGGTAATTACTTCCTGTTCCGGGACACAGATAGTGCCACCACGCACCAGCGTACAAAATACATCACGATGCAGAGGATCGTGTGAGAGACCGGAGAGCAAACTCACGCGATCATCTACATCCAGACCGAATGTCGCGTGCATCCAGGATTGAAAGTGTGTCAGTGAACCGTGTCGACCCTCGACGCCCTTGGGGACTCCCGTCGATCCCGAGGTAAACGCGATATACGCGACATGATCAGGTTCGATTGCTGTTTTCGGTATTGCCTCTCCAAACTCTCGAAGAAAGCGCCCCCAGTCAGAATCGCCCACATCAGGAATAGTAAGCACTGATATCGGCCCATCACCCGATCCCTCGTTCTGAAGCTCGGAGGGAAGGATTCCCGCGGACTCCAGTACAATTATCGCCTTTGGCGAACTTATTTCCACGTACTGCGCCAAACGTGACACGGGATAGGCCGGATCAAGTATTAAGAAACTGGCACCAGTCTTCAGAATACCGAGTAGCGAGCAGACGAGACCGGCACTTCGGTTGGCGTAAACGGCGACGACGTCTTCGGTACCGACACCCTGGTCGATCAACCAGTTCGCAAGACGATTGGCACGTTTCTCGAGGTTGCCGTACGTCCAGGAACCGGTGGAGAAAGACACCGCAATTTTCTCTGGTTGTTCGTGAGCCCGTATTGAAAAATGCTCATGGACGGGTCCGCACCATTTGTCGTCGAGAGGAAGCATCGGATCAGGTAATACACTTTTCGCGTCTTCTGTCACGAGCGAATATTCCTGAATCCGCTTATTGGGATTCGAGACGATTTCTTCCAGCAGACATCGATACTGTGCAAGTAACTCTGCGATACGTTCGTCAGAGAAAATGTCTCGATTGAACGCAGCGCTCATTCGGATACGATTCTCCGAGGCCACTACGTACAGTGTGAGATCAAATTTCGCATGGTCGGAGCTTATGGGATAGTCCGTTATCGTCAGATTGTCAAGTTCCGCTCGAGAATCCTTGTCGTACAGCATGTTGAAAAACAGCTGAAACAGGGGCGTCCTGCTTGCATCACGCTCGGGCCTTAACTCGTCGAGAAGCATCTCGAACGGTACATCCTGAGCAGTGAATGCACTTAGGGTCACTTCTCGTACGCGGTCGAGTAACCTCGGAAACTCGGGATTGCCGGAGAGATCGGTTCTGAGCACTAGAGAATTGAGAAAGCAGCCGATGAGACCCTCCGCCTCTATTCGCGTCCGCCCGGCCACAGGGGAGCCTACCACAATTTCATCGAGACCGCTATGGCGATGCAATAAGACCTGAAAGGCTGCGAACAACGTCATGAATAAGGTAACGCCATTGCCGCGGCTCACGGATGCAAGGCCCGAAACCGTGCTACCTGAAAGCTGGATGGTTTTATGGCCGCCACGTGAAGTCCTTACCGGCGGTCGCTCGAAGTCGCCGGGTAATTCAAAGACGGGAAGATCGCGCATCTGCCTTCTCCAATAGTCGAATTGTTTGGAGAAAGCTTCATCGCAAAGATTTCCGCGCTGCCATAAAGCAATATCTTTATACTGCGCCGGCAGTTCATCCAACGGCGATTCCTGTCCTTTGGAGAACGCCGCATACAATGTCGTCAACTCATTCAGAAAAATCCCGATCGAATAGCCGTCAAATGCGATGTGGTGCCAGAGGAGGACAAGTACATGATGTTCAACGCCCAATACGATCAAGCACGCCCGGAAAACGGGGCCGTTGATTATATCGATACCTTCCTCGGCTAAATCACGTACAACTTTCTTGACATCTCTCTCTTCAGTACGATCGGTGATCCGGCTTGCCTTGATCGTCTCAAGCTCCAGCAAGCGCTCTGGTTCCACGAGCTGGACCGGCTTCCCGTCTATCACTGGATACCGCGTGCGCAGTACCTCATGACGTCTAATGATCTCGTTCAGACTTCGCTCCAACGCCTCCCTATGAAGAGGGCCGCGCAGACGGAACGCCTTATGAATCAGGTAGAGAGCTGGATTCGGATCGAGCTGTTCAACGAACCACAATCTTTCCTGGCTGAACGAGAGTGGATATTTGAAACCGCTACTGCCATCTTTTCTACACTCGGCGTCCGTGTCTCGCCTGGAATCGGACACATCATCGTCGACGCCAAGCCTGCCTTTTGTCAATCCGTATTGAACGTGATCCGTGACAGACGGACCAGAAGCCGTATCGGTCTGACTTTTTGGAACCGCGTAGACATCTGTTTTGTGGTTAGCAATGAGTGCGAGCAGTTCCGACTTATTCGCAGCGACGGCTTCGCGCAATTCCGGTGAAAGGATCCCCGGTCGCGCGCGACAGATCA
>CAZGOS010000238.1:0-4454 GCA_964527795.1 uncultured Rhodothermales bacterium | reverse complement strand
TTTTTATGGAACGCCTGCAAACCGATCTCCGAATAACCTGGATCAGAAGACGTCACGAAACGGGGAAACTTTGAATCACGACGGCTTCAACCCCTGATGGCCTGAAACCTACAACACTACCATAGTAACAATCATGAGGTGAATCAACTATCCGCATGGCAGAATTACCCTATTGGGTCAGGAAAATTGACTATCAAGCGGTTTGCCGCTCTGATTCTGCGACTGCAGTGGGAATTTCGAGTGTCCAGGGTATTACAGGCCGTCTCAGTGAGGCTGTCCGTTCTTAGCCGACGGCCAATTCACCCGCCCCCGTCACCCCGTCTCCACGATCCGCTTGACGGCCCGGGCGTTACGCCGGCCTCGGCTTGAGACGACGCGCAGCTCCAGTATTTCTTCGAGAAGGCGCTCATGACGCGTCGCAGTTACCAGAGAGGGGCAAAGGAGCGGCAGCGAGTTCATATGATTCCTGGATTTTGCGTCGCACGACGCGCGCGTTTCGCTTATGACGGCGATCCTTATCCGAGCGATAGATTTTGCTCAAATACGATCCGTCGCCGAGGCGCTCGTCGCACGGCAAGTTGGCATTGATCTTCATGCGCCACAGCAGGTCGGCCCCCGATCGGGCCGCCTCTTGCCAGAGCGAGTAGCCGAAGAAGCTTCGATCGGCCAGGCACAGCATGCCCGGGCGAATATGGGCGATCACGTCCTTGGCCAGTACTATCTCAGCCTCGTTGTAC
Organism: uncultured Rhodothermales bacterium; assembly: GCA_964527795.1. Classification (GTDB taxonomy): domain Bacteria; phylum Bacteroidota; class Rhodothermia; order Rhodothermales; family UBA10348; genus SMXL01. Next base: position 3,717 of record CAZGOS010000238.1, on the reverse strand, counting down.
GCACCCTGGGCGGCGCCAAAAAGGAACTGGGTGCCGCACTCGACGAGCGAGACGAAGCGCAGCTATGGAAAGGCGCTCTTGCCCCGTGCGGCACAAGCTCGTCCGAACACTTCGCTTTTACTCGCCTGGTCGGGCACGTCGAGCCGTCGAGGCTCACCAGATGCCATTGCCGGTAGTGGGCTCCCCTCCGTGAATAAACGTACCATGGTACTGGCGGTGCTTCTTCTGGGATTCGCGCCGATATCCGTGAATACCGACATCGCCATCCGGTACGATGTAGACGACGCCCGGTACCTGGAACTGGGCGAGCAATTCCCCGCCGTTGTTGCGTTTTCGGGTAAAAACATCGTTCTTACCGATAACCCACACCAATTTTCGATACCCAGAGAGCCCATCCCACTTCCATGAGATCCCGCGTCGATGAACAAGTATGTCCGAATGTCACCCGTTCTAGTCCTGGTCCTATTGCTGGGGGGTGCGACCGATCAACGCCCTCTTCCGAATGCATTCGATCCGCTGCCTCTACTGGCGGATCCCCAGGCCGAGGATGAGATTGTTAACGAGGGCACTTCTGCTCCGACGATTTCTTTCAGCCTCATCCAGGGTGGGCTGTCCTCTGGGACGATCGACGGAGGAAACAACATAGACGACGAGGCGGCGCTACTCGACGTATTCGGAGTCGATGGTGCTGTCGGGACATCCGATGATGATCTGAATCCCACTTCACAATCCCCTGTCGTGGATGCGGGCAGCAATGCCGCTCTTCCGCTGGATCGCTTTGATCTCGATGGCGACGGCAATACGTCCGAATCGCTACCTATGGACCGGGCAGGAAATGAACGGAATTTCGACGGGGGAATTGGATTTCGGGCGGCCGACATCGGCGCATACGAGTTTGGCGCGCCAGTGGCCACGTTTGTCCAGGAGCCGGCCGCCGGCGCTTTCCAGACGTACCTGTCTGATCCCTTTCCCAATCCAGCGACTGATGGAATCAAGGTTCGATTCGGGGTGCGATCCCCATCCTCGGTCCGGATGACAGTTTATGACGCTCTTGGACGCGAGGTGTTAGTGGCCTATGAAGACCGGGTTCAGGGGGGACAGGACTATCAGGTCCAGATTCCGACGAAGTCGCTTGCGAGCGGCGTGTATTTCGTTCGATTGATGACGGAAACGACCGAGATCTCCCGTCAATTCGTTCTTGCGAGGTAACGCGATGACTCACCCGGGAATCAAAAAGGCGGCACTCGCACTCGCGCTTGTAGTAGCAACGCATGCACTGAATGTCTCGGCCCAGACGGTGATCTACGTGAACCAGGCGGCGACGGGCGCCGGCAACGGAAGCTCGTGGACAGACGCCTATAGGTTTCTGCAGGAGGCGCTCGCTGCGGCCGGGAGTGGCGATCAGATCTGGGTTGCCGAGGGTAACTACCGTCCAGACGAAGGCGCTGGACGCGTCGCCGGAAACCGTTCGGAATCATTTCAGCTTGTGTCCGGAGTTCGGATTTTCGGTGGTTTCTCCGGTAATGAAACCCGATATGTCGATCGAAAGCCGGAGCTTTTTCGGGCCTTTCTGACCGGGGATCTATCCGGCGACGACGCACCCAATTTCGCGTTTCGCGAGGATAATTCCTTTCATGTCGTCACGGGCTCCGGTGTCGACAATACGACGCTACTTGACGGCTTATACATAACCGGTGGAAATGCCGATGGCGCGGACGCGGATAGTGTCGGTGGTGGCATGCTCGTCATTGGCGGAAGCCCGTCCGTAATGAATACGGTGTTTCTATCCAATTCGGCGAGGTGCGGCGGGGGACTCTATAGCGAAGGGCAGGCGCCCGAGATCATCAACGTGGTGTTTAACGGGAACAACGCGTTTTCAGGAGGTGCTATCTGCAACGTAGACTCCAATCCGACAATCGTTAACTCGACGATCGTCGACAATTTTGCAGATCGAGGCGCGGGCATCTACAACCTGAACAGCAGTCCGGTGATTGTGAATTCGATCCTGGCAAGAAATGTATCGAGGTCGAATATGCTGGAGTGTCAGCGAGCCGGCTACCCATGCACATTCGCTGAAATGGATCCTGCGGTGATCGCGCAGAGCACAGCGCTGTCGGATGAAGTGAGAGATCACATGGAGGCCGAATCTGTGGAAGCCGCCCTCGCCTGGATTCGCGGACAACCGGACATCGTTTTTGCCGAAGGAGATGAATCAGCCATTCTTTTCAGGCTGAGAGGAGGACCTCAGACGTGGGTGCTCGGTGAAGCGGCCCTTGGTGGGCAACCGTCATCGGGTAAGAAGGGACCTCAGTTTGATTTCGGTGGAATACGAGAGGGACCAACCTCGGCTCTTTCCTTTATCGATGTAGTCGGCGACGATACAAACGAAGACGGAAAACGCAACAACCGCGATAAGAAGAAGGCACTCCTTCTGTCTCCTTTCCGGTTTCATTTCGATCCGTTCGACGAAGGCCCGGAACTGAAGACGATGTTTGAGTCGGTCGAGGCCTATGCAGGCGAAGTTATTATCTATTCAAATGCAGAGGCTGGATTCGAAAAATTCAAAATTTGGGATGACTATGATGTCGTGCACGTGTCTGCTCACGGAGCGCGGATTTGTAACGAGTCATCTTGCTGGAATACATTCGGAACGGGCACGCAGGTCAACGCACCCACCGTAGGCCAGAGCATTGAGCCCGGTTTATCGATCATGAACATCGGTCCTAACCGGTGGCATGTCGCACTTAATAGCGACTTTATAGGCTGGAATTATCCACAGGGACTGGACCGAACAATCCTTTTCCTCAGCGCTTGCGAAACAGGCGATGGCGATACTCAGCCTAACAAGGCTGAGATTCCGGATCTGGCGAGTGTCGTTCTTGTGGGATCATCGAATTTTCTTCGGAGCCCTGACGCGAACAGCGTCTACCTGGGGTGGTCGGAAACTGTCGACAGTGGGGTCGCCTACAATACGAGTTTGTCATTTTATGAGAAAATGTTGACTCGCGGCTGGCGCACGAGGATCGCAAAGAAGGAAGTGATAGCTGAAGGCCTGGGATCGGGTGTCAACCCGACAACCAAGTTGAGGACTTGGTCCCGTCGTGGTTACGATCTGCATCTGAGAGAAATGGTCAAGCTTATTGGCGACGACGGCTTGAAACTGGAAGACGGTGGTAATATTACATGGTACTTCGACGGTATTCTGAATGATGGCTTGCCTGACAGTTTGTGGATAGACGTTCTTGTTGAAGGCATCGATAACGGTACCGAAGCTGAATATGAGCTCAGTTTCGAACTCGACGGTCAATCCCTTGGAGCTCCCGTTCCGCTTCCCTCGGCAGACTTTTTCACAAAAACTGATGACTACACGTACTCCGTCGCGGACATTGTGTCGTCGGGAAAGGACATGAAACCGAATGACACATATACTCTGGAGGCGATTATCGATATGCCTGGCGGTGGAAAGAGTCGATATGAGGCTTCTGATCTTGAGCTGGATGGCTGCTTCTGGAACCTGTCGATGGGCGGGACACGTGCCGGCAGTTATAAGGGTGGGGTCGCGACGTATTATGATCAGGGAGGAGGATTCCAGCTTTTACTGCAATCCGTTAATCCCAACCCGATCACACAGATATTCCTTTACAGCAGTCCACCCAAAGGTGCTTCCGGCCCCTATGATATCAGCTTAAACAATAACGGTGATGGATCGGCTTTGAT
>CAZGOS010000237.1:2215-4465 GCA_964527795.1 uncultured Rhodothermales bacterium | reverse complement strand
GCTTTCCACCTGATGTCTGGCTACGGACAGCGCTTCCTCATACGCTTCTTCCTTGATCAGACGAGCAAACTTTCGCGAACCCGTAACGTTGGTGCGTTCTCCGACATTGACGAAGTTCAGTTCCGGCCGAAATTCCAGGGCTTCCAGCCCGCTCAAACGCAGTGCAGGTGCAATCGTGGGTACCTGACGCGGCGCATGGGAAGAGACGGCGTCTGCTATAGCCTGGACGTGTTCCGGGGTCGTACCGCAGCAGCCGCCAACCAGGTTCAGAAGTCCTTCTTCGGCATAGGAAGCAATTTGGCCGGCCATGAATTCGGCGGTTTCGTCATAGCCTCCAAATTCGTTCGGAAGACCTGCATTCGGGTACAGGCTCGTATAGGTGTTCGCGGCGCCCGAAAGGGACTCCATATACGGTCGCATCTGCGCCGATCCCAGCGCGCAGTTCAGACCCACGCTCAGCAGATGCGGCGTATGCGCGACTGAAATCCAGAAAGCCTCGATGGATTGCCCCGAAAGCGTGCGGCCTGACTGATCTACGACGGTGCCGGAGATCATTACAGGGCACCAGGCGCCCGTTCTCCGGAAGATTTCGGAAATCGCAAAAATCGCTGCTTTCGCGTTCAGCGCATCGAAAATCGTTTCAACCAGCAGAATATCGACACCGCCGGCGATCAGACCTTCAACCTGCTCCTCATAGGAGGCAGCCACGCGATCGAAGGTGCTCGCCCTGAATCCCGGATCGGAAACGTCCGGAGAAATGGAGAGGCTCTGGTTCGTCGGACCGATGGCGCCTGCAACAAAACGGGGTTTCGCGGGCGTAAGCCGTGTCCACTCGTCCGCCGCACTGCGAGCTACTACTGCGGCAGCTTTGTTGATCGCAATGATTGAATCTTCGGTCCCGTAATCCCGCTGGGAAATACTCGTAGCATTGAACGTATTCGTCTCAATGATATCTGCTCCTGCCCCCAGAAACGCGTTGTGAATCTCCTTGATGAGCGCCGGCTGCGTAATGCTGAGCAGATCGTTATTTCCCCTCAGCGGAGCCGGGTGATTCGCAAACGACGTACCGCGGAAATCTTCTTCGCTCAGACGCTCGCGTTGAATCATGGTGCCCATGGCACCGTCTAAGACAAGTATGCGCTCGTTGAGACATTGGGCTACTATTTCGAAGCGAGTCGTCACAGTCGGCGTACGAGTATCGGGACTGACCGTTTTACGGAGACACACTCCAACGGCTCATACGACGTCGCGGATCCTTGAGACGTCCTGGATCAGGCTCTATGCACGACCCAGGAAGGCCATCACGATTTCGCCGAATGCGTCCGGGGCGTCCGCGTGAATCCAGTGTCCCGCCTCTTCTATCGTTTCGATTTCGGCGTAGGGAAACATCGTGCGAATGGAGACCATGTGTTCTACCAACACGTAGTCGGACCGCCCACCTCGAATAAAAAGCGCCGAACCTTCAAACGGCTGCCAACCGAGCACGGCTTCCTGGAGTGACCCGTATCCATTCGTGATGGCCTCCAGATGAAAAATCCAACTGAAGCGGCCGTGCTTCCTCCTGACTCCTTTCAGAAGGAACTCCCGCAAAGCAGGGTCCGGAAAGGAAGCAGCCATCGCTTCGTCAATCTCCTCCCGCGACGAGTACTCAGACAGATCCATTTCCAGCAGCGCACTGAGTGTCTCTTCATGAAGGTGCGGATAGGCGACGGGAGCGATATCCGCCACAACCAGGCCGTCTACGCGTTCGCGGTCGTGCAGTGCGAGATGCATGGCCGTTTTGCCACCCATGGAATGGCCAAGAAGATGCGCGGACTCGAGGCCGAGGTCGTCCATGAGTTCAAGCAGATCAGCGGCCATGGCGCCGTACGAGAAATCTTCAAAATGAGGGGATCGGCCGTGATTGCGCAGATCGACGGTGATGACCCTGTAGCGCTTGCTGAAAACGCGACCGGCGAGGGAATGCCAGTTTCCGCTTGCGCCCAGCAGACCATGCAGAATTACGAGTGCGTGGCCTTCGCCGTATGATCGATGGAACAGCTTCACGGAAATAAACAGACGGGATTTCGAACGATGCCTTGAAGAAAGAAAAGAGAACGGTGTTGAAAACGAATCGCGGAAAAAAAGAAAATGCGCCTGCTGCATCCGTCTGAATGCGAGGCGCAATTTCAGCGTCTAATCGGGCATGGTACGCCCTCCGAAAAATTCCGTTCTAGAATCTACTCTTGTCCTTCTTTTTCTTCTTCTTCT
>CAZGOS010000237.1:0-2115 GCA_964527795.1 uncultured Rhodothermales bacterium | reverse complement strand
CTTCGTTGTCACTTTCGACATCTTCCATGTCCGGGTCGCACACGCCTGAGCGGCAGCATGCGCATCTGGACGTGATGAGCCAGATCAGGAGTCCCAGAAGAACCCATCTCAGCCACGAAACGCCGTGGAAAAGACTGAAACCGTGAATAAAAACGCCTCCATCCATCAGGACGAGAACGAGCAGGATCAGCGCTCCAAAAAGAAGTAAACGTGACTTGTCTTTCAGCATCGATTCATGGATCGGATTGATCAGATATCGGACGGTAATAACACATTATATAGGCAGTGCCTACGAATGCCGGATAGTCTTGTTGCAGGAAGAGGGCGGAGTTTTTCGCACGGTCTTTATTCTCCGGAAAAGCAGCCTTATGTCCTTATGAATCCCTGCTTTGCTGCATATGTAGACATGCTTCGGAACGCAGACGTTTACGGTCGGCTTTCATCGAACCTGACTCGTCTCCTTCGGGCCGGCTGATGAATGCGACAGGAAGCTTGTATTTCGGAAGACGCTCCGACAGTCGGGTTTTTATTTTGTCGTCTTTCAGAGGCTCACTTCGCCACGTGATGAAGGCTAGGGGTCGAAAACCGAATTCTTCATCTTCGACCGGTACTACGACGGCCCTCTCGATTTCGTCGAAGTCGAGAAGGGCAATTTCGATTTCTTCCGGCTGAATATTCTCCCCGCCCGATATAAACATCTCGTCCTTGCGCCCGAGCACGTACAACTCTCCGTCGTCATATCGACCGAGATCTCCCGTCGGAAACCAGCCCTCATCGTCGACCCTGCGTTTCGGTCCATCTTCAGTGAGATAACCCATGAAAAGAGCCGGAGCGCGTCCGAGTATTTCGCCCTCTTCGTTGATCGCTATCTCTACGCCACGGACCGGTCGGCCGCAGGAATAGGAGTCCTTTTCAACAGTCCATATTTCCGAGGTCGTCATCTGGGAGCTGAACTCGGTCATGCCGTACGTAGTCCGGATGGGATACCCTCCCGTCACAGCCCGGCGGATGAGTGAGGGTACGGTTCGGCCACCGCCTACAAGCACTTCCTGAATCCATTCCGGGGCGGCAGGCCGTTCCCGGAGCAATCGTCGAAGCTGCGTTTCCACCAACGAGACATGTGTGACATGCATTGAGTGCACGGAATCGGTGATGGACACACCGGCGCCGGGTAGATACACGGAACCACCTGACGTGAACGCCCGAAATAGAATGGCCAGGCCTCCGATGTGATACAACGGCAGCGATGCGAGCCAGCAGCTCTGCTGGTTAAAAGGCACACGCTCTGCCGAGGCCGATGCGCTCGCCAAATGACTGTTCACCGAATGCACGGCGATTCGGGGACGCCCTCCGCTACCCGACGTAAGCAGGAGTGTCGCTGCACGTTGCATGTCGAATGCAGCCGGTGCGTTGTCAGTCGATCCCGTTTCGAGCGGAAAGCGCGACGGGATCACATCCAGAGTAGCACGATCCGGGAATGTATCGGAAATCAGAACATCGGCCGCCGCCTCTTCGCAAAATGACGCGACAGCGGTCGAAGGAATACTGTCGCTGATGAGCAATACGGGTAAGCCGCTCCTGATTGCAGCGAAGAGCCAGACGACCGTCTCGGGCGATCGCACCGCAAGTAATGCAATGCGCGTTCCGCGCGAAAAACCTTTTCCGGTCAGCATCGATACCGCGCTGGAAATATGTCGATCCAGATCACGGTACGACAAGAAGCGGTCCGGCAGACGAATCGCCGGGCACTCCGGACTTCTGGTTGCATGATAAGACACGGGACACATCGCCTTTTCCGCATGTTCCAGGTCGCGCGCTTGAACGGGGTACGAATCAATCAAAATCATTATCGCTCCCGATATTCAGGTTATACGGGACAACCGGTCGATCCGAACGGAGAACGCCTGCAATGTTTCACCCGGTGTGTAGACCGGGCCGATGGTGGAAAAACCGCCGGTGAGCACCGTGCCCGAAAAATAACGAAGTGTGTCCAGGCCCGCAGCCCAACCGGCTCCGGGGGCTGCGGCCGCGACCGCCGCGACTCCATCAAGGCCGATTTCAGATTCGAAAAGAGACGTTACAACAGGCTCCACACGGCAACTGCAAAACGCCTCT
>CAZGOS010000236.1:0-4510 GCA_964527795.1 uncultured Rhodothermales bacterium | reverse complement strand
ACGATGTACTCGCTTTCGATGACGATAACAACGGGACACCGGACATTTTCGATGATTTCGGTGGCGGCGGCAGAGAATACAATCAAAACGAGAGCCCGGTCTCGTCTTCGTATACAGGACAGCAGGCCAAAGGCGACCAGACGTTTGATCGCTACGACCCAAATTTCCTGAACGAGCGCGAGAATTTCTTCCACAAGCCCCAGGTCAATCTGAACTGGTACGCACAGTTCACCGACGATCTGCTCCTTTCCACTGTCGTGTATTACTCCGGCGGCACCGGCGGCGGTACCGGAACGGCCGGCGATATCAAGTGGGATTACTCGGGCCCGTCGAGGCGCGTGAATTACGATGCGACGATAGCCATCAATCGGGCCGCCCTGGACCGAAAGGGCAGGCCGAAAACCGCCGGCGTATCGAACGCCATACTTCGTAACAGCCGAAACGACCAGTGGACTATCGGTGCCATTTCCAAGGCGAAACTCACGGTCAACGAAAACACGACTCTGGAAGCCGGATTGGACTGGCGGACCGCCAAAATAGATCACTATCGGGAAGTCCGCGATCTGCTCGGTGGCGACTATTATATCGACAACGGTGATGAGTTAAATCCGAACAAGCAGGTTGGCCTTGGTGACAAGATTATCTACAATTTTACGAACACGGTCGACTGGTTCGGTGCATTCGCCCAGGGTGAATACGTGAAGGACAAGTTATCAGCCTACGGTATGGCTGGTGTTTCGATGATCAAATACACGTCCACGAATCACTTCATTGACGACGGTACCGGTAAAGAGCTGTATCTGGAAGGCGATAACATCACCGGGTATCAGGTGAAAATTGGTGCTCTGTATAACGTAAACGACCAGGTAGGAATCTTTGCGAATGCAGGCTATGTCAGCAAAGTGCCGATTCTCGATGGCGTAATCAACGACGAATTTGGTGCTTTAAACGCCGATCCCAAGAATGAAAAATTCACGTCTCTTGAAGCAGGCTTGAATTTCCGGTCGGAAGATCGCTCTCTCGCAGCGAAGGTCAACGCCTACTATACAAAGTGGGAAGACCGTACCCTTACGAGGTCGGAAGCTGAGGCTGTTGGTGACGACGGACTCATCATTATCAACGGTCTTAACGCATTACACCAGGGCGTGGAAGCAGAAGTGGCTTACCAGCCCCATCCGCGTGTTCGCTTCGATGGTGCGGCTTCCGTTGGAAACTGGAAGTACACCGACGACGTAACGGACGCGCTCTATATCGCGGACTTCAATGATCCAAGCTTGAATGAGGAAGTGGATATATACGTCAAGGATGTCAAAGTCGGTGATCAACCTCAGACGGCACTTGCTCTTTCTGCTACCGTATTCCCGATCGACGGCATGTATGCAAAGGTGATTGGGAAATATTACGCAGAGTTCTACGCTGCATTTAGCCCGCTCAGCAGGTCCGATGCAAACGACCGCGCGCAGAGCTGGAAAACGCCGTCTTACACGGTATTTGATGTACATGTCGGCTACGATCTTCCAATCAAATCGGGTCGTTTCGACATTCAGGTCTTCGCAAACGTGTTCAACGTGTTGGATGAGCTTTACATCCAGGACGCCGCAGATAATTCTCAGTACAATGCATTCGACGACGATCCGGCCGGGAAGAACCATCGCGCAGACGATGCAGAAGTATTTCTTGGATTGGGACGGACGTTCAACGTGGGAACGACGATTACATTCCGCTAGATAGATAGCGATTTATCGGTTCGGATCTTTCCGAATTGACGAGAGGCCCCGCCTGATTCTGTCAGGTGGGGCTTTTCATTGGGCTGCGACTCCGAAATCGGCCCCTTTTTTCCGGGGCTTACGAAACGGAAAGTAGAGAAGCCCCAGGAACAGAACGGCGACAAGCTCCAAAATGGCGATGTACCAGGGCCACGCCGGAAAATAGTCCAGCACGGATGCCGAATCCGGTTTGGCGACGACGTAGAGATAATTGCTTCCAATTCCGGTGTTAATCAGCCAGACGGCGAAAGCGTAGATGTTCAGACCAACGATAACCACAACAAGCGATCTGAAATCAGGACGACATTTTTCAAGGAGTACCACCCAGAATCCTGCGATTACAAGCCCTCCATGGGCGATCATGGTCTGGAAGAACCGGAAGTGCGGAAATCCGAATATGCCTCCGTCAGGGGTGATGAGCGCCTGCACCGCGCCTGCTACGCCGAGAAAATAGACGAGTGGATACAGAGCACGCTTTTCCAGAAGAAGCGCGGCAATGGTGATCCAGATCATGACGCTGCACAGATGAAAGGGCAGCATTTTCTGTACGTCCCATGTGCCGAATGCAAGATTCCAGATATGCCAGCTTAGCTCATTAACCAGGAGTAAGACGGCGAGAATATTCCGAATCGTTTTTTGCCGCTTATGATCGCTTTTTTGAGCCGACCTCGTGAGCACAATACCGATCACGGCGATTACCGCGAGCGTAACAAGATGGGGCGCTCCGAAAAGCCGGAACGGCTCTCCTGCGTAGTCCTGTGTGATGAAATCGAGCATGGCGCGATGCCGGGCAACGGAAAAGCGGTTCGTTTAAAACCGGCTGCTTTTCTCGCCCGGCGTCCTCTGATGACCGGTAGGGGACTAACTTAACGAATCGGCAATCACGTTTGCCTGACTGGACGTGTATCGTCGTTTTTCATGAGGGGATCTTGCACCGGCACGACCGGTTCGAATGGTACGCTATACGTACTATCTCGCCGGGATAGTACGATGACCATACTATCTCCTCCTGGAAGCAGTCGATTCGCCATTGGATATTCTCCGTTCAATCTGGGTCTGGTTCTCGATCTCGGTGCTCATTCTCGTCTGGGTACCGATCATGGGAATTTCGAATCTGCTGGATAAGGATCCGGGCAAGTACAGGACAGGCCGGTGGTTTCGGCGCCTGGGCGCCGCGATGACGCGCACCAATCCACTCTGGCATATCGATATCACGGGAAAGATTCCGGCTAACATGAGGCTGCCGTATCTCGTAATCGGAAACCATCAGTCGCTGGCCGACATTCCGGTCGTCAGTCGGCTTCCGTGGGAGATGAAATGGGTCGGCAAAAAATCACTTTTCTCGTTGCCCCTTCTGGGTTGGATGATGCGTCTGTCCAGAGACATTCCGGTCGATCGAACAAGCCGTCGAAGCCGGGCACAGGTATTTATCGATGCCAAAGATCGGATTGGAAAACGTGTTTCGGTACTCATTTTTCCGGAGGGAACGAGATCCCCCGACGGACGAATCCATGCCTTTTCAGAAGGCGCGTTCAGCCTTGCACTGAAGCTGGGAGTTCCCGTCCTTCCCATTGTGGTTGATGGCACGTTTGATGCGATACCGAAGAACAACTGGAAATTCGGTTCGAGGTCGGATATCCGGATCCACATATTCGATCCTGTCGACGTCACCGAGTGGAAGCGGAACACATCGGGATTGTGCAAACACGTCAGAGACATGATCGTTGCCAAGGCAGCATCCTGGAGAAACGTCGATCCTTCCGAAGTTGACGCCCTCGAATCGGACCTCTCCGAGCCCGATGAGATTCTGTTGCAAGGCTCGAATCGATAAGTTGCAGCCTCAAACTCGGAGAACTGGCAACGCTCTCGGCTGCATCGTAAATTTGGCCCCCCAAACAAATCCTGCCCTATAGCTCAATTGGCAGAGCGCCTGACTCTGGATCAGGAGGTTCCAGGTTCGAATCCTGGTAGGGCAACTAAGCAGCCCGACTACGGCATTTGCCGTGGTTGGGCTGCTTCGGTTTGTCTTCACCTCGGAATGAGAACCGTCGAGCGTGCGAAGCACGCGGAAAGGTTCGACACGAGCGAGGAGCGCAGCGACGAAGCGACTGATGAGGGACGAAGTCCCGAATAATCCTGGTAGGGCAACTTTAAAACCCGGACGGGCATCCGCCCTTCCGGGTTTTAACATTCTAATAAGGATGAGAACCGTACCCGAGCGCAGCAAGGGAGGTTCGACACGAGGAATGCGGAGCATTCCGACTGATGAGGAGCGAAGCTCCGAATAATCCTGGTAGGGCAACAGCGGAAGCCCCGGAGCCACAACGTGGTTACGGGGCTTTCGCTATTCTATAGGGTATGAGAACCTGGAACAAGCCGCGAAGCGGCGACTAGGTTCACACGAGCGAGGAGCGTAGCGACGAAGCGACTGATGAGCACACGAAGTGTGCGAATAAATCCCGGTAGGGCAACTGCGAAAATACCCCTTAGATCGCCTATTTTGGATAGATTGAGGGACTTTTCTTGTTCCTGTCATTGTGCACCTGAATGCATATTCGTGCATCTCAGTGTACGAATTTTACCCCGTATTTACCCCGGTGATGTAATTATATACCAGGCACTTTTCAATCCTCTAACCCGATCTCCTTAGCACGAGCACATGCTTGTTGCCTCGTTTGAGACTTAACATATGCTATTAATCAAGCTTCCACGACAAGCTTGGTCGTAGCTTATTGTGCCAGGAA
>CAZGOS010000235.1:0-4522 GCA_964527795.1 uncultured Rhodothermales bacterium | reverse complement strand
TGAAGAAGCGGTCGACTGACTTGAGCAGCATGTACGGCCGGATGATCACCGTCGATATGACGGTTGACCCACACGGGGAGAGCCGTTCCGCGAACAGGTGCTTATTGCACATATTCTTTCCTTAATATAAATATCGAGCCGCTCCACTCACCGTGCGATCACAGGTTACCTTACGTTCAAAACGTGCTGCTACGAAGATGAAGAACCTTTCACCGCTGCTCGTTTCCACCACAATCCTCGTGGCCGGCTGCACGAATTACACGGAGTGGAATACGGACACGTTTTCGCTCAGGCTCGGCGACGATGGGGCTGTCGTCGCAATGGTGGATCGCACCGACGGCGTCGACTATCTGGCGGAGGGCGTGGCATCGCCTCTATTGTCTCTTCGTATTGACGGCGCGCTGCTTTCTCCTGTATCTGCCGGTTTCAATTCCGCAGAAGATGCACTTACACTGACATATCCGGGTGGTCGGCGCGCAAGCGTCTCGGTCAGAACGTCGGCGTCGCATATCCGATTCGAATTGACGGACGTTTCGCCGGGAGCCGGCGTAGAACTCGTCGTCTGGGGTCCCTACCCGACCGTGCTTGACGACATCATCGGCGAAACCGTCGGTGTCGTGCAGGGCGAGGGCTTTGCGATCGGTCTTCAGGCCCTCAATCCGAAGACGCTCGGTGGATTTCCCTGGAATGAAAACGATGCTCTCCCGCAGCTCGACATCTTCGAAGCCGGAGATTACGACGACCTGGACCCGGCAGGAAAACGAGGCGTGCTCTACCGGGTTGAGGCCGCGAAACCGGAGACATTCGGCAGCACGCTTCAGGCATATACAAGAGAGAGAAATACCGATCGCGTAGTCGCCAATCGTGGCTATGATGAGTACCTCGCACCGGCCTTCGATGACGGCGGAATCATCGGTTCGAAGATTGCTCTTTTTGGATCTCGCCCAGGTGAAGCACTGTCAACGATAGGCGAGATCGAACTCGCGGAAGGGCTAGCGCACCCGATGATCGACGGGGTGTGGGGTAAGAAGTCGAAAGCAGCGTCCGCGGCTTACATCATTATGCATTTCGGTGAGAAAGACATCGAACGGGCGCTCGATATCACGCGCCGAGCCGGCCTTCGCTACCTCTACCATCCGGATGCGTTCAAGAACTGGGGTCACTTCGAACTCAAGGAAACGTACTTCCCTCGTGGCGTCGAAAGCATGAAGGCGATCGTGGAGCGCGCACGGGAGCTCGAAATCATGGTCGGCGTGCATATGCTCTCGAATTTCATTACGCCCAACGACCCATACGTAACGCCCGTGCCGGACGGCCGGCTGGCCCGCGTCGGAAGTACCACGCTCGAGGAGGGCATCGATGCCGCGTCAAGATCGATCCCCATCGAATCTCCGCGCTACTTCAATCAGTCGCAGAAGAGTCACCTCAGGGCCTCGGTCATTGAAGACGAAATCGTCCAGTGCACCGGCATCACGGACACCGAACCGTGGCGCCTGCTGGGCTGCGATCGAGGCGCGTTCGGCACATCGGCAAAGGCTCATTCGAAAGGTGTCGGAGTCGGCAAACTGGACGATCACGGCTACAACGTTTTTCTCTCGAACGCGGATCTGTCGATAGAAATGGCGAAGAATGTCGCTCGTCTTTTCAATGAGACAGGACTGCGGCAGATCTCCTTCGACGGGCTCGAGGGCAACCGGTCGACGGGCATGGGCAATTACGGAGAGATTCTCTTCACCCAATCGTGGTTCGACGCGCTCGACGAAAACATCCGGGGGCATTACATCGCTGATGCGAGCCGCACCTCTCACTTCTTCTGGCACATGTATACGCGAATGAACTGGGGCGAACCCTGGTACGCCGGATTCCGGGAGAGTCAGACAGAGTACCGGCTCAAGAACCAGGCGTACTTCAGGCGCAACCTGATGCCGGGCATGCTGGGCTGGTTCAGTATGCGCCCGGAAACGAGTGTGGAAGACATCGAATGGATGCTTGCCCGGTCGGCGGGTTTTGATGCCGGATATGGCTTTGTTACTGGATATGATCAGATCGACAGAAATGGACAGAGCAGCGAGATCCTGATGCTTCTGGGGAGCTGGGAAGCGGCCAGGATGGTAGACGCGTTCACGGATGGGCAAAAGAAGGCCATGCAGGACATCGACAACGATTTCCATTTGGAGTCGATCGACGCGTCAAGCTGGGATCTATATCCGGTTAAGTCCCTGAAATTCTCCCACAAGACGAAGGAAAGACAACCGGGCGAGCCGGCCTTTTCGACTTTTTCGTTCATGAGCGAGTCAGATGAAACAACGCTCGAGTTTATCCTGACGGCCGTCGGTGCAACCGTCAGTGATATTAAAATCGAGATCGACAACAAGCCCGGCGTTAGTGTCCCCGTATCCCTGCCCGACGGTCACCACATCAAATACACGGGCGGCGACACGGCTGTTCTATATACCAGCGAGTGGCAGGTCATTCGCAAATTGCTGATTCCAACCGACGTTTTTTCTCTGGAACCGGGCGAGCACACAGCCCGATTTGTTGCCGACACCGGTCAGCAGAGCGGGGCGGAATTGAAGTTCGAGATCCGACTCGTTGGAGCAGCCGAACGGATCCGGGGTAAATAAATGGCCGATCTCTGTTTAAAACCGGCTGGATGGCTACCTGCTTGATTTATTCGGGTTTCCTGACGGCGAACTCTTCATCCTGAAAGGGCAAAAATAAATCACTTATTTGAAATATTGGTTCTGGTGCCGTACCATTCTCTCCAATCACTGAACCAATCACTTTCCACTATCCGCTAGTTGACGCTGGACAGACGTACGGCACAGGCGGGCGCTCATAGAGCGGTAACGCCGGTCAAATGTCTGTTCCATGGGTAGTGTGGCTTGCAGAATGACCGGTACGCATATCGGTCTCCCCTAGCACTAACATCGGAAACGCCATGCATCGATCGCTATTCGCGACGGTCTTTCTGGCCGTCGTTACTCCCGTACTGTTGTTTGCCCAATCAACGGTGATTTCAGGCACCATCACCGATCCCGACGGCGAGCCGTTGATTGGAGCCAATGTCATTGTCGATGAACTCGTAGTAGGCGCAGCGACGAATCTTGAAGGACTGTACTCATTTGAGATACCGAGTAACCAGGCGCGCGGACAGCGCGTAACGCTGCGCGCCGGATTCATTGGCTTCTCTCCTGTATCCCGCCTCATAACGCTGTCTCCCGGCGCCCAGACGCAGGACTTTGTTCTCGCCCCGGATATCCTCAACCTTGATGAAGTCATTGTTTTGGGCGTCTCAGAGGCGACCCCCGCGAAGAAACTGGCGTTCACGGTCGACAAGGTTGAATCGGAAGCGATTACCCTGACACCGGCTGCGAATGTGATTTCGTCGCTCCAGGGTAAGGTCGCCGGTGCATCGGTGACCAGCGTATCCGGCCAACCAGGCGACGGCGTTGCCGTACGTCTTCGCGGAACGACCTCTCTGACCGGGTCGGCGGAACCGCTGTACATCGTCGACGGAGTCATTCTCGGTTCCAGCGTCGTCGACCTCGATGCCCTCGACGTTGAAAGCATCGAACTCGTAAAGGGCGCCGCCGCATCATCACTCTATGGATCGCGCGCCCAGAACGGTGTAATTCAGATTACGACGAAGCGAGGAACCAACATACCGTACAACCAGACCCGCATAACGGTACGCAATGAGTTCGGGACGAATCAGCTTCCCACGGATTTCAGGTCCAATAGAGCCCACGACCTGAGTGTCGATGCAAATGGAAATTTCCTTGACAAGGACGGCGTAAAGAATAGCTGCGAAACGTGTTTTGCGAGTGGCTACGGGCCTGGAACGGTAAACGATAAGGTTTTTGGCGGCGTGTCTTTCTACGACAAGGCATATGCGAATTCCGGAACCGTTACGAACAACTTTGATGATTTCTTCGATCCCGGGACGACCCTTACCAATTACATCGCGATCAGTCAGAACAGTGCAAAAACGAATTTCCACGCTTCGTTCACGAACTATGAAGAAGCCGGTGTACTCGTCGGTTTGAAGGGCTACACGCGCAGGAATTTTCGCATGAACCTGGACCACCGGATTTCGAACAAGCTGAGTCTGACGGCGTCGACGTACTACTCGAACTCATCGCGAGACGTACCCCGGTCATCGGGCTTCAATCCGTTCTTCGGACTGATGTTTACCAACCCTCTGTCCAATTTGGCCGAGCGGGACGAGAACGATAAGCTCGCAGTGCAGGCGGATCCACTCGCCGTGGAAGAAAATCCGCTCTACGTGATTGAAAATATCGAAACTCAGGACAAGTCATCGCGCATGCTGGGTAACGCGCGAGTGGTCTACAAGCCTGTCAGCTGGCTCGATATCGAGGGGAACATCAGTCTTGACCGTCGTGACACCGACTTCCTGCGATTTGCCGATCGCGGCACGGAATCTATCGATCCGTCGAACTTCAACGACGGACAGATCCGGAGAACAAATTCGATTTCAGAGGCTCTGAACGGCGACTTA
>CAZGOS010000234.1:0-4609 GCA_964527795.1 uncultured Rhodothermales bacterium | reverse complement strand
TATACTGGCTGTCGATGAATGGGGAATCCACCACCTCAGGTGGTGGTAGTTCAATTTATGTTCTTCAATCGAACGTGAGACCCGTCGCACGTGCAATATGGCGAAGATCTTCTACGACGGGCATGACGAGCGGTACGCCCCCGGCTGTGCGAATCGCTTCTTCTTCGCGCTCCGGATCTCCCGGTATCAACGGCCCATCTGTGCCGGGGGCTGGTTTCGTTCCTCGAAAAACTCGAATCCACTCGTCAATCTGTGTCTTGAATTCGTCCGGATCGATGAAGCCGTCAATTCGCAGGGCGCCAAAAAAATGCCCGATCCCTTTTCCGACGCTGCGATCGGGCGTTTCCAGGCGTAGCGTAAAAGGTGGGGCAAAGGGTCCCCAGTTAGCACCGCTGAACACGCAGCACAGGACATCAACCATCGCTGCCAGACAGTAGCCTTTGTGGCCACCATGTTCCCGGTCCGAACCGAGTGGCAGCAGTGCGCCACCCATAGATATGTCAGACGGGGTTTTCGAACTGCGTCCATCGGAGTCGATAATCCATCCGCCAGGAACCTGCTGCCGGGCTCGATCGGCTATTTCGACTTTGCCATAGGCCACCGCGCTGGTTGCCATATCGATGACAATAGGAGGCTCTTCTTTTCCCGGAAATGCAATAGCGATCGGATTCGTGCCAAGCATGCGCTCAGCGCCCCAGAGTGGGGCGACGAGCTTGGTCGAATTGGTCATCGAAATGCCTACCAGATCGCGATCGAGCGCTTCCAGTACATAGTATCCAGCAATTCCATAATGATTTGTATTGCAGACGCTTACCCACCCGGAGCCGACTGTCTCGGCTTTGTTCATTGCGATCTCGTTTGCTCTGGGACCTACGACCAATCCCAGGCCATTGTCACCGTCAACCGTCGCCGTGCTCGGCGTTTCTCGCACGATCGAAACCTCCGGGGAGGGATTGATCCTGCCCTCGGACAGCATTTCGAAATAGGAGTACATACGGGCCACGCCATGCGAATCGATTCCCCGTCTGTCAGCCGCTGATAACACGTCCGCGGCAAGATGCGCATCTTCTTCAGGTACACCAAAATGCATGAAGACCTGCTTCGAAAAGTTATGCAGGTAGGAGAGAGGATAGGTCCGGACTTCTACTTCAGGCATTTCAACGGGTATTTGAACGTAACATCATTTCGGCAGAGGGCTGGGTGCTATTCACTGTCGGTCATGAATTCATCAATATTCTCCCGCGTGACTACGACACTGCCTGTGTCAATGCGTGCCGGCACGTCGTGTCCACCGATCAGCTCTGCCGCCTGTTTAACGCCTTCGTAGCCCATCGTGAAGGGACTCTGAACGATCAACCCGTGGATAGAACCGTCTTGAATACCCTCAAGTTGTCTGGGCGAGGCATCAAAGCCGACAATCTTGACCTGCCCCTGCAATCCACGGGATTTCACCGCACGTACAACGCCTAATACGCTGGGTTCATTTGCAGCGAATACGCCATCCAAGTCGGGATGAGCCGTAAGTATATCCTCCGTTACAGACATCGCACGCCCGTAGTCGCTGTTGGAATACTGCACGGCTACCAGATCCAGGCCCGGATACTTTTTCAGGCCCTCCTTGAATCCCTGTTCGCGTTCGTTGGACGTCGAAGCCCCTGCGATGTAGGGAATGAGCGCGACAGTACCCGTTTCATGCAACAGTCCGGCTACCAGATCGGCCGCTTTGGCAGCAGCGGCAACGTTGTCTGTCGCCACGTGTGATGCGGCAATTTGCGGGTCGGTCCCGGAATCTATTGTTACGATGGGAATGCCGGCACTGCGGGCTTCGCGAAGTACGGGGACCAGTCCGCGCGCATCTGCCGGGGCGATTACAATCGCATCGATTTGTTGGGTGATAAACGACTCGACGAGGGCGACCTGTCCGGCGATATCCGTTTCGTCGGTCATTCCCTTCCAGATCACCTCGATGTTGCCGAGCTCCCGGGCAGCCTCGTCCGCACCCGTTTTTACACGCGACCAGAAATCAAACCCGACGCTCTTCGGGATAACGGCTATGCGATAAATTTCGTTCTCGTTCTCGTTCTCACCTCCGCTCGACTTGCAGGCGACGCTAGCAAATGAAAGGCTCAACAAAAGGACAAAAATCAGATCACGCATGATTGCAGGCTAAACAGCATGTTTGAGTCGGTACTGATCCCAGGCAACGGCGACCCAGATAATGACGCCGATACTGATCTGCTGCCAGAAAGTAGACACATTAAGCAAGTTACTGCCATTTCGGATGAGTCCCATCAGTCCGGCGCCTACGACGGAGCCTGCGATTGTACCTACGCCGCCAAAAAGACTCGTCCCGCCAATTACACAGGCCGCAATCGCATCCAATTCGTAACCGATTCCCGCCGTGGGTTGTCCGGTCACAATGCGTGACGCCAGAATGACGCCGGCGAGTCCGGAGAGGCCACCACAGATCATATATACCTTGACCAGCTGTTTGGATACCCTGATTCCGGACATCTCCGCCGCCTCCCGATTGCTTCCGATCGCAAAGGCATGGCGTCCAAGAAGCGTCTTGTTCAGTACAACGACCATAATGGCTGAGACCAGTACGAGCAGAACAACCGGTACTGGAAGCCCGAACAGGCTTCCACCGCCGAGCCATGAAAAACTTTCGGGCAGGTTATAGACCGCCACCCCTCCCGTAAGTACCAGGGCCAGTCCGCGGGTCACGCTCATCGTACCGAGCGTTGCGATGAAGGGGGGCATATTGACACGCGTAATGAGTACACCGTTTACCAGGCCACACAAAACGCCGACCAGGATTCCCGCAATAATCGCGGGGGGAATTGCCACACCGAATTGCGCAATCAAAAGCGTTGACACCACGCCGGACAGACCCACGACACCACCGACTGACAGATCGATCCCAGCTGTGATCATGACCATCGTCTGCCCGACGGCGATGATGCCTACTACGGAAATCTGAAGCAATATGGTCAGGATATTGCGAACGGTTAAGAAGTTTTCCGACGAAAAAGAGAGAACAATGGAAATCAGAATGAGAAACAAGAAGGGAGCGAGCTGTTTGCTCGCGCTTTTCAACATTTCCTTGCCGTACGTCGAACCGGATTCTCCCTGTGCATCTGTGATCGTCTTCATTCTCGATTTCGGTTCAGACATGGAAGAATATTATTTGCGCACGTCGGGCATCATTGAGGCCAGCTCCATAATTATTTCCGGTGTGGCTTCTTCTTTCGAAAGCTCTCCGGCAAGCATTCCCTCCGAAAGAACCAGAATACGATCGCTCATTGCCAGCAATTCGGGTAGCTCGGAAGTAACCAGCACGACGGTTTTCCCGGCGCCGGTCAACTCGTTGATCAGGTCATAGACTCCCAGTTTGGCACCCACGTCGATTCCCCGTGTGGGTTCATCCAGAAGAAAGATATCAGCCTCCGTAGCCAACCACTTGGCGATTACGACTTTTTGTTGGTTACCACCACTGAGGGTACGAGTCGTTTTTGACGCCCTGGCGTTGATCTGGAGTTTTTCGACAAAGTGTTCGCTCAGGGCCTGGAGGGCGGAGTCGTCGACGAATCCCCAACGCGAAGTATGCTCCACTTTGACCATGCCGATATTGTCTTTGATGCCCAGGTGCAGAGCCAGTCCGTTTGCCTTACGGTCTTCCGTGATGTAGGCTATGCGATTTCGAATGGCGTCCCGCGGTGATCGCATGTCCACCTCGGTTCCGTCGAGATAAATGCGACCTGCAGCGCGAGGGATGACCCCAAACAGGGCATTCAATAGCGACGTGCGGCCGGCCCCCATCAATCCCCCGAGTCCCAGAACTTCACCGCCGCGTACTTCGAAGCTGATGTCCTTTAGTTTTTTTGTCGAGAGCCCCTCCACTCGAAGCCTGATATGGCCCGGTTGTGTCACGTGTTTTGGGAAAACGTCCTCTACGTCCCGACCAACCATAAAACGAATCAGGTTCTGCGCGTCGACACTCCTGGTTTCTACGGTCGCAACAGACCGGCCATCGCGCATGACCGTCACGCGATCGGCCACACGAAAGACTTCATCCAGGTTGTGCGTGATCATGATAAAGGTCGTTCCCCGGCTTTTGAGAACGTTAAGCGTCTCGAACAAGCGGTCTGTCTCGTGCTCGGTCAGAGCTGTCGTTGCTTCATCGAGAACGATCAGGCGAGCACCTGTTGAGACGGCTCCGGCAATGGCGACGATCTGTCGCTGCGCCATACCCAGGTTTGCCATTCTGCTCTTCGGATCGATCGAATCTGCGAACGGGGCGAGCATGTTCCCGGCCTCAATATTCTGGCGTCTTTCGTCAACGAATCCCGAGGGTCGCTTCACGTACTCGCGTCCTAGAAAAATATTTTGCGCCACCGTCAGGTGGGTCGCAAACGGCAACTCCTGGTGAATGAACGCAATGCCCTGCTCAAGGGCTACATGTGGATTCGGGATGTCGATAGCCTCTCCAAACCAGCTTATTGACCCCGCTGTACACGGATAAAGCCCGAACAGTACTTTAACCAGAGACGACTTGCCGGCCCCATTTTCGCCCAGGAGCGCATGAATCTCGCCCTTCCTCACCTCC
>CAZGOS010000233.1:0-4614 GCA_964527795.1 uncultured Rhodothermales bacterium | reverse complement strand
TCCTCGCCTTTTACCGGGTGTGGCACGCCGATCGCGGCGCTTTCGGTCACGGCCGGGTGTGCATTCAGAATGGACTCCACTTCAGCCGGACCAAGGCGTTTCCCTGCAACCTTGATCGTATCATCACTTCTGCCAAGAATATACCAGAGACCATCTTCGTCTATGGCAGCGAAGTCGCCATGGACCCAAACGTTTTCAAAACGAGACCAGTAGCTTTCACGGTATCGCTCGGTATCCTTCCAGAACCCACGAGTCATTCCGATCCAGGGACCTTGAATAACCAGCTCACCAACCTGGCCGCGCACCGGTTGGCCGGTTTCGTCAACGACTTCCGCAGCCATTCCTGGAACCGCGCCACTGAACGAACACGGTTTCATGGGCGTTAAGAAGTTTCCGCTCAGGATACCCCCGCTTATTTCCGTTCCACCCGAATAGTTGAGAATCGGTTTACGCCCGTCCAGTACATTCTCAAACGCCCAGGACCATGACTCGGGATCCCACGGGCTGCCCGTGCTTCCAACGGCCCGCAGCTTCCTGAAATCGCGGTTTTCCAACGGTTTTGTTCCGTGCACCATCATGGCGCGAATGAGCACGGGAGACAGGCCGAGGTGGGTTACTCCATGATCTTCGACGAGTTGCCAGAGTCGGTCGATATCCGGGAAATCAGGCGCGCCGTCATAGAAGAGCATTCCGGCGCCCAGCAGCAATGTGCCAAATACCAGCCAGGGGCCCATCATCCACCCCATGTCACTCATCCAGTACATCAATTCACCCGGTCGCAGATCCATGGCGTGCGACATGTCCTGTGCCGCTTTGACGGGGAATCCACAATGCGTATGAATGGCACCTTTCGGGCGACCTGTCGTGCCCGATGTATAAATAATCATCAGCACATCCTCGGCGGATGTGTTCTCCGTTTCTGCGGTCGCCTCATGTGACGCCACCAGCTCGTGCCACCAGACGTCGCGCTCAGGATTCCATGGGACATTTTCAACGCCTGTTCGCCGACTGACGAGAACCCATTCAACCGTAGGGCACTTTTTCAGCGCTTCGTCGAGCACTGCCTTCATCTGCACGTTCCTGCCACGTCGCGGAAAACCGTCAGCCGTGATTACAACGCGAGCTTCAGCGTCGTTTAATCTCGTGGCAATGGCCTGCGGCCCGTATCCGCTGAAAAGCGGCAATATTACACCGCCAATCTTTATGACAGCCAGAAAGGCCGTGACCAGGTCGGGCGTCATCGGCATATAAAGTCCAACGGCGGCCCCTTTCCCAAGACCCCGAGAGCGAAGTGCATTGGCACATCGGCACACGCGCTCGTTCAGCTCTCGGTACGAGAGTGTCAGCGTTCGCCCTTCTTCGGATTCCCAGCGAAAGGCCGTTCGTTCAGCAGCGGCGCCGACCTGCCATTTATCGAGGCAGTTGTGAATGATGTTCATGCGTCCGCCGACGCACCACTCAGGGAAAGCAACATCGTTCGTTACGAGCAGGGCAGCTTCATAAGGCAGGCTGAATTGAATATCCAGGTCTTTCAGGACGGCATCCCAGAACCATTCGGGGTCAGATATCGATCGTCGATTGAGTTCCTCCAGCGATCCTATGCCGTGAAGTTGCATGAACTTTGTCAGATTGCAGTTGGCCACCTGCTCGGGGGAGGGTGTCCATACAATCTCCTGGCCGAAAGGAAAAGTGTCTTCGCTCACAGACAGGTTTTGATCATTCATCGGGGCAATCAAAAAGATGGAATATTGCATGATACGGATGGAAAATGAATCCGGTAAAGGTTCGTTCCTTCGGGCCTGGAAACTTCCTCCCATTCTTCGTTCTTTTTCAAAACCCTTCGGTGTTTCAGACGTTGCATGGCACTTTGAATACAGTACACAATTGGGAAAGACGTGCAAAAAAAACATTTCCTGGCCGACTGCCCGATCGACCGTGCGGCCGTCTACCTGATCGCTTATCTGTTCGTCTCGGCCGGTTTCCTTGCCGGATGTAAACCCGACGCCGCGCCGGAATCCGGCCTGGTGCAGGACCTGAATGAAGGCTACGAATCGAGTGATCCGAATGGGCTCTATCTTTTTCAGAACGAGCTGTATATGCAGTCAAGTACTCCTGACCTCGGATCGGAAATCTGGAAGTTTGATGGCGTGAAGCTGATCAACGTCACGGACATCGCCCCTCTGGAAGGCCAGTCGATCCCGGCCAATTTTATTGAATACGGAGAGAGGCTGTATTTCACGGCACTCAAGGAGGAATATGGTCGTGAATTATGGGTCCTCGATGGAAATCGCACACGATTGGTCCGCAACATTTCAGATGACCCGAATAGTTCTCATCCTTCCGAGTTAACCGTGTTCGACGATGCACTCTATTTCCGAGCCAATGACGGTAAGCTTGGCGTGGAACTGTGGAAATGGGACGGCTCTGACCTGGACCTGGTCGCCGATATCAACGAAGGACCGGGTAGTTCTACTCCGGCGGGGTTCACGGTTTTTCAGGACGCCTTGTACTTTTCAGCCGCTATGCGTGGTACTGGTGCTGAACTGGTGCGATATGACGGCAACTTGCCGGAGCTGATTGCGGACATCAATGAAGGAAGAACGGGATCGCGTCCCGGGCAGTTCAAAGCGTTTAATAATGCGCTTTATTTCACTGCGTTTACGAGCCGGTTCGGACAAGAACTCTGGAAGTATGAAAACGGAGAAGTTTCTCTGGTACTGGACATTGCCGGCGGATCCGACGGCTCCAATCCCAGATATTTAACGGTGTACGATGGGTCGCTTTATTTTGCGGCTACCGAACCGGACCACGGAGAAGAGCTATGGCGTGTTCGAGACGGGGTAACCGAAATGGTCAGCGATCTCAATGAAGGCGAAGCCGGTAGCCATCCTTCATTTCTTTTCGCATCAGATTCCGCACTCTATTTTGCGGCAGACAATGGTGTATCCGGCAAAGAGTTATGGCGATTTGTCAACGGTAATTCTGAACTTGTAGCCGACATTAATCCGGGAGCTTCGGGATCAGCGCCGTTTGCATTCCTTCAGCAGGGAGAGTGGATTTATTTCGTTGCAAGGACCACTGGAGAAGGATTAGAAGTCTGGCGTTCAAATGGAGCGGGTGCCGAGATGATCGCCGACATATGGACTGGCGAGGACAGCTCGCAGCCACAGGAGCTGACTGTTTTCAGGGATCAAATCTGTTTCGCCGCCACAGATGGAGAGCACGGGAGGGAGCTGTTTTGTTACAAGGGCGACGAAATTACGCCCGTGCAGCGCGTCAATTGAAGGCACGGATTCGTCGCCAGGTCGGAGTCAGCCCATGCGATTTCTTGGCTGCCCGATGCACCTGCGATTATTGCTCGTTTGACGGCACGTTTTCGCTGTGGCCTTCAGGTCGCCATGACAGCATGTAGTCCTCATCTTCCAGAGCGATGGCTGCCTTCGTGAGCTGTAAAGGACGGAAGGTGTCGACCATGACGGCGAGTTCGTCCGTTCTTTCTTTTCCAATACTGGCTTCGATTGTACCGGGATGCGGTCCGTGCGCAATTCCTCCGGGATGCAGCGTGAACGATCCGCGCTCGATGCCCTTTCGACTCATGAATTCTCCCTCGACATAGTACAGTACCTCATCGGAGTCGATGTTGGAGTGGTTGTACGGAGTTGGAATCGCGTCGGGGTGGTAGTCAAATAAACGTGGCACGAACGAGCAGATCACGAAATTCCGACCTTCGAAATGCTGGTGAATAGGCGGAGGCATATGGATTCGACCCGTGATGGGCTCGAAGTCATGAATGGACGTTGCACAGGGATACATGTATCCGTCCCAGCCGACTACATCGAAGGGATGATAGCGGAAAAAGAGGCGGTGCAGATAGTTGTGTTTGGCTACGCGAACCTCGAATTCTCCCTCCTCGTCTATCGTGATCAGTTCGGATGGAGGACGGAAGTCACGCTCACAGAAAGGACTGTGTTCGAGCAGTTGACCGAATTCGTTCCGGTAGCGCCTGGGCGGATGAATTTCAGAAAACGCCTCGATAACGAGCAGCCTGGCCTGACGCCCTCCATCAAAAATCCATTTATGCGTGATCGTACGGGGTACATGAACATAATCACCCGACGAAAATTCCACCCGGCCGAACGGGCTTTCGAGCACACCTTCGCCTTCATGCACGAAGATCATTTCGTCGGCTGTCGCATTTCGATAGAAGAAGGACATCTCCTCGACGGGCGCACAAAGTGCCAAGCGCACGTCGTCGTTTCCCATGATGTAGGTTCGTCCGGACAGCCAATCACCGGAAGGTCTGAATTCGAAGCCTTTTACGTGGCGGTGCCGAAGGTAGTCAAGCTCCACATAGTCGATTCCGTATGGAATGGGATCTTCCCACCGGCTGACAACGGTCGGCGGATGCACGTGATAGGCAATGGACTGGATGCCATTAAAACCTTCAGCACCAATTACCTCTTCGCTGTAAAGAGAACCATCCGGTTTGCGCGCCTGCGTATGGCGCTTGTGGGGCACCTGGCCCAATCGCACATAATATGGCATGATCTGCTATCCTCTCAGTTTCAGTGATGAAGTCCGCGTAGTCCACCGGGGCGGTGGAGAGCGACGAAC
>CAZGOS010000232.1:0-4660 GCA_964527795.1 uncultured Rhodothermales bacterium | reverse complement strand
GGAAGAAATCGAGCCTGCCGCTAAAACCGGCCACCCCATCGTCTGAAAAAGCCTCCAGCTTAAGTTGTAGACGTTCCTCCCCGAGTAGAAAGTCACACGCCGTGTCGGATGCACAGCTCGTCCCGGTAATCCGTGCCGCATAGTTCGCCTGCGCAAAGCCACTGATTTCAACCTGGGCAAAGACGGATGTTGAATCGGCCAGTGCCAATACAAGCATCAAGGCGCTTACATGAGCAACTGCTCCACGCATCAGCGAATCCACCTCCGAGGCGGTTGACGGAGGTAGCGCTCTGTAAACAGGCTTTCTTCGAGGCCGACGCCATACTCGACGGATGAGAACGTGACTTCCGTTCTATGGCCGGTCTGCAGATTTCGCATCGATCGTTTCGTTATGGTCCAATACCCTCCGACCTCTTCAACCTTGTCGGCCGTAAACTCGCGCACCTTTTGATCTCTGGAGTCGAAGTACTCCTCCTTCAGCGGAAGCCGGCGTTCCACGTCGATCCAGCTTACGCGGCGTGTGTATGCTGCCGATCCGACAGGGCGGCTTTCCAGAACAAAGCACGTCCTCCCGCCCAGGTCTTCGGTGCGGAGCAGCGTATGATTCTCATCGCCGACATCCCGTCCCGAGACGTCCTCGTACGTAAAATCGGATCCGACAAACGATGAGCGCTTGTCGTTCGCAGCGATGCGCCTGACCATGTTGAGGGATGGAATAAAGATCCAGCGGTCATCGTCACCGCCACGATACTTCCATACCATAAAGGTCATTCCTTTCACGTCTGAAGGGGCGCGGAAATAGACGAAGTAGCGCTGATCTCCTTCCTTCTCGGAGTTCCAACGAAGCAGGGTCATATCCCGGCGCCGTTCTCTGCCCTGGGAATTTATCAGGGTCATAGACACCCGAACGCTCATGTCGGCGGCGGGATAATAAAACGCCTGTAATGAACGATCGGCAATCTCTTGTGGAGAGGGTTGAGCGCTCGTTACAACCGGAATGAAGCCGAAAAGGATGGCCACCGGTACAACAAACCGGCGAAACAAATGGATTCGGGTCACTTTCATTGGTTCATTTACTTTTAATGGATTCAGCAGCAGGCTGTGCCACAAATCGTTTAGCATACATTTGAAGTAGTCCGGGAAGGAGAACTATGGTCGCCAGCGCCGTAAACGTCATCAGAAGCGCGAAGAATGCTCCGACCGTCTTATATGGCCCCAGCGTAGAGAATACCATAGGAAGAAAGCCGACAATGATGACCAATGCGTTGCGCGTGATGGCCCGCCCAGGTTCGCCGAACATATACTTGAGGGCTGCATCTACATCCCCACATTCAGAAAGTTGTGTCCGGAACCGTTGGATAAAATGGATAGCGAAATCTACTGACAGCCCCAATGCAAGCGACGAGACGACCGCGATCGGCATGTCATACTCCTTCCCTGCGAGTCCAACCAGGCCATACGAAAGAACAATGGAGAACGAGAGTGGAATCATCGACAATAATCCCAGCAGAAGGGATCTGAAAAGAACGACCATCAGAAGAAATACTGCCACGAATCCGCCAACGATCGCGTTGCGCATGCCGACCACCATCAGATCCTGCCAGATCTTGTTTATATAGGTAAGCCCTGACCAGCGTATGGCGATTCCGGAGGGCGGAGGATTCTCGACCATAAATGCCTCGACCAAACGTTCAACGCGGGCCATGTCCTGGTTTTCGCCCCTCTTCAGTTGCACCCAGATATTTGCGAGGCGGTAGTCGTAATCAACGAAGTTATCAAGATCACCGGGGTCGCCGGACATCTGGAACAGAAAAAGATATTGAGCCAGCTCTTCTGCGTTCTCCGGAACACTCCTGTAAACAGGGTCGCCTTCGTGGAGAACATACCCGATCTGTCCAACGATGTCCGCGGCCGACGATGTTTTTCCAACTACCGGATCAGTTTCAAGCACGCGCTGCAAATCGGCCATGTAGGCCATCACCTCGGGGCGTTTGACGATGCCTTCCTCCTGTCCCTCGATGATCAAATACGCCATATAAGTTCCGCCGAACAATCGATTCATCTCCCGGTCCGCAATTCGCAGGCGGTGGTTTTCACTAAACCAGTTGACCGGATTATCGTTGACGACAAGACGCGAAATCCCGAATCCGCCGACCGCGAGGAAAATCGCCGCTACTGCTATGAACAGTTTACGATGGACTACGACTACGCCCCCCAGGACAGGAAGGAAGCGGCTCAACAATTCCTTGCCGCCTTTGGCTGCTGTGAAGGCCGCAGCGAGACGCTCCTCGCGGATGAGCATGATCGAAGCCGGGATGAAAGTGATGGTTAAGAACCAGGCAGCCATGATCCCGAAAGCGACAAAACCGCCGAAAACCCTGACTGGCGGGATGTCGGCCAACATCAGCGATCCGAAGCCTATCGCTGAGGTGACTGACGTGTATAACATGGGCTTGAAGAGAGCGTGTATCGTTTGTCGAAGCGTCTCACGTCGATCGCCGATGTGCGGATAACGGTCATAGAACTCGCTGAGTATGTGAACGGAGTCCAAAACAGCAATAGGCATTAGAAAGACCGGAATCATGCTCGACATGATGTGAACCGTGAACCCTGTCCCGATCAAAAGGCCCATGCCCCACACAACGCTGAACATGGCGACCGCCATGGCAGGCAATACGAAGGTCAACTTTCGAAAAAGCAGCAACAGAAGA
This sequence comes from uncultured Rhodothermales bacterium, assembly GCA_964527795.1. GTDB lineage: Bacteria > Bacteroidota > Rhodothermia > Rhodothermales > UBA10348 > SMXL01. Next base: position 1,949 of record CAZGOS010000232.1, on the reverse strand, counting down.
ACAAAGATTACCATTCCGGCAATGGGTGCCATTATGCCCATCTGCTGAAACATCTCGACTCCGAAGGTGTCCTCGGCAATCGGCATCCCGGCCAAATAAAATTCTTGCCCTTCCGACAGCTCTTTCGTGACGATCTCTTCGACCGCCGTACCTATATCATGCGCCAGGTCTTTTTGCGCGATAGGTATATAGATCGCGATTCCCGTTGCATCGCGTGATGCAAGCTTGTCGGCAAGTATCGGATTAGCCAGGATCCGACCATGCATGAGCACGCCGGCAGAGTCGCTGTCGGGGACCTCTTCCATAATGCGCCTGACATTGAGCATGCCTCCCCCCGGGCGAACATCGTTGGTAGTCGTCAGGCTGATCACGTCATCGGTTATGACGCCCTCGAGTTCTAGAATTCCATCCGTTATCCGTTTAACCATTGCCAGGGGCTCTGGCCTGAATATGCCGCGTTCATCCGTGATACCCAGAACGATCATGTCACTGATTCCGAATTCACGCTTTGCACGATCGTATAGAACTCGATCCGGTTGGTCCACTTCGAGCATGTTCTCTGGATCGGTATCGATAATGATCTGCGAAAATTGTGCCCCGAAGATCATCGTGAGTGCAAGAAGCACGGCCAGGGTGGCTTTCGGCCAATCCATGGCAAGCCAGGTCAGTTGTCTTAGCATCGAACAGGTCTTTTTTAAAGCGGGTGTGGCCTGGGGAGGCAATCTCCCGAAGCAATTTTGTTTTGCCGGCAGTGGGCCGGAATTCGTGTAATTCGTTTCCTCTTTATCAGAATATCAGAATATCAGAACGCGATCTGCCCACTGGGTCCAGTCGACTAGTTCTTCCATGTCGCCTCGACGGCATCCACGACTGAGCTCTTCGTCGGTCATACCTCGTGCATCCATACAGCCGCTACAGACGCCTATTTCACCTTTGTGGTTAAGTATTTGACGGAGCATGTTCTCGATCTTGTAGTATCCGGACGGCACCTTCTGGCCAGCTTTGGCGCATATAGCCGCATCGCCAATCAAGAAGACACGAACCGCCTCATTGTCCCGCTTTACCAATGACCCGGCAAGGCGTAATCCGTTATAACTTCGCTCACTGCCATAAGCGGGATCGTTAAGTATGAATAGGGTTTTTTTCATGCTTTCTTTCTCTCGTCACATACTGCCAGGCCAGACGAACGAATCATGAGACCTGGCCTTCCGTCACAACCTCATACCCTCCGGCGCGCCAATCAGGAACACCATCTTTGAGCCGGGTGGCATTGAATCCATTCTCACGAAGAACATCAACGGCATCGACTGACATCACACAGTAGGGACCTCGACAATAGGCAACGATATCACGATCTCGGGGGAGTTCTGCGAGACGTTGTTTCAATTCGGAAATCGGGATGGAAATAGCTCCAGGGATGTGCCCCGCCACGTACTCCTCCGAAGGGCGAACATCCAGGACAGTTACCTGACCCTGATGGACGCGCTCCAGCAACTCCTCTCGATCCACGGGCTCCATCAGCTCACGCGCGGCGTAGTATTCACGAGTGACCTGATCGATTTCGGCAAGGCGGGCTTCGGCCAAACCGCGAAGTGCGCGGAATAAATCGCAGACCTCTCTATCCGCAAGCCTGTACGTGACGAAAACACCCTTGTTCTCAGTCTCCAGTAGACGCGCCCTGCGCAGAATTTGGAGGTGGTGCGACGTATTTGCGACTGAATGACCGACCTCCCTGGCTATGGCCTCAACGCTTCGAGGGCCCTGGCACAGGATATCCAGCAGCTCGAGTCTCAGCGGGCTGGCAAGAGCCTTTCCTATGCGAGCAAACTGTTCGTAGATGGCGTCTTTGTACTGACGGGACGATGTCGACATTGCTATACTCAAATATTCAAACGAACATTTGAATATAATAACTTTGTAGAAACATCGCAACCCCGGCACCATCTACT
>CAZGOS010000231.1:0-4671 GCA_964527795.1 uncultured Rhodothermales bacterium | reverse complement strand
GGGGCTCGAACCCGCGACCCTCAGCTTGGGAAGCTGATGCTCTACCACTGAGCTATTCCCGCTATCAACAGACAATTGTAGTCTTGTATTCAGTGAAAGTCAATTCGATCCGTTGATTTACGGAGATGAATCCGTATCTTTGCCGGCCTGTATTTTTTCGGCGTCGTCAATGGAGTGAGAAAGCACTCACAAGCGCTCAAAAGTGAAAATACTTCGGAATAGAGAATAATGAAGCGTACGTATCAACCGAGCCGCCGCAAGCGAGCAAATAAGCACGGATTCCGCTCGCGAATGTCGTCCAAGAATGGCCGCAGCGTTCTGGCGCGTCGCCGGAGCAAAGGGCGCAAGGATCTGACTGTTAGCGATACTCGTAGCGGCAAATAGAGTAGCCGTGGCCCCCAACAGCCTCGATTCGGGACGAAAAGAATCCAGTCGATCTTTTCGTTTCCCCAGAACCCACCGCTTGAAACGAAAGCGACTGATCGAGCCGCTCTTCGATCGGGATGAAGCGAAGACGAAGACCGTCTCCGTCGGTTGCATTCGCATCCTGTATCGCTTCGCGGATCCGGTCGACGTAGAGATCTTTACTCCCTTACAGGTCGGATTCGCCGTGCGAAAAATGGCCGGAGGCGCCGCCCGTCGAAACAGGACCAAACGCATCTTGCGCGAGACCTTCCGTACGAATAATCAGCATCTGCTCGATCAGCTCTCCGGCAGAACGGATGTTTTGACGGTTATGGTTGTTGTGCGTCACCTGCCGCACGATGAAAACGCTCTTCGACGAGACTTGATCGGTGCGCTTCGCGGCCTGGAAGAAGAAATAGGAGAAAACGCCACGGCGACTCCGAAATAAGAGACACCAGCTTCGAACGATCATTGAAAACGGAACTGTGCATGGGAGCTTACGTACCGGAGATCTTTACGGCCACGAACGACGGTCGGGCATCACGATGCGATCCGTATAAATAGAATATTGTGGATAGAAACGTAGTCATAGCAACGGTCCTGATCGCGCTGATCATGGTAGTCTGGATGACCATGCTGACGCCTGATCAGACCGTCGTTCAGGAGCAGTTCCGTGCTCAAGACGATTCAACCGAACAGGTCGAGATTCCAGAGCCGGTATTTGAACAGCCTTCTGTCGTACCCGGACAGGTGCCGGTATTTGCTTCAGGAGACTCGACCGTAATCGGTTCGCAGGAGGGCGAAGTTCGGGACATCGTCGTCGATACGGAACTCTATGAAGCTCGGTTTTCTACGAAGGGTGCCACCCTCACATCGTTCATTCTAAAAGAGTATTCGAAATTTGAAAGTGAGGAGCTCGTGCAAATGGTCGATACGAGCAAAGGCGGCGCAATCGGCATGGTTTTCATGTCGCCGGGCAATCGGATCTACGATACGAGATCGTTCACGTTTGATTCCCGGGCACCTCGGCATCTGACTGTGGGCGATGTACCGTCAGAGATTTCATTTCGAGCTGCAGTTGGATCGGGATCGATTACGAAACGCTACTCTTTCGATCCGGACACCTATGAGATACGCCTGTCGATCGAGCTGGAATCGCCGGAGACATTCATCACGCACGGTGATTACGAAGTTGTGTGGAACGGAGGTATTCCGTTCACGGAGGGCGATCATAAAAACGAGACCACGAGATCGGGCGCCTTTGCACGAAGCGGTGGAGAAGTCGAGAGCGTAATGCTGGCGTCGGAGGCCTACGACGAAACGTCCCTGAGGGGCGTGGTTGATTGGGTCGCCGTAAAGAACAAGTATTTCGTTTCGGCCATCATACCGGATGTTGTAGCGAGAGGCGCCGAACTCATCGCAGAGCGTTTCGGAGAACTGGACGATCCAGATGTGAGACTGGACTTCGTTGCCGGTCTTGAGATCCCTATTGTTGATGCTGCGCCCGATAATTTCCGTATCTACTTGGGCCCCATGGAGTTCAAACACGTCAATGCCTACGGCGTCGGTCTTTACGATATGGTCGACTACGGCTGGGACTTCCTGGAGACTATCACAAAGCCGCTGGCCAAATACATCTTTATTCCAGTGTTCGGGTTGTTGTACGGAGCGATCGGGAATTATGGACTCGTCATCATCATTTTTTCGATTCTCATCAAACTCCTGCTCTACCCGCTTACCAAGAAGTCGTTCAAGAGCATGGCCAAGATGAAGGAGCTTCAGCCGCGCATGCAGGCCATTAAAGAAAAGTATGCGGACAATCCGAAGAAGCAGCAGGAAGCGACGATGAAGATGTACAAGGAGACGGGAGTTAATCCGCTCGGCGGATGCATGCCGATGCTGCTGCAGTATCCGATCATTATTGCGCTGTGGCAGTTTCTGCCGCAGGCGATTGAATTAAGACAGAAGCACTTTCTCTGGGCCGACGACCTTTCCGCCCCCGACATTATTCTGAACTTGCCTTTCGACATTCCCATGCTTGGCAATTTTATAGCCGGCTTCACGCTACTAATGGGCATCTCCATGGTCGTACAGATGAAAATCCAGGCTATGCCAGGTTCCGGAATGCAGCAGAAGATGTTCACGTATATCATGCCCGTGTTTATAGTCGTCATTTTCAACCGACTGGCTTCCGGGCTCAATCTCTATTATCTCTGCTACAACGTGCTTACGGCTGTCCAGCAGAAGTTCATCAACCGCCAGTTGCACGAGCAAACCGAGGAACAGGAGGAAAAGGGCGGGGCTTCGCATCGGCAACAAACCAAGTCAAAGGAACCGGGAAAGCGACAGCGCAAGACAATTGCTTCAAACGGTCGGGCCAAGGCCAGACCGGCAAAGAAAAGCCGCCGCTAAAAAGAGCGTCTAATTATGCCGCCCATCGACGGGGATACAATAGTCGCGCGAGCTACCGCTCGGGGAATCGCGGCCATCGCAATGATCCGCCTCTCCGGTCCAGAAGCCTTTTACATCGCTGAGAAATGTTTCGAACGAAACAATCTCGGTGAGATGAATTCTCACACCGCCCATGTCGGTATAATCCATACGCCCGGCGGAGAAGAGATCGACCAGGTAGTCGTCATCATTTACAAAGCTCCGAATACAGTAACGGGCGAAAACGTAGTCGAAATCACGTGTCATGGAGGAGACTACGTTTCACACAGAATCCTGAACGCGCTGGTGGGCGCGGGTGCTCGGCCGGCGGAGCCGGGCGAGTTTACGCAGCGCGCCTTTCTCAACGGAAAAATGGATCTCGCCCAGGCGGAGGCCGTGGGAGAGATCATACACGCGGGATCCAGGCGTGCGCAGGACATTTCTCTGGCGCACCTGAAAGGCAGCTATTCGATTCTGCTCGGTGATCTGCGCCGGGAAATGCTCGATTTATGTGCTTTTATTGAGCTCGAGCTCGATTTCACGGAAGAAGATGTGGAATTCGCAGACCGGGATCGATTGATGGATTTGCTGCATCGAAGCACAGATGTTCTGGGCCGTCTTCTCGGTTCCTATCGATATGGCGCAGCCGTTCGCGATGGCATTGTGGTTGTGATCGGTGGACGCCCGAATGCAGGGAAATCGACGCTGTTGAATGCGCTGGTCGGGTATGACCGGGCGATTGTGTCGGAAATGCCCGGCACGACGAGAGATGAAATCGGTGCTGAAGCCGAATATGACGGAATACGGCTTCACTTTCTGGATACGGCCGGACTACGGGAAACACAGAACGAAATTGAGGCGGAGGGAGTTCGTCGCGCGGAAGACTGCATACGCCGGGCGGACGCCTTGTTGTACGTGTACGATGCAATGCGGGGACTGGATGAGGAAGAAAGGTGCTTCCTTGATGATCTGGCAAAAACGCATCCGGAGCTCACCGTGATCGTCATTGCAAACAAATGGGATTTGATGGAACAGTCAATTTCTCTCTGCGATCATATGAAGCTGTCGGCGCGGGATGCGACGGCTGACGAACAGATCGTTCTTCCTTTACTCGACAGCCTTGTTGATTCGGTAGTCAAGGCCGAAAGCCTCGTTGAGGGGGCTGACGTGGTTACAAATGAGCGCCACAAGTACCATCTTACGAACGCTTTGCAGGCCGTCACATCAGCCATGGTGTCGGTCGAGTCTGAGAGGAGCGGAGATATTGTAGCACTGGATCTTCGAGTGGCGATGAAAGAGATCGGTGCGATTACAGGGGCGACTGCAACCGAAGATATTCTGGACCGAATCTTTTCACGATTCTGTATCGGGAAGTGATGAAATATTACGCCTACGATATATTAGTAATAGGTGGCGGTCATTCCGGTACGGAAGCCGCGGCAGCGGCAGCCAGGCTCGGCGCGCGAACGCTACTCATCACGATGAACCTGGAAGCAGTCGGTCGCATGTCGTGCAATCCTGCGATAGGTGGAATCGGGAAAGGACAAATAGCGCGCGAAATTGACGCTCTAGGAGGTATTATGGGCCGCATTACGGATCGCTCCGGCATCCAGTTCAGAATGCTGAACAAGAGAAAGGGTCCCGCCGTCTGGTCTCCACGCGCTCAGTGTGATCGACAATTATACGCTCAAGCAGCACGGCAGGAACTCGAGTCCATCGACCATCTCTTTATGCGGGCGGATATGGTAACGGACATCCTGGTTTCGGGTGGACATGTTACTGGAGTGAAGACGCGTCTGGGACAAGAGTATTCAGCGCGAGCGGTGATCCTGACCA
>CAZGOS010000230.1:0-4722 GCA_964527795.1 uncultured Rhodothermales bacterium | reverse complement strand
GGCGTCGAGTATCGGCCCCGCACCTTCGAGTTTGACCATGTCCGCCCCGCCTTCCTCCATCAACCGTCGGGCATTCGCGAGTGCGTCCTCTGCCGTGGAGTAGGAATGGTAGGGCATATCCACGACCAGCAGGGCACGTGTACGCGCTCGCGCAACCATCCGGCAGTGGTAGATCATGTCATCGACACTTACTGGCAGGGTGGAATCGTGACCCTGCACCACCATGCCCAGTGAGTCCCCGACCAGAATCACCTCAACACCGGCGGCTTCCAGATGTTGGGTCATGCTCGCATCATAGGCGGTAAGAACGGTGATTTTCTCGCCCCTCCGGGCAATCACCCGCGCCATCGTGCGCGCCATGAAACGCGCTCCAAAATCCTTGAATGAATGCGTACGTCCGTGAAAGAGCTCCAGAATGTGACACTGCTCCCAGTCGCCCCCAATCAGTGGAACGAGAGGCACGTCAAAATCGAAAGCCTGCGCACAGATATCGTTCAGGGTTTCGGTTCCAACTTCGTCTGCAATCCAGCAAGCGAGCATTTCCGATGCAAATTCAGCATACGTGTTCGCCTCCAGGGCATCGAAGTGTATATCGGGAAAAGCGGCGGGTATATAAAGCCCACCGTCGGGTGCAAGTCCCTCCATCATCGCTGAAAGAAATCCAACCGCATCAGACCGCCCCCTTGTGCTCACAAATGAAACCATGGTTTTCATGTGGCCTCAACCACGGCAACCCGCCGGGCACCATCCAGGTCAATCGTTGTCGTGATTCCAGTGCTGCCGATGTCACTCATTTCGGTAGCCTGAATCATGGCCTGCAAGACATTGTCTGCCGACTGTGTTGATCCGGAAACAGCAAACATGGTTGGCCCTGAACCAGATAAGGCGCACCCGAATGCGCCGGCTTCCAGTGCCGCCTCCCGAATCGCATCGAAGCATGGAAGAAGCGTTTTCCGAACGGGCTCGACGATGCGATCACACATGATGCGCTCTCCCATCTCTTTCCAATCCCCTTCCTTCATGGCATCAACTAGAAGACCTAAACTGGACGCATTGGCGATCGCACTATCAAAGGAGGTCCGGGTCGGAAGAATCTGCCGAGCTTTCCGGGTGAGAATTTCAACGTCCGGGAGAATTACGGAAAGACAGGGGTTCGCCGGCACACCCACACGCCGAAAGTGTGATGGGTTTTCGGATGAGACAATGATCAGTCCACCGAAGAGCGAGGCCAATACGTTATCGCCGTGACGAGAACCTGACGCAACAGCCTCAGCGGAAAGAACCGCTTCAACAAGATCGGCCTTTGATAACCGTGCACCAAAAAGGATATTAACCGCCCAGGCCGCGGCAGCCGCACTGGCTGCCGAACTGCCGACACCTGACCCGGGCACAATTCCCTTTTTAATGATCAGATCCACGCCCTCATGAGCGCCAAGATGATGCAACACCTTGACAGCAGCCTTTCCGGCCGTATTATTATCGGGGTCGCACGGGCCTGTCCATACACTATCCGCATGATAGAGTATGCGAACGGTGTCTGTATCGTTGAAGGAGGCGCTGATTTCATCTCCCCATCCTTCAATGGCAAGACCGAGACAGTCGAAGCCGGGACCTAGATTTGAGAGTGACGCGGGCGCCCACGCGGCAACGGTGGACTTGGATTCGCTTGCAGGCTCCGCTTTGTTCAACCCCGTTCTCCTCGTAGAAACTTTTGCGCTGTTTCGACCATCATCCGGCTGCCAATATACAATGGAGTCCGTTGATGCAGCCTCTCCGGCTTGATGTCAAGAATACGTTTGTACCCGTCGGATGCAGCGCCGCCGGCCTGTTCGGCGATGAAGGCCAACGGGTTCGCTTCGTACATCAGTCGGAGTTTTCCGGACGGATTTTTCTTGGTGGCGGGATACATATACAGGCCACCCTTCAGCAGATTCCTGTGGAAGTCAGCCACGAAAGAACCGATATAACGCGTGCTGAGCGGGCGACCGTCTTCTTCTTTTTCCTCCTGCATCCACTTAATGTATTTCTTTACGCCAGAATCGAAAGAGTGATAGTTACCTTCATTTATCGAGTACATGTTTCCGTCAGCCGGAATACGTATATCGGGATGAGATAACAGGAACTCCCCTATTGTCGGGTCGAGCGTAAATCCGTTTACACCGAAACCCGTTGTATAGACCAGGATCGAGGATGAACCGTAAACGACATACCCCGCGCCTATCTGTTGGGCGCCGAGTTGTAGAGCTGCTGCGACGGTAGGTGCGCCCCAGCCATCAGGTAATCGATAAATGCTGAATATCGTACCGACTGACACGTTTACTTCGATATTGGACGATCCGTCGAGCGGGTCCAGTAGAACGATGTACGGGCCGACGCCGTTGCCATTCGCTGGGATTGGAATTGCTTCTGCGTGCTCTTCAGACCCGATCAGACAACACTCTCCACCGCGTCTAAGGGCGCGAACAAATTCCCGGTGGGCGAGAGCATCCATGACCTGCTGTACTTCTCCCTGGACGTTGATCTCGCCCGTATTACCGAAAATATCCAGGATTCCGGCTCGGCGCATATGCCAGTTAACGATCTTCGCCGCAACGCTGATATCTCGAACGAGCCTGGAAAAAGCGCCCGTCGAGTGCTGCTGCTCTTCCTGACGCTCAATGATGAACTGTTCGAGGGTTTTAAATGCCCCGATCTCTTCGACCCTGGTCTCAGTTTGCATAATGAAAGCTCTCTCGCCAGAAATACGGCGCTATTCGTGACCAAAAAGGACAATTATAGTCCCAGAAGAGGAATCATAGGCAGTGTCACAAAAAATGTACCGCAACACTCGATCGGGTGGTCAAAATACGGTCGCTCGACAGGTCATCCAACCAGGCTACGCTATCCCGACTTCTTTCAGAACGGCTTCTGTAAAGGTCAATTTGAAGTGTTCGTCTTTTATGTCCTCCAACAGCCAGGATAGGGATTCGGGGGTATCTACGTCATACCATTCCGGTAAAACGGTCACATTGTGCGAAGCTTCTTCTGCCCGCTGCATCGTTTGTGCAAACACTTGATCGTGACTGTACGTCATCTCGTGAAATAGGCCTGCGCAGCACTCGTTCATTCCCAAAGCGTAGTAACCGCCATCGCGACTCGGACCGATGCAGATGCTCAACGGCGTTTGTAAAAGGTCAAACGCCAGTTCCAGATACGCTGGAGGCAGAGACGGGTGATCCGTACCGACGATAACTATACGTTCGGCGCCTGAGACAAATGATTCGGCAAACGCATTCAGCATGCGGTCTCCGAGATCATCGCCGCGCTGTTCATAAATCTGCATGCCGGAGTGAATCCAATCTTCCGGAACGTCTTTGTCTGCTCCGTCGATATAGAGTCGCACTTCACATCCCAGACGCGAATAATGCTTCAATGAGTCTTTCACAAAAGCATCGTACAACCTGGCCGACTGCTCCGGGGAGAGTATCGAATGCAGCCGCGTTTTTGTCTGACCTGGAACGGGTTGTTTTGCGAAGACGATCAGGGCTCTTCTCATGCTGCCTGTCCGGAATAACTCCGATTAACGATCCTGACGATCGTTTCGATTAACGATCCTGACTATCGTTTCGCACGCATAATCGATATGTTCCTCTGATGTTACCATTGCGAAAGAGATCCTGAGAGCGCTACGGGCCAGAGATTCGGGAATCCCGATGGCCGTCAGTACATGGCTCGGTTCGACGGCGCCACTCGTACAGGCGGAGCCGCTTGAGACGTGTAATCCCTCCAGATCCAGGCCGAGGATGAGCATTTCCCCATCCATGCCCTCTCCACGATGGTCTCTAAACAATGCATGCAGGATGTGAGGACACGACCGTGCTTCCGAAAGCGGCGTCAAGATCTGGATTCGATCCTGAAGGGTTTTGGAAAGGGCGGCCGCCATTCGATCTCGTTTAGCTCGAACGCGAGCACACTTCACCTCCACGTTTTGCTGGGCAAGTTCCAGGGCCTTTGCAAAACCCACAATCCCGGCAACATTTTCGGTACCGGATCTACGATTTCGTTCCTGAGACCCTCCGTGAAGCGATCGACCCGGAGTTGTGCCGGAGCGAACGAAAAGCATACCCACGCCTTTTGGACCACCCATTTTATGCGCTGAGAGCGACAACATGTCCGCACTCCGGGTGAGCATCTTCAGATCATAATATTCAGCCGATTGCACAGCATCCGTATGGAACAAACCTCCCCTGGCTCGCACACAATCGGCGATATCCGACACGGTGTTCAATACGCCTGTCTCGTTGTTAACGTGCATCACGGAAACGAGTGCCTCCCTTTCTTCCAGCGCCTCAGCCACTGAATCCGCTCCAACGGAGCCGGTTTCTCCGGGCTGAAGGAAGATTACCTCGGTCCCGGTTTTCGAAAGGAATTGGGCCGTTCGACGCACGGCCTCATGCTCCGATTCTACTGTGATCAGGCGAGACGGCATGCCTTCTTCGCGTACGGAAAGAAGCGCCATATTGTCAGCTTCGGTTCCGCCACTACAGAACACAATTTCTCCTGCCTCAACTCCCAATAGTGTTGCAACCATTTCTCGCGCTTCTTCAATCGCGTGACGAGCCCGTCGTCCCGGAGAATGGACCGAAGAAGCATTGCCGAACTCATGATCGAGATAGGGCATCATGGCCTCCAGGACGCGACTGTCAAGTGGAGACGTCGCCGCGTAATCAAGATAAATGGTAT
>CAZGOS010000229.1:1657-4749 GCA_964527795.1 uncultured Rhodothermales bacterium | reverse complement strand
GAACGTGCGCTTTGTGGTGACGGATATCGATGAGGCGCCGGCCAAGACACTCTATCAGACGATCTACTGCAACCGGGCAAGGGCCGAGAATTTCGCCCGAGGACCACAAGCTGTACCTGCATTCGGATCGGGCCTCTTGTCACCGCTTCGAGGCCAACCAGTTTCGCCTCTTTCTGCACTCGCTCGCCTACATACTCTTCGACACGCTCAGGCGCGAAGTCCTCCGCGGCACCGAATGGGGCGCCTCCACGATCGAGACGCTGCGCCTGAAATTGATCAAAGTGGGTGCGCGCGTACGCGAACTCAAGACGAAGATAAAAATCGAACTGCCGACGGCCTGTCCTCTGCAGGGAACGATCCGGAAGAGCTTTCTGCTGCTCGCGCAGCTTCGCCCCGGATAGTCCTTCCTTCACCAGAAGACTCTCATAAGCAATAAAAGAGCGTCCGGAAAGCGGCGGATCGGTGAGGTGCGCCCTGCTGCTACAAATCGGGCGGATTTCAGGCCAAAAACTGATCCCCAACACGGTAGAATGAACCTGTGATCCCGCGCCAACTCGTCCCCGGCCCGCAAGAAGCACTCAACTCCCAAATGACCCCACCAAATTCCGTACTTTTGACGGCGCGTGAATAGATACGGCTAGATTGGTGGAATTCACAACATCGTTCGTTCGGAGATTCCGCGCTAATCGAAGATGAGAATACTGTCTGTCCTGTTCGCCCTCGCTGTCGTTACATCCGTTCCGGCAAACGCCCAGCATTCCCACGAGGCCCAGCGCATCATTGAGTTACCGGACATCCCCGGGTATTTGACGCTCAAATGCGACTTTCACATGCATTCCGTGTTTTCGGACGGGAGTGTCTGGCCAAACATTCGCGTGCAGGAAGCGATCCGCGACGGTCTGGATGCCATATCGCTTACGGAGCACATCGAGTATCAGCCTCATAAAGACGACATTCCACATCCGGATCGTAATCGCGCCCACATTGTGGCCGTGGAGTCGGCCGAAAAAAGCGATCTCATCATCATCAAAGGTTCGGAGATCACACGCTCCATGCCGCCCGGTCACGCGAACGCGATTTTCATCACTGATCCGAATCGCCTGATCATCGATGACGCAATGGCGGCCTTCCAGGAAGCGAAGAGCCAGGGGGGCTTCATATTCTGGAATCATCCGAATTGGACGTCACAAAGAAAGGATGGTGTAGCCCGACTGTCGGACCTGCACCGCGAACTGATCAATGAAGGCCTGCTTAACGGTATCGAAGTCGTTAACGGTCACACTTACTCGGACGAAGCCCTTCAGATTGCATTGGACTACAATCTCGCCGTCATCGGCACCTCCGACGTGCACGATCTGATCGACTGGCAATACGACGTATCCTATGGAGGACATCGCCCCGTCACGCTCGTATTCGCGACAGAGCGTTCCGAAGCCGGAATCAAGGAAGCGGTCGAAAATCGCAGAACTGCCGTCTGGTTCAACAATACGCTGATCGGAAAAGAAGAATTTCTTGAGCCGCTCGTGCAATCTTCGCTGCAGGTGATGCGCGCGTGGTACGGGGGTGATACATCCCTGCTCTCGATAACAATCGAGAATAATTCCGACGTGGAATACTTCCTGAAAAACAGAAGCGGTTACACGCTACATGGTAGCTCGGACGTGCTGACGCTCGAACCCCATCACACGACGAGAATCGATATCAAAACGCTCGATCGCTTATCGTCCGTTTCGATGACCTTCGAGGTGCTCAATGCAGTCACCGCACCGAATGCGCACCTCGTGACCACATTTGAATTCGACGTCGAGTAGGCTTTCAGCTCGCGTTGAGGAGTCGCTCAGTCCTGGGCTTTTGCCAGTACCCATTCTTCGCCTGAACGATAGATATCCAGCGTACCGCCGCTGGTCGTCACACGAAAGCAGACGCGCCGCTCTTCGGCAGCCCACCAGCGACCCTGAATCACCCATGCGTCCACGAGACCGGTTACGCGGTATCGTTTCCCATTCCAATTCACGACAACCGGCCATCCACGCATCACCTCGACTTCAATCGGCTCAAATCGGCGTTTCATTGATCATTCTGATGTCATCTGGAAGTTTACGGTGAATATGTGCATAATATGTGCGATCGCCGTTTCAGTCAATATGTGTGGGCTGCACTATTACCAGAGCGCGGAAAAATCTCGGAACGTATCATATACCACCGCCTGTTTCTGAACCTCGCAAATACTCCAGGAAACGAACAATCGGAATAGATAATGAAGCGACCCGTACACCTTCTTCTGCCCGCCCTCATTCTTGCTGCAGCGCTGATTCCTGGTTCGGCAAGAGCCCAGACGAGCGATCACAAGGCCATAATGGAGACCATCAAGACGTTTTTTGACGGTTTTGCCGAAGGAGACTCAACAAAAATGTTCTCGCAGATCGACCGGACGGGTCGCCTCATCATCACCTTTAACGACGAGAACGGTCAGCCCGGAAAACGCCCGATAGGTATGGAAGAGTTTGTAGGCATGATCACCCGTCCGAGAGAGCAACCCATCAAGGAAACGTTCTGGAATCCGGAAATCCGGGTACACGACAATCTGGCCTCTGTGTGGGTCGAGTACAACCTGTGGGTGGGCGACGTAATTGATCATTGCGGGATGGACAACTTCCAGCTCTTCCGAAGCGCGGAAGGCTGGAAAATCATTGCTATTGCCGATACGCAGCAGAAAACCGGTTGCGCGCCTCACGTAGAATGACGAGGCAGAAACACTTTCCCAATACCCTTTCCACATTTTCGTGACATCATCTGTACCGGGCGCCCGTATTTCGAATAGCGCAAGCCACAACGGGGTCCTGCCTATTAACGAACAGGTACAGAATCATGAAATGGAAAGAGAGCACTCTGAAGTCCCTGATAATTCCAGGACTCGTAGCGGTGTTTGCTGTTTTCGGCGCAAATACAAGCAACGCACAGGCTCGCAGTCATCGCGTCGGAACGGCCCGAACACACGTCATAAGGAAGGTACCGAGGGGCCTCGTGGCCGTTCGTGTGAACGGAAATCGCTTCTTCTATCGCAAGGGCATCTTTTACGGGCGTCGAACCGG
>CAZGOS010000229.1:0-1557 GCA_964527795.1 uncultured Rhodothermales bacterium | reverse complement strand
TCGAACCGGTATTATTGGCCGACAGGACTTTCATGACTGATCTCATTTTCGTATAAATAGCCAATCAAACCACCTATTTAGCGCGCAAACATGAGAACCCTATCCGTGGGCACAGTAGCCCTCCTGATTGTTCCGTTTTCTTCCAGCGCTGCGGGTCAGGACAGGCGCGCCGAAGTCGATGCGCTCGCCGATCAGATCGAAACCCAGATCATCGAATGGCGCCGTGACTTTCATCAGAATCCTGAGCTGTCGAACCGGGAATTTCGAACAGGGACACTGATTGCCGATTATCTCGAAAGCCTGGGGATCGAAGTGGAAAGAAATGTAGCACACACGGGTGTGGTCGGCATTCTCCGCGGATCAAATCCCGGACCGGTCGTTGCCCTCCGAGCGGACATGGATGCGCTACCTGTGAAGGAAAGCCTGGATCTGCCGTTCTCGTCGGACGCAGTCGGGATCTATAACGGAGAAGAGGTACCGGTCATGCACGCCTGCGGCCACGATTCTCACATGGCGATCCTGATGGGTGTGGCTGACTCCCTGGTCAAGCTCAAAAACCAGCTTCGTGGCACCGTCGTCTTCCTGTTCCAGCCCGCGGAAGAAGGATCTCCGCGCGGCGAAGAAGGAGGTGCTAAACTCATGGTAAAAGAAGGTGTACTCGAGCGACACGGCGTGGATGTCGTTTTCGGGTTACACATTTCATCGATTGAGGAGCTCGGAACCATCAATTACCGTCCGGGTGGCTTGCTCGCAAGTGCCAACACGATGAACATCACGGTGCACGGCTCGCAGGCGCACGGTGCTGCGCCATGGAGGGGTGTCGATCCTATTGTCACGTCCGCTCAGATCATCATGGGTCTTCAGACGATCGTAAGTCGCAACATGGAGCTCACAAAAAATGCAGCGGTCATTACGATCGGCAAGATTGAAGGCGGCGTACGCTCGAATATCATTCCCGAGAAGGTCGAAATGGTCGGAACGATTCGAGCCCTCGACCCGGCCATGAAGATGCAGTTACACAAGCGTATCCGTGAGGTGGCCACGAACATTGCCGAAAGTGCAGGCGCCCGTGTCGACGTGGAGATCCACGACGGCTACCCGGTTACCTACAACGATCCGGATCTGGTGAATCAGATGCTTCCCTCTTTGCAGGAAACCGCCGGTGAGGAGAACGTGCGACTGATAGACGCCGTAACCGGGGCAGAAGATTTTTCTTTTTTTGCGCGCGTTGTGCCTGGACTTTTCTTCTTTCTCGGGGCGCGCCCGACGGACGTGACCCGGGACGACGCCACCTCTCATCATCGACCGGATTTCTATATCGACGAGTCGGCGATGAAACTGGGTGTGCGTACCCTTACCAACTTGACGCTGGATTACATGGAAATGTCGGCCGTGCGTTGACATACTCCCCTCGGCTAAAACCGGGCTTTCTTCAGCTTCGATCGTACATTGACGAGAGCGCACACGGTTACGTCAATTATCCGGTCGACGCCATGCCATTTACACGACGCGATTTCATTCGGACATCTGGAGCGCTCGGGGCGGGCCTGGCGCTTC
>CAZGOS010000228.1:1398-4812 GCA_964527795.1 uncultured Rhodothermales bacterium | reverse complement strand
GTTGAATCTTTGCGGCACGATTGGCTGGATAGATAGATGCGAGCACGCAGAGGACCAGGGCCACGATTGTGATGGCGCCAATATCCAACATTTGGATTGAAACAGGATAGGCGTCGATGAGAAACGATTCCGAGCCGGCAAGTGGAACCAACTGAAAGATCTGTTGCAGAAATGCCAGTCCAAGCCCGAGGATGAGGCCGGCTCCGGCTCCCAGGCCTCCGATCAGCAATCCTTCGATAAGGAAGATGCGTCGAATATTTTTCTGCGTCACACCCATCGCCCGAAGCGCCCCCACATCGCGCCTCTTTTCGATCACAATCATTGTCAGCGACCCGACGATGTTAAAAACGGCGACGATAACAATAAGCACGAGCACCAACGACGCGCCCCATTTCTCAAGTCGCATCACATCGTAGAGTGATTTCTGGAGATCGTACCATGTCAGGACTCTGAATTCACTCGAATCCAACTGTTCACTTAGAGCAGCTTTCACTTCAGATGCCTTTTCAAGATCATCGAGGCGAAGCTCCAGCCCGGATACATACGGACCCATGCGAAACAGTCGCTGCGCCTCTGTCAGATCAATAAATACATGGCTTTCGTCATAAATTGCCTCGAGTTGAAAAAGCCCGCGAACCTCGAACTGCCGGAAAGGAACACCCGACAGAACCCGGGTGAAGGTGCGTTCGAGAGCCGGCGCGGAAAGTAGCGCCACTCGACTGGCTTCCTGACCGCCACCCGCCGGAGCCAACAGCAGCCGTTCTCCGAGCCTTTGCCCGAGGACAACGCCCGGCCGCCCGTCTCTGGTGGCGACATCGAAGCTGCCGAATACGATTCCGGCGGCAACACCGCTATCCGTTAAAAGACTTTTTTCATCGACTCCGCGTACGATGACAACTTTGTTGACGTCGGAACCACTCTCGTGTCGTAGTAACGCTTTCCCTTCAACGTAGGGAGCCACGTGGCGAACATGAGGCATGGATGCTGCGATCGCGGCGAGTGAGTCCACCCGGTCAATGCCTCGCTCCGAGGTGGAAACGATGCGCACGTGCGGATCAAACGATACGAGCATATCTCGAACAAAGTCGAAAAACCCGTTCAACACCGAAAGCACGACGATCAGCGCAGCAACGCCCAGTGCCACACCGCCAACGGATATGCCCGTGATCTTTGAAATCAGCGAAAAGGATCTCGGGCTCGCGAGATAACGCCGTGCTATCTGATAACGGTAGTCCAATAGACGTTCCTAGAGCTGCGGCATGGGATTCGTAAAGGCATCGTCTTCAACGCTTAACGGTATGGCAATATTATCCGTAAGCAGATCCCTTCCCGCCGGTCCGATCTTTCTGGGAATGAATTTTATCGTGCCGGCATCCGTTACAAACGATTCGTAGTCTCCCCACTCATAGATCGTCGGTGCCGATTTTTCATTCCCCTCAAGTACGTACGCCCACCGCACCAATTTTCCTGAATCCTTATCGACCCAGAACCAGAATTGATCGTCAGGCGTGAGCCCAACGTTATCGTATGTCGTCGTGATAACGTCGTTCTCCTGATCTGACCACCCGGGTAAATAGAGTCTCGTTACGCCCGGATCCAGCAGTTTGACGGGAGCGAGCAGCCAATACGTGTCGTTAATAAATCCCCGGTATCCTTTTCGAACGAGTTCTTCGCTCTCTTCTCCGCCGACTGCTTCCCCGTTCAAATACGCAGTGCCTTCCTGCGACTGAACATTTAGAAGCACTACGTACGTCGAATCATTTCCAGCCGTCCACTCCTCGCGGTAGGTTCCTTCGTACCGGTCCCAGAGGTGCTTTCTATAAACCGTTTTGGTTTCTCCGTCTTCGATTCCAAAGTCGAAACGTAAATACCGAATTTTCGCCCATGCTTCAGGGCCGCCAAACGCCTCAAATACGGAAAGCGCTATACTGTCCGCTTTCGTTCGGATAGGGGGTAGCTCATAGAGAACACCTGCCGATACTCGTTCGTGTTTTTCACCCCTGCATGCAACCAGGAATACCGCAGACAGCAAGAAGACCGTGATCAGTCTGGTCCTCGGAATCATGCTCTTTCTCCCTGGGAAGGTCCGTTCGTCGGACTGTTCGATGCTCGTTTCGTCGTGAAAATAGTCATTGGCACGAACAAAGAGCCTCAATATAGGTAGTCGATGCGACGATAGATCCTGAACTTCACGGTTCATTGACCCTTTCTGGATTTTTATATCATTTTCTCAGCTCCGGTCAACGGTCCGTAGTCCGAGTTGTTTTGGCGCTAATTTGCGCATTGCTTTTTTCCGCACCTCGTACGACGACCGCCCGGCAGGACTCTGAATCAGGTTTTTCGGAGCGCGTTGAACCCCTCAATGGGCTCGGCGGACACGTTCTTCTAACCAACAGCGGTTTTGGGCTCGGCGGATACTATTCCCGTATTCTCGGCCAGGACGTGACCGTTATCGTGCAGGTGCAGATCGCAAGTGAAAAAGACGAGCGAGAAGTTGCTTTTTTTGACCGGTTTGGACGGAAAGACCTGCCGAATAAAGCCAACTATCTGCTGATTCTACCTGTACATGTCGGGATAGAAAGGCGTCTTTTCCGCTCGAAAATTGAAGACAATTTCAGGCCGTTCATCCACGTAACCATCGGACCGACCATCGGATGGAAGTACCCATACTTTCGGGATGATAACGACAATGGAATACTGGACGACGGCGAGAAGACGTACGACGCAATCGGTTCGTTACCGAAAGGAAACGTCGAACTCGGTTTTGGCGGCACGCTTGCACTCGGTGCGTATTTCGGACGAAAGACAGGGGTCACGCAGAGCGTTCGCATAGGATATTTCTTCACGCAGTTCCTGGACCCGATCGAGCTTCTTGAAAGCACAATCCGACGGCCGGCTCGTTTCTTCGGCACACCGACCATTTTGTTCAGTTTCGGAAAACTCTTCTAAGACTGCCTTATACGTTGAAGCGAAAAAGAATCACGTCACCGTCCTGAACGATGTAGTCTTTTCCTTCCGAGCGCATCACGCCCGCCTCACGCGCTCCGGTTTCCCCACCGAGCGAGAAAAATGTGTCGCACTTAATCGTCTCCGCCCGAATGAAACCACGCTGGAAGTCCGTATGGATCTCTCCGGCGGCATCCAGGGCGCGCGTACCCTTCTTGATGGTCCAGGCGCGACTCTCTTTAGGCCCTGACGTGAAAAACGTGATCAGCCCGAGCAGATCATACGCCGCATGGATGAGTCGGTCGAGTCCGGCTTCGTGGAATCCCATTTCCTCGAGGAACGCTTCACTCTCGTCATCGTCCAGTTCGGCGATCTGAGCTTCGAGCTCCGCCGATACCAGCACGACGCCGACGTTGCGCCGCACCTCGACGGGGTCGGTGAAGACGTCGTAGCCGGCCACCTTCGCCG
>CAZGOS010000228.1:0-1388 GCA_964527795.1 uncultured Rhodothermales bacterium | reverse complement strand
CTTCGATCTCCGCCGATACCGGCACTACAACGGCCCCTTCTTCAGCAGCTACGCGCTGCACACGCTGCACGTATTCATTACCGTCCAGCAGATCGTTCTCGCCTACGTTTGCAGCGTAAAGCACGGGTTTCACTGACAGCAGAGAAAGTGAGCGAAGAAGAAGTTCTTCTTCTTCCGTCCGCTCAAGAAGTCGCACCGGTGCTCCGTCGGCGACGTGACGCAGGAGGCGCTCGTAAAAGACCTGTCCTTCTTTTGTTTTCCGGTCGCCACCTTTCGCCTGTTTCGCTGCTCGCTCGACCCGGCGCTCAACGGTTTCCAGGTCCTTGAGCAGAAGTTCCGTTTCGATGATCTCAATATCTCTTTCCGGATCAATCGTTTGGGCGATGTGGGTCACGTTCTCGTCTTCAAAGCAGCGTACGACGTGAATGATGGCGTCGACTTCACGAATGTGCGAGAGAAACTGGTTTCCGAGTCCCTCCCCTTTGGATGCACCGGCAACAAGGCCGGCGATATCGACGAACTCGATGGTCGTCGGTGTAATTTTTGGGGAACCTGTGACCTCGGCAATCCTGGGAAGACGAGAATCCGGGACAGGCACGGTACCGATGTTGGGTTCGATGGTGCAGAACGGGTAATTGGCCGAGGCTGCACCCGCTTGACAGAGCGCATTGAACAGTGTTGATTTCCCGACATTGGGAAGACCAATGATCCCGGACCGCAAGCGCATGATTATCTATTTTATAGAGGTGGGAGAGACGGACCGTTTCTGTTCGCGAGGGATATCGCAGCGTTCTGATATTGTTTCTGGCACCGAGTAAATACCACTTGAATTGCGTGCGCGCGCATTGGGCCCGATTCGCACTTTGTTTGCTTCTGTCTACGGTAATTCCGCTTTCGATTGCCAACGGTCAGCGGCAGGAGCCTGTTGGCACGTACATGCAGGCCGGCCTTGCGGCCGCCGGTGGAGCCGGTGTGCAAATTGGATTCGTTAACGCCAAAGACTTCGTCACGCGAGAAGTAACCGTTCTCGCGGATTTCCTGACGGCGGTTGATCCTGCATCGGGTAGCAACCAGGTCGTTGTGACCATAGGCGGAGCACTCCGCCTGATAGGGTTTGTGCGGACGATTGGTAACGTAGCCTATCGCGGATACGACGTCGATCTGGGTTTTCGTGTTGGTCCGGGACTGTCTTTTTCGACCAGAGAGACACGATCGGAAAAAAATAAGCGGTTCAATCTGTTCCTTGAGCCCTATGTCCGAATATCGGCCGGCACGCGTCTGATAAAATTTCTTTTCCTCGAGGCCGGTACGACGCGTCCGCATTTTCGACTGGGCACCTGGATCCGCATTTAGCCCATGTACGGTACGGTCACGAATCGTCGTTCCGG
>CAZGOS010000227.1:0-4836 GCA_964527795.1 uncultured Rhodothermales bacterium | reverse complement strand
GCGGCGCCTTGCCTGTCGGTCGCCTCGGGCTTCTCGGTGTTACGCGGACTTCTGTGTCACGACGTACTAGAGAGCGACTCCCAGACGCAACATCACACTATTGACCCGTTGCACATCGGTCTCCAGTAGAATACCACCGACTTCAACCTGGTCTTTCAGAAGTCTCGATATACCGATCGCATATCGAAATTCGGGATAGAGTCTAAGGCCAACGATATTTAGCGCGAGCCCTGCACCGATATTGCCGGATACCAGCAGGGATTCGAGTGACTCGTCGAAGATATTGTTCCCTGATGACGGGAGACTGAAAACGGGTCCTACCAACACGTATGGCTGAATGAATGGGGTTGCAGACAGATTCAGCCTGATGTCGACCGGAATATCGATCATGGCGAGGTCGACCTTGCGGAATCCACCTTCCAACGCTCCCACACTCAGTCCTTCACTCTCGAATTCTCCAAGATCACGATAAAATGCACCAATTCGAATTCCGACCGGGCCGAGTGAAAGATCATAAAATATCCCGGCGTGATACCCACTCGCGTTGTCAAACGTGGCCCGGGCAGAGCCCAGTTCAAGATCGGAGAGATTCTCGTAGTTCAGGCCGGCGGCAAACCCTATCTGCGCACGTGCCGGCGTGCCGCTGGTTCCAAATAGGAGAAATGCGACACAGAGTAGAATGGTTGACGGTAGACTACGCATGGTGCTTTTGTTTTACATGAGTATCGGTTCTCGACTCTTCGAATTGAAATTATCACTCGAGACGTACTTATTCCTGCTCCGGCGCGAGGTTTTTGCAACCTGCCGGTCTATCGGGAGTTGAGACGGACGAATGAACCCAGGACAATACACATGAAGATCGGCATTACCTGTTATCCCGTTTATGGTGGTAGTGGTGTTGTCGCCACGGAACTTGGTAAGGCACTGGCGAAGCGCGGACATTCGGTCCACTTCATCGCGTACTCCATGCCCTTCCGCCTCGGTCATATTCAGGAAAATATCGTCTTCCACGAAGTAGACGTCAATGCGTATCCTCTGTTTGAGTACCCTCCCTATACGCTGAATCTCACTTCAAAACTGGTTGACGTGGTCAAACACGAGGAACTGGACATTCTGCACATGCATTATGCCGTTCCCCACGCCACCAGCGCCGTGCTCGCCCGACGCATACTTGCGGATAGCGGTATCCATATTCCGATCGTAACGACTCTACACGGAACGGATATCACCATCGTGGGTCGTGATCCGTCGTTTGCTTCGGTCGTCGACTATTCGATCAATCATTCCGACGGCGTCACGGCTGTGTCGCAGTATCTAAAGGATGAAACAAAAAGCTGCTGCAATATTACGGCCGATATCGAGGTAATCCCTAATTTCATCGATACGACCCGATTTCAGCCTCTAAAAAAGGATCATTTCAAGAGGGCATTGTGCCCGAACGGAGAGAGGCTTCTTGTTCACGTTTCCAATTTTCGTCCGGTCAAAAGAGCCGTTGAAGTTGTGGAAGTATTCCACCGCCTGATTGAGGAAGGACACGGACTGAAGCTACTTCTCGTCGGCGACGGACCCGATCGCGTTGCGACGGAACATCGCGCACGGGAGCTTGACGTGGTCGACGACGTTCGATTCTTAGGGAAGCAGGAACCCATTGAAGAGATCCTTTCGATCGCCGATGTATTTCTGATGCCCTCCGGCTCTGAGACGTTCGGCCTTGCAGCGCTGGAGGCCATGGCATGCGGCGTTCCCGTTGTCGCCTCCAACATCGGCGGCATCCCTGAACTGGTTATTCATGAAGAGACGGGCTTCCTGTGCCCGCTTGGAGATATCGAAGCCTATACGGAAAGCGTGCGCGCTCTTCTTGAGAATGAAGAGCTGCGCCTTCAACTGGCGCGCGCATCCAGGGCCCGTGCAGTCGACGTGTTTGAAGCGAGTAAAATCGTTCCCTTGTACGAGTCGTATTATGAACGCGTTCTGGAAGGCACTGCTGCCGAAGTCGCCTGATCTCCGATGTACCGGGAAACCCACCTACCCTGCTGATGGCTGAGCACCTGATCAGCAAAAAGAAGGATATTTTTCCTGTCAGTGAATACCTGCGCACGTATCTGGACAGGTATAAAAGGATTTACAGGGAAAGCATCCGATACGAAGATCTGCTCCGATTCTCCAGCGCGGTTCCGGTCTACGACGAGAAAGGAAACGATACACTGTGGGCATCCGTCATTTATTCGGAAAATGAGCGAAGCGAAATTCATCGTCATCTGCTGATGGCCTACGCCATCCTGAAGGCGGACGGCGACATATCCATTACGCGCCATCTTTTCATCGAGAGCGTGGACATGTGTATCTATGGAAACACGCTTCCTTTCCGTGTGCGCGTGGTGAACAGCATCAATGAAAACTTCGACTACTTCTACGTGAAGCGCGTCGATGCGAACCGCCTTTACGGCCTGGAACTCGAGCACATTCTGAGTCCAAATCGCATCAACTATTTCATCCATGGCGAAACGATCGCCGAAGAACACATCATCGGCATTCCCGCGGAAGCGTTTCTGGCCGAAGATATGCCCATGAATGACTTTGACCGCGTGCGTTTGGCCAAGGAATTCGTCAAGTTCAACGAGCGGTGTTTTATCTCGTTGCTCGGCGACATGCATTCAGGCAATTTCGTAATAGAGCTGACACGCGATTTCGAAAAGTGGCATTTCAGAATTCATCCTATTGACTTTGACCAGCAAAGTCATCACTGGCGGAAGGAGGTCTACATGCCGCAGTGCTACCCACAAAACATACCGTTTGTGGCCCTCGTAAAAAGTCACCTCGCTCCCGAAAACGTGCTCCAGTATCAGACCGAAGAACGGAGCCTGATCGCCAGTCGCGTGCGCGTATCGCACGGCCGATTTGACGAACTCATGAGCGTGATGCGCGAGGATATCATCTCCAGCGACGAATTCGTATCGAAGCTCTCCGGGCAGTTGGGAGAACATTTTACCGAGCCCAAATTCGACGCGTGCGAAACCATGGGCGAGCTGGTGTACACGTCGATCATGCAGTTGCTCGACGGCGCACACCCTGCGACGTCACCGCTCGATCTCTGATTGCCTTCCCGCGCCGGGATTACAGATCAGCATGCCCGGGTTCGCTCAGAAATGGATTGCTTGAAACTTCTATTCCTATCGTAGTCTCCGGTCCGTGCCCGGAATAAACGACAAAGTCCTCCCCCAGAGGGACGATTTTCTGGAAAATCGAATGCATGAGAATCTGCAGTGATCCCTGCCAGAGATCCGTGCGACCGATGGAGCCTGCGAACAGAACATCTCCGGCAATAACATACCGGCCTTCCCGGTCGATAAACGATACCGATCCGGGAGAATGCCCCGGAGTGTGAACTACGTGCCAGATCAGGCTACCGATTTTGATCTGGTCCCCCTCTGCCAGATAAGATTCCGGTCGCCCCGGGTCATCCAGATGCATTCCAAACATCTCAGCCTGGCGGGCCCCGTGTCTGAGCAGCGGTTCGTCGTCAACATGAACCTGTATTCCGACGCCATACTTGTCAGAAAGCGCGGCGCACCCGAAAATGTGATCAATATGGGCGTGTGTTAAGAGGATATGTTTGACTGCAACATGCTGGTCCCTGATATAGGCGTCGATGGCGTCGACCTCAGTCGAAGATTGACAGCTCGGGTCCACGATAGCCGCCTCTCCATCGCTGCAGACTATGAAACAGTTTGTAGCGAACGGATTAAACGTAAATGTTTTGATACTCATGGTGCAGAAAGTGGGATTTCAGCGTAACAATTGATTCATTGCCAGAAAAACCAACAGCTCTTCTATGATATCGCTGATCATTTCGAACGTTCGAATTGATACGCGCATCAGACCTGCAGTTCGTATTCTTCGCAGTGAACGGTACAGTCTGCCCAGTAAGAACTTCTCGCACCGGCTTCTTTTTATAAGATACAGACAGGTAACCATCTCCGATGCGACGGTATCACCGCATGATTCTGCGCATGTTGCCCGGGCCGATCGTGGGCGCGCTTGCGATGCTGATGTTCCTGCTGGTTATGCAGTTCCTCATCAGGTATCTACCCGATCTCGTCGGCAAAGGGCTTCCATTCGGTGCGTTCGTCGAACTCATTAGCTACAACCTGGCCTATATGCTCGTACTGGCCGTGCCCATGTCGATTCTGATAGGGACACTGATGACGTTCAGTAAGCTGGTGGATACGAATGCGTATGCCGTCATGAAGTCTTCCGGCGTGTCGTTCCCCCAGATAGTCTGGCCGACCCTTCTACTGGGTTTTATTGCAGCCGGGACTATGATGTATTTCAATAATGAAGTCCTCCCCGAAGCCAATTTCAGGGCGCAGAACCTTTGGCGGGACATCCGGGTGGCCAAACCTGGATTCGATTTGAAACCCGGCGTCTTCTACGACGGAATCGACCAGTACCGCATCCTGGTGCGAGATGTAGCGGTGGATAATCCCAACGAACTATATGACATTACGATTTTCGATTATACCGACGGACAACGTTTTCGCTCTGATATTACGGCCAAGAGAGGATTTCTGGAATCGACCGCCGACGGATTATCCATCGAGCTGGAGCTTTTCGACGGGGAAATGCATCGCAGAAATCCTCCAGGAAGCGGTGCGCAGGAGCGATACGAACGCCTGTCATTTGATCGTCATCGTTTGCAGATCTCGATCGAGGATCTCACCTTCGAACGATCGGACCCCACGTCGGGACGAAGATAGGACCGCACAATGCGCTCGCGGGACATGGCTAAGGTGGTCGCCTCGATTGAAACGATGGTAGCGAATGAGAAAACGCGTC
>CAZGOS010000226.1:0-4861 GCA_964527795.1 uncultured Rhodothermales bacterium | reverse complement strand
AAATGCGACAGGATGAGGATTTCCTGGAACGCCTGACGGACGCTTCGCTGAACAAGATTACAAATTCCGATGTGCGCACAGCGCATATGGCCCGCTTTCTGAATACGTTTTCGAGGATCGCAATGCCGGATTACCTCAAATACGTTTTCTTTATTTCCGGCGGCGCGTTGGCCGTCGAAAATGCACTGAAGGCAGCTTTCGACTGGAAGGTCAGGAAGAATTTCCAGAAGGGTTATGAGCGCGAAATCGGGCACCAGGTACTTCACTTCAGGGAGTCGTTTCACGGTCGTACGGGATATACGCTTTCGCTGACGAATACAGCCGATCCGAGGAAGATCAAGCACTATCCGATGTTCGACTGGCCGCGTATTTCCAATCCGAAGATGGTGTTTCCGGTCGAGGAACACCTTGAGGACATAATGCATCGAGAAGAAGCGGCGCTTGAAGAGGCCAGAGGCCATTTTCTGGAGCGAAAAGACGACATTGCCTGTGTCATCATCGAACCGATTCAGGGCGAAGGAGGTGATAATCATTTCCGGCCGGAATTTCTCCAGGCACTGAAGGATCTGGCGCACGAAAACGACGCGCTCCTGATTTTCGACGAAGTGCAGACAGGAGTTGGCATGACCGGTGCTTTCTGGGCGCAGGAAGCATTGGGTGTCGAATCCGATCTTCTATGTTTCGGGAAGAAAACGCAGGTCTGCGGAATGATGGCGGGTCCCAGGCTGGACGAAGTAGATAACCACGTCTTTCGGGAGGGCAGCCGGATCAACTCGACCTGGGGCGGAAATCTTGCCGATATGGTACGATTTGACCGTATCCTGGAGATTATCGAAGAAGATGGCCTCGTTAACAATGCCGCATCCGTCGGAGCATACTTGTTGACCCGTCTCGGTGATCTGCAGGCAAAACATGCCTCGGTGTCGAATGCGCGTGGGCGCGGCCTTTTTTGCGCCGCCGATCTTCCGAGCGTGGAATTTCGCGACAGGGTGTTGAAACGTTGTTTCCAGGAAGGACTCGTCATGCTGGGCTGCGGCATGAGGTCCATTCGATTCCGCTCGCCGCTCGTTACGACGAACGGTGACGTGGATCAGGCTCTGGATATCCTGTCAGGGTGTATCAGACACGAAGAACAGGCGTAATCCTGATCGCATCGTTTCCGGGGCGGCTACTTCACCATCTCGGCGAGCTTTTCCGGTGTGATATCGACGTTGATCATGACGCGCTTGACGGTCATCGTCTGCGTGCCCATGCCACTCAGATCTGTTTCAGTGGAATGTGCGAATTTAATGCCCTCTATGGTCCTGTAGTCTGAGATTGTTGTCATCATCATGCCTCCCAGGGGTGAACTGGCTTCAACGCCGATCAGTAGCAGTGAATCATGATCATAGAAACGACGCGTCGTAGATTCGCCCTTTACTTCGACCACGTAGGCCATGGACCCATCGAGTTCTTTTGACTCGATCAGCGTAAATACGGAATCGGGCCGTTCGAGCAGGCCCAATTCCTCTTTGGCGTACATACCGGCTCTCATTTGATCCCTCTGTACTGCCGGTAGCGACGAGACTTCCTGTCTTCCCTGGAAACCGTCGATCCAACTTTCCTCCGGTGTAATGTAAACGGTGCTATTGCCGGCTCCGTCCGGCATTCCGGGAGGGCCTTCAAGCATCTTAATTTTGGTGACCAAATAGTCGGGCCTGATAATCCACGACTCCATCGTCATAATCATCGTGGCCATTTCCATTTCCATCACCATCTCCATGACACTGTGCATGGTTTTGACATCGTGCCAGGCGCTGCCTCCCGTTGCGTCGATATTCGCTTCGAAAATGGCCTTCGGCGACGACAGGTCCTGAGCATTCGAAACTATCGGACTCATCAGTATCAGAAGCAAAACAGCTACACCGGTCTTTTTCATGGCGTGCATAAGGTTCTCCGGAGATTAAACGGATATTCTAATCAGGGCCTGACCTTGTATGGGAGATTCCGTGTGTCAGGTCTGGGGTGAAGATCAGGAATCCTGCGGTGCTGTATTTTCCGGAAGTGTGTCCGGAAGTGTGTCCGGAAGTGTGTCCGGAAGTGTGTCCGGACCTGTGTCCCGGCCGTTATCCTCACCGAGGATGACGCGGGTGACGTCTGCGATGGCATCGTCATCTTTGAGATTAATGACGCGCACACCCTGCGTGTTCCTGCCCATGGAACGAACGTCACCTATATTGAATCGGATCATGATGCCGTTTTCCGTGGAAATCATCAGGTCGTCCGAATCCAGAACGCCTTTGATCGAGACCATGGGACCCGTTCTCGGTGTTGTCTTCATCGTGATAATTCCCTTACCACCACGGGCCTGTGTCCTGTAGTCATCGATTTTGGATCGTTTGCCGTAGCCGTTGGCGCTGATCGCCAGCACCTCTCTGTCTCCGCCGTTCATGACAACCATGCCGACGACGTGCTCATCTTTTGACAATGAAATGCCTCTCACACCACGAGTATTACGTCCCATCGGCCGCGCATCTCTCTCACGAAATCGAATAGCCTTGCCGTTGGACGCTCCAAGAAGCACGTTGGCATTTCCATCCGTCATGTGGGCCTGGATAAGATCGTCGCCTTCATCATTCTTAATCGCGATGATGCCGTCGACTCTCGGCCTTGAAAACGCTTCGAGTTTCGTCTTTTTGACCTGGCCGCGCCGAGTGGCCATTAAAACATAATGAGAGTCGAGAAAGTCGACATTCTCGAAATTTGACTTACTGATGTCGAGTACGGCCCGTACACGATCTTCCGGCGCGATCTGGATCAGATTCCTGATGGAGCGTCCCTTACTGGTTCGCCCACCCTCCGGAATCTGGTACACGCGCAACCAGTAACACTGCCCACGATCGGTGAAGAAGAGCAGATAGTCGTGGTTGTTCGAAACGAACAGATGTTCCACATAGTCCTCATCACGCATGCCGCTGCCGCGCATGCCTATGCCTCCGCGGCCCTGCTGGCGGTATTCGGACGTGATGGTGCGTTTGATCAGTCCCTGTCGCGAGACGGTCACGACGACCTGCTCATCGTCTATCAAATCTTCGATGATGAAGTCGCCGCCGCCCGTATAGTCGATCGCTGTTCTGCGCTCGTCATCATATTTGTCGCGCATCGCCAGGAGCTCGTCCTTGATGATCTGCATTCGGCGCGACTTGTCCTGAAGAATCGCTTTGAGGCGCTTGATTTCTCCCCGGACGTTGTCGTATTCCTCTTCAATTTTCTGTCGCTCGAGCCCGGTAAGCCGACTGAGGCGCAAATCCAAAATGGCCTTTGCTTGAATTTCCGTGAGCGAAAACATCGATTTTCCGTCCGTTGGAAGCTCGATGCGCTCAAGCTGCTGCCTGGTCAAGTGAGAGGGTAATACGCCCTCCATCAGATTTTCCTGCGCCGTTTCCGTATCGGGGGAGTTCCTGATGATCGTGATGACCGCATCGAGATGGTCAAGGGCGATTACCAGCCCTTCCAGAACGTGCGCGCGTTCTTCAGCCTTACGAAGTTCAAACGCCGTGCGCCGCTGAACAACCGTGTGCCGATGATCCACATAATGGAGGATCATGTCTTTCAGATTCAGCGTTCGTGGCCGCCCATTTACCAGGGCTACCATATTCACACCAAACGTCCACTGCAGCTGGGTGTACTTGTAAAGCTGGTTCTCGACAACAAGCGGAACGGCATCCTTCTTCAATTCGATCACGATGCGCATTCCATCCCGGTCGCTTTCGTCACGCAGGTCTGAAATACCGTCGATTTTCTTGTCGCGTGCCAGGCCGGCAATTTTCTCCAGTAGTGCACTCTTGTTGACCTGATACGGGATCTCAGTGACGATGAGAGCCAGTCGTCCGGCGCGGATCTCCTCCTCTTCCATTTTGCCCCGCATCACGACCCGACCTCGTCCCGTGTGGTACGCCTCACGCACACCGCTGTGACCGTAGATGATGCCGCCGGTCGGGAAATCCGGCGCCGGAACGTATTCGATCAGTTCATTAATACCAATGTCCCTGTTGTCGATATAGGCGACAACTCCGGTGATGATCTCACGAATATTGTGAGGCGGAATCTTCGTGGCCATTCCGACCGCGATACCATCCGAGCCGTTGATAAGAAGATTCGGTACCGCAGCCGGCAATACCTCAGGCTCCTCCAGTGAGCCGTCGAAGTTTTCCCGGAAGTCTACCGTATCTTTGGCCAGATCAGTAAGAATCTCTTCCGAGAGCCGTGTCATTCTGGCTTCGGTGTACCGCATGGCCGCCGCGGAGTCTCCATCGACAGAACCGAAATTGCCCTGACCATCGATGAGCGGATATCGCATGGAAAAATCCTGTGCCATGCGAACCATAGTATCGTACACCGCGGTGTCTCCGTGAGGGTGGTATTTACCGAGAACCTCTCCGACGATACGGGCGCTTTTTTTGTACGGACTTCCAGCGTTCAGACTCAACTGACTCATGCCGTAGAGCACGCGTCGATGGACAGGTTTGAGTCCGTCCCGTACATCCGGCAGAGCCCGCCCGACTATGACCGACATCGAATAATCGATGTAGGAGGACTTCATTTCCTCCTCTATGTTGATAGGAATAATCCGGTCGCTATCCTTTTCCATGAAATACTAAAACGAGAACAATCAGGCAGCGCCGGGAAGTCCGGAAACCGTCTGTTCCAGCGGTATCGATGAGCCTGCGAGAAGGGTCAAAAAAAGTGTGCAAATATGAGAGACCGTGGGTCTCAAAAAGATACGATTTTCAGACCAAAAACCCCAGTGATATCCAACCATAAAACGTTATCTTTAAACCTAATAATAATAATAATATAGAAACTTCATTCCTGGAATAAA
>CAZGOS010000225.1:0-4979 GCA_964527795.1 uncultured Rhodothermales bacterium | reverse complement strand
CCGCCTGAGTGCCGACAGTGAGAAGAAGTGCCCTGTCTTCCGCAACAGCTCGAATCTTTTACCGTATGGTGTGGAGCCCCCCCGTCTCGTTGTTCGCCCACATCACGGCTACGAGTATCGTGTCGTCTCGCAGGGCACGCGAGACCGCCTCGGCGGTGAGTACACCATTCGTATCGACCGGAAGAACGGTGACCTCGTATCCGTCGGCCTGCAGACTTCGACACGACTCAAGCACGGCGGCGTGCTCTGTGGCACATGTTATAAGGTGTCTGCCCTTCGATGAACGGGTGCGGGCGATGCCTTTGATGGCCATATTCACGGCTTCGGTCGCTCCGCCTGTAAAAACAATCTCTTCAGGCGTTGCACCGATCAATGCGGCCAATTGTTCGCGCGCGATGACGGTGGCTTCGTCCGCCGTCCAGCCATAGCGATGACTCGTATTCGACGGATTTCCGTACTCAGTGAGGAAATACGGTATCATTCGATCCACAACGCCCGGATCGACGGGAGTCGTCGCGTTATAGTCGAGATAAATAAGATCGCTCATGTCAGATCTCGGCCAACAGGTGACTATTTACAACGGGTTGCCGTTAGCGTGGTTTCTACGTCGAAGAACCCGTAGCCGATTCAAGATCAGATCGACGCACATGTCAGAAGGATGCTGAAATTCCAACGAGTGCTGTCCTGGGAAGTCCGGGTCGTAATCCTGCGGGTCTTCGCGCAACGATATACACGGCGTCGGTGAGGTTTCGAACGGTTGCGAAAACCCTGGTATTTCTCCAGATGGTGTAGCTGCCCGCGAAATCCACAACAAAATACTCGTCCGTGCGCTCATTCAGAGAAGGGTTCCCTTTACCCGCCGCTGTGCGCATCGAACTCGCGTACGAGAGACCAAGCGTCACGTCGAACTTTTTTCCTTCGAGGCCGATACTCAGAGAGGCCTGGTGATTCGGCACATACGGAAGGCGATCGCCTTTCGATACCGTGCCCCACGCTTCGAACGCGCTCACGAAAGCACTCTGAAAAACGGCCGAGGTGATGGTGTACGTGGCCGTGATCGGAATCGAGAATTGCCAACCCGTCCGGCGTCCAAGATTATACGAGAGGGAGAATTCGACACCTGAAACGGCGACCTCACCTCCGTTGAACTGGTCGGTCGTGCCCAGACCACCGCTCGCTGCGAGGTCTGCTCCGAGCAGATTGCTGAAATCGTTAAAGAAGGCGGTTGCGTCGGCACGCAGAATGCCCGTGTTGATTCGTGCACCCAGTTCGTAATTAACGCTCTTTTCCGGGCGCGTATTTTCCTTCGATCCGGGCGGCGAAAATCCTCTGTGAATCCCGCCAAAGACCGTCAGTCGCTCAGTAGCCTGATAGGAAATCCCGATTCCGGGAATCAGCACATCAACAGTGTTTTCTCGCCGCGAAAGCGACGAACCGCTTCTCTCCGGATCGCTCCTGCCATAATCTTTTCGTTTCTGATCGATGTGTTCGTAGCGCAGGCCGGGCATCATGACAAACCGGCCCATCTGGATCCGGTGCTGGGCAAATCCGGAAACGGCATAGGCTGATTCGATGCGGTTGCTGTCCGTACCGGGCGTGCCGGCCCGCACAAGCTCCATGATTCCGTCGTTCATGGTGTAGGCGTCCACCCACTGGAAACGATCCATTTCGTCATAATGAATTCTCAGTCCCAGTTCAAGCTGCTGTTCGCGTCCGAGTGCCCGGTAGGTCACATCCGCCGAAGTCTGCATTCCGCGCGACAGGTAGGCTCGGTTGTTGGCCTTGAGGTTGAGAACGTTATCCGGGGAGGCGGTGCTGCCCGTGATCACATCGTATTCTTCCGCATACTCATTCGGATTCGAGAGCAGGTTCGAGATGCTTACCGAACCACCGGCATTGCCCGCGCTCACATTGTCCAATTTGTACCAGTTCCTCTCGAACGTATTTCGATAGACGAACGAGGATAAACGCAGCCAGTCCGAAGGTCGAACGACATATCTCAAAACCCACTGCCCATGCGTTGCAGTGAATTCATCCATCCGGGACCCGGCGTAGCGACGCAGTGGATCGCGATCGAAATCGGCCTGGGTCAGCCCCAGATAGGTTTCGTCTGAAGTTTCCGTAGTCCGGGAGAATTTGAGCTCAACCGCCTGGTAGACCGGTGCAGACACGTTCGTATTCAGCCGGGCTTTTGCCAGATAATCCTTCTTGTCAAAACCGGTACCGCCGCCGGAATCAAGACGCTTGAATCCATCCGTTTTCGCCTGATAGGTTTCGAAGACAAATCCGCCGTTTCGGAAACCGCTCCCGAAGCTGGTGTGCAGAATATGACTGTCGTCGCTGCCCGTCATCGTTTTAAACCGGCCACTGAACGAATCGGGGATTTCGATTGAGAGGAGATTTATTGCGCCACCCGTCGTATACGGACCGTATTTAATCTGACTGGATCCTTTGCGAACCTCAACACCGCTCATTCTTCCGATCGTGGGGAAGTAGTAGGCGGCAGGGGCCGAATACGGCGCCGGTGCGATCAGAACGCCGTCCTCCATGAGCGAGATTTTAGAACTTCGCTCGGCGCCCGTGCCTCGAATACCGATATTGGGACGCAGCCCGTAACCGTCTTCTTCAACAATGTTCAGTCCGGGTACTTCTCGCAGAACCCGGTTTACGTCCGAGTGCTGAAATTTTGCCAGTGCGCGCGGCGAGAGGCGATGTGCGGATCCCGGTAGCGTCTGACTGGCAATGGGCCCACCGATCATGCTCATATCTTCGACGAGGATTTCCTGAATCTCGACGACCGACGGATCCAGCAAGATCGTGAGCTTTTCTCTGATCTTGTCTCGAATACTGACAGTCAGGCGAGCCGTTTCAAAACCTATGTAACGGGCTTCCAGCGAGTGTTCGCCGAGCGGGAGGCCGCCGAGCGTGAATGACCCGTTTTCAGCCGTCGTCGTCCCGACGAACAGCTTCGGGAAATAGATTTCGACGCCGGGCAGCGGATCACCTGTATCGGAACCGAGTACAGCACCGCCGACAGCGCCCGTTCGCGCCTGTCCGAAAGA
The DNA here is from genome assembly GCA_964527795.1 of uncultured Rhodothermales bacterium. GTDB lineage: Bacteria > Bacteroidota > Rhodothermia > Rhodothermales > UBA10348 > SMXL01. Next base: position 1,917 of record CAZGOS010000225.1, on the reverse strand, counting down.
CGCGTGTGAGAGAAGAGCTAAAAGAATGATCGAGAGTGCGTGGTTACGAAAACGTCCGGGAGTTCGCATTTCTAACCGATCGGGTGGTTGACAAAAGGCGTGTCCTCCTCGCTACGATTGATTCATTTTGGGTACGGAGCCGATTCTGGGTCGGTATCGCTCTTATTCTAATTTAGACTAAATCTAAATAAGCATTGCGAAGACTGCGTAAACATTCAGGAAAAAGTCCTTTGAGACTTGGTAACAGGCATCTGCTGCTGGTTACAGTGATTTTTTTCGCCACTGCCTCAGGCTGCGAACTCTATTCGTCGATCGAGGGTGATCGTGAAGTTGCCGGGGTCTCCTTCGTAGATCTGTTCCGCCCGCCTGGTCTTGACGAGATTTTCGCCGTGGAATCTGATTGGGCAAAGCGCTCGACGGCAGCCGTGGACGTTCGCACCGAAGCCCGGTTCAGGATTTCGGTGTCGACGCTAACCATCGTTTCTCACGATGTCGGGGGCGTTCGGCACATGGGGGCCATTCTGGCGCCCGATGGCGCTTCTCCCGAATCGCTTCCGGTTTTAGTGTACTCGCACGGCGGAGACGGCGGGGTGAGCATCGACAATGAACTCCTCTTTGTGCTGTCGTTGTTCGATGAGATCGCCAACGACTTCGTATACGTTGTGCCTTCTTTTCGATCGGAGTCGATTCGTTTTCAGGGAAATACCTGGACATCCGAGGGGCCACCGAGTCCCTGGGATTATGACGTAGACGACGCGCTGGCGCTTCTGAGCGCAACGCCTGGCGTAACGGCGGCTGCCGACATGGATCGGATTGCAGTAATAGGGTTCAGTCGCGGGGCGGGGGTCGCCCTGCTGATGGGCATTCGCGATCCGCGCATCGATTCGATCATCGAGTTCTTCGGGCCAACGGATTTTCTTGCACCGTTCGTTCAGGACGTCGTAGAAGAAGCGCTTTTGGGTTCTCCGAGGGATTTGCCGGGCCTGGTATTCCTGAACGAAAACTTTATTCAACCCGTGAAGAACGGCGACTTGACCATCGATGAAGTCCGAACGGAGCTCATTCGACGATCGCCCGTCCTCTTCGTGGATCGTCTGCCTGATTTGCAGATCCATCACGGTACGGACGATCTGATCGTTCCGGTCTCGCAGGCCGAACGCTTGATCGCGGCCATGCAATCCGCCGGGCGCGGCGCTCCGTCATTTGAATCGTACATTTACGAAGGAGGGCAGCACAATCCACTCACGATGACGGGCAGCCTCGACCGCACGGTCGAATTTCTTTCAAGCATTCTTGGAATTTGACTGAGAAACAGCGAGATGCTCTGAGCGTTTGTAGTTCGCTCGAAAATGTTTTGTAGAAATGACAGCGCAGAAATGCCGCGTTCGTCTAGGGGTCCAGGACGCCGGCCTCTCACGCCGGTAACACGGGTTCAAATCCCGTACGCGGTACAAAGTCAAGCCCTTTCTGTAACTCCCTGCGAGGCAGGGGATTGCGGGGAGGGCTTTTCTTTTGTTCAGAGGTCTTTCCCTATATGCGCCCAAAAATATGACCCAGAAAAAGTGCGAGTGGGTATTAGTTGCAAGCTATGAGAACTGAAAAAGCCATAGACCATCCATGATAAGTAGCAGTTTAACGACCAAGCTCATCTGACCAAGAATACGGCCGCTCTTATCCCCCAACCAAACACTCCCTTTATCACAAACGCAAAGAAAGAGTGACCTTTCCAATCCTCCGCAACGAAGACCTGAAATTACCCCCTGATGAGGGATCTGCAGTTGGGCAGCTCCAAGAGAATATTTGGGTCGCTCAAAGACTTGTATCTTTAATTGGGCTGCCATTTATGGATCTCCCAGGTCATAAAGCACCGAGGCGAGGTTTGAGCGGCGGATCGCTACGCTCGGATGGTCCTCACCG
>CAZGOS010000224.1:0-4988 GCA_964527795.1 uncultured Rhodothermales bacterium | reverse complement strand
ACGAATTAGAAGAAAATATTGTTGGAAAGAGCAAATATTCCGAGATCGGATTCTGTCCGTGTATTTCTGAACGGTCTTTTTGACTATGCAGGTCTGTACCCTCCTGCGTCTCTTCCGCTAAAACAGGCCGTGGCCGAATACGCCGCATACTGCAAGGGTGCGGACCAGTGGATGCTCGGACCCTTTGTGTGCGCGGTGCCTCACCTTGATGAACTTGAGAACTTCGAGAATATCTTTAATACGGACTCTCCTTTTCGTCTGAGCGTACTCGGCACTACGGGAACGGATCATGTAGCTCTGCTATCAAATCTTTCGGACGACGCGCTTCGGATTCGCCGTTTTGCCACACGGCATGGCGACCTGGTGTCCGTGGAAATGATGGAGATTAGACTACCGGCTGGGGCGGCGGAGTCGCCCGATACTTTTGAGCGCAGAGTGCATGGAATTGCACAGGCTCTCGCTCCGGTGACAAGCTTCGTCAAGACCGTTTTCCTGGAAATCGTACGCGACGATGAGTTTGCGTCGTCGATCGGAAACGCCGTGTCGGTACTTCAACGGTTCCAATCACATGGTCTACAATTTGCGCTCAAGCTTCGCTGCGGCGGTATGCAGACGAGCGACTATCCGCAAAGCGATCAGATTGCAGCCTTCCTGGATCACGTTGTGCGATCCGGCGTGCCGTTCAAAGCTACGGCCGGACTGCATCACCCTGTACGAACGTGGCACGAGCATGCCGGCGTTAAGGTGCACGGATTTCTGAACGTGTTTTTCGCAGCTGCTCTGCATCGTGTACATCACCTTGACCAGCAGACTTTACGAATGCTCATCGACGAAGTGGATGCTGCCGCGTTTATATTCTCGGCGTCCGGTATAGCGTGGCGCGACTACTCTGCAACCACCGATGAACTCCGGCACGTCAGAAACACACTCGCTTCATCCATAGGCAGCTGCAGTTTCGATGAACCGAGGGAGGACCTGCTGGAATTGAACTGGCTCTCTGCCGGGCAGATCGAAAAACGTTGACACATTCATCCAATTCCTGATTTCAGATACCATATGACTTCTCCAGAATCACTTCGCTCTTTCATCGAGGTCCCGCCTGACCACGACTTCCCCATTCAGAATCTACCGTTTTGCGTCTTCAAACCCTCTTCTGCGGCCGCGCCCCGCCCCGGCGTGGCCATAGGAGACTATGTGCTCGATCTGGCCGCAGCGGAAGCTGAAGGCCTGACCGGCCTTGATCAGCCGGTTTTTGACTGCGCGGACCTGAATACCTTCATGGCAGCCGGACGCTCGTCCTGGCGCACTGTAAGACAGCGTCTACAGGATCTTTTGTCCGCCGGATCTCCAGAACTGAGGGACAATGGAGAACTGAAATCGAAGCTTCTGCATGAACAGTCCCTGGTGCAAATGCAGCTTCCAGCGAACATTGGAGACTATACGGATTTCTATTCTTCCCGTGAACATGCGACGAACGTCGGCACCATGTTTCGCGGAAAGGAAAATGCTCTGATGCCGAACTGGCTTCATCTTCCAGTCGGATATCACGGGCGGGCCAGTTCCATTATCGTATCAGGGACGGATATACTTCGCCCCAGCGGACAGCTCAAACCGGGCGACGGGGATCCGGTGCACGGTCCCTCGCGACTCGTCGACTTCGAACTGGAGATGGGCTTTTTCATCGGGCCGGGAAATATGCTCGGAGTGCCCATTCCGATCGAAACGGCGGAAGAACACATTTTTGGATTCGCACTCGTAAACGACTGGAGCGCCCGTGACATTCAAAAATGGGAGTACGTTCCTCTGGGTCCCTTTCTTGGAAAAAGTTTTGCGACAACAATTTCTCCATGGATCGTTACGCTGGATGCCCTTGAGCCCTTCCGGTGCGCCGGTCCTGACCAGGATCCGGCTCCACTTCAGTACCTGTGCACGCCCACGTGCGGTGCTTTCGACATTCATCTGGAAGTGGGTGTGCAACCTGCTTCAGCAGAAGCACCCTCAACAGTCTGTCGTTCCAATTTTAAATACCTGTACTGGACTGCGGCTCAGCAGTTGGCTCACCATACCGTGAATGGCTGCAACGTGCGACCGGGAGACCTGTTGGCTTCGGGTACGATCAGCGGCGCGGAGCCCGATAGCTATGGCTCCATGCTCGAGCTCTCGTGGCGCGGCACGCAACCTGTGGTATTGGCAACCGGAGAAGAGCGGAAGTTCATTGAGGATGGTGATCAAGTCGTGATGAAAGGCTGGGCACAGGCTTCGGAATACCGAATCGGATTTGGCGAAGCCACCGGGCGTGTGCTGCCCGCGCGTTAACCGGTTCTTACTTTCGATCGGAAAAGTGCGCATTTTATAGAACGTGCTCTGCCATGCGGTCAGAGCGCCCGGTCGAGTTGACATTTCGGCCGACTTCGCACTCCGCCAATCTTTCAGTGAATCTGCAATACTGTGCATTTCTGGCACATGGGGCTTGTCTTAATGGCAGATTATCTTCGTTGGCACGTGGCTTGTAGTCGCTCCTGACCGAAAGAATGACTTTCCCCGCGCCTCGTCTGAGGCACGATTCCGAAGCATAGAATCGATTAATGGAGGTAACATCAATGACTAAGATTGTCCGCTTTTCGCCGCGAGCCGATCTAAACCGCATGCAGCGCGAATTCGATCGCGTGTTCTCGAATTTTCTTCCGAATCTGGGACTTGCCGACATACCTGATCAGACGGCCTCATGGGCTCCTAGAATTGACGTCGTCGAAACGGAAGAAGCATTCCTGTTCGAATTCGATATTCCAGGTGTTGTGAAGGATGACATCCACGTCAACCTGCACGACGGAGTGCTGGCCGTAAGTGGTGAGAGAAATTCCCGTGAGCTCGAGGAGAACGATGACGTCGTTCGTATGGAACGGTTTACGGGCCACTTTTATCGTTCGTTCGCGGTCCCATCGGCGATCGACGACAAGAAGATCGAAGCAAATTATTCGAACGGGGTGCTCTCGCTTCGCCTTCCGAAAGCAGAAGAGAGCAAACCGCGCAAGATCAAAATTTCCTGACTCCCTCGGAACCGGGATGGTTTCCCTTGGAAATCATCCCGGTTCCGTTAGAAATCGGCATGACGAGAGAAGGTCCGGCCACATGTTCAAACAGCATTTCTGATGAACTCTGCTGAACAGGTTCTGAAAAATTTCTGAGCAATTTCTGAACAATTTCTGAACAATTTCTGAACAATTTCTGAACAATTTCTGAACAATATGTGGCCGGGCTTTCTTATTCGCCTTCCTCCCTTTCCTGCCACGGAAGGCGAAGAGTCATCGTCGTGCCCCGTCCGAGTTCACTCGTAACCTCCAGCGTTCCGCCGTGTAATTCGGCTACCGCCCGACTTATTGCCAGTCCCAGTCCGGTTCCGTGTTCGTCTCGGGTACGAGACGCTTCTCCACGATAGTAGCGATCGAAAATGCGTGACAAAGACGCGGAATCCATGCCTTCGCCTGAGTCTTCGACTTCGATCTGCACAAGCGGCTTCTCCACGCTTGCAGTCAGCAGGATGCGCCCTCCTTCAGGCGTATGTCTGAGCGCATTTGAGAGCAGGTTGTCAAACAAACGCATAAGGCGCACACCATCTGCTTGAATGATGGGAAGTGACGCTGGAATGTCGACGAGGAATTCAATTCCTCCGGCTGCCATGCGCCCGGCATGGCTGCGCGCTGCTTCATTTAACAGTTCTGATATCGGGACGGGCTCGCTTCGAAGCTGCGGCGACGGATTTTCCAACAGACTGAGTTCGAAAAGGTCGTCGACGAGATGATGCAGGTAGTCAGCCTGTCGACTCGCGGACCCAATTGCACCGCGCGCCGCATCCGTCCTGCCTTCCTCGTGAAAACGAAGCCCTTCCTCGATGTATCCACGGAGCGCCGCGAGGGGCGTCCTCAGATCGTGTCCGACATTCGCAACAAGCTCTCTTCTCATGCGGTCGGTTGTTTTGAGAGCCTCGATGCTTTCGGACACCTGGCAGGCCATTCGATTGACGGTCTCGCCTAACCGTGCAATCTCATCCGTTCCCCGAACCTCTACACGCACGTCGTATTCTCCAGCTCCAATTTCGATCACTCTTGCGGCGATGCGTCGAAGCGGTTTAACCAGCCACCACGTAAACACACCGGCCAACATGACGGCAATCAGGACGGAAACCAGAACGACCGACAAAAGCGCCGTGCGGAACGCATCCCTGGTCGGCGCCAGTTCGCGTGCAATTGTGCGTTCGAGTGGTTGGATCACATATCCTCCGAGCAGAATGCCGGTTGCGTCATAAAGCGGAGCGGCGGCCCATCCGCCTGCCAGCAACTCCGATGAACGATCGATGACGATTTCTCCGGAATCGATAGCCCCTCGGAACGTCGGCGGAATTACCGGAATGGTCGCCGAATCCGCCACCGTCATAGAGAAGGCATCTGCCACCGGGTACAGCATGTGCACGATCCTTCCGGTCGTATCTGCCAGGACGAGCGGATCCGGGAAACGATACGACAGATTGGACAACAGCGGATCTGGAAGATTTTCCAGACCGGTCAGCAGCGGAGTTCCACTTCTTTCGATTTCTTCCGCAAGCGCATCCATGCGAACGCGCAGACTGTTTTCTGCAAGATCGGCACTCCGATCTGAAGCCAGATATGCCGAAAAACCAATGGCCAGCATGCCTGTTGCCAACTGTACCGTCACCAGAACCGCAGCGACGCGCCAGAAAACAGAATGTCGACCTCGAAATCGCTCTCGCGCCATTAATCGTCAGGTTCAGTCTGAAACTTGTATCCAACACCCCACACGGTCCGAATAAACCGTGGATTTCCGGGGTCGACTTCAATTTTCGCCCGGAGCCGCTGAACGTGCGAATCTACGGTTCGATCGTATCCTTCGTACTGAATATTCCAGATTTTGTCCAGGAGCTGAAGCCGGGTAAAAGGGCGATCCGGATTGCGCGCCAGATACAGCAACAGATC
>CAZGOS010000223.1:0-5004 GCA_964527795.1 uncultured Rhodothermales bacterium | reverse complement strand
CTGAGTGATGAGGTGGATGCAATCGAGGGCGTGGCGACCATCGACATGAGATTTAAGAAGGATGGGTTACGCGAAGTACGTCTGGATCTGATTAATCGATCCGATGCGCTCGACGGTAAGGGTATGGCGGTTCACGGCGTATGGGCAGGAGATCGGCAGCTTGCCTACACCCACGCAGACGATGAACTCTATGTCACATTTCCTGAAGAGTCCAAAGCCGGAGGTCTGTTGCAGATTCGTGTTTCATACAGCGGCATTCCATCTACGGGGTTGGAAATCGGGCCGAACAAATACGGCGACAGGACTTTTTTCAGTGATAACTGGCCCAACCGTGCCAGGAACTGGTTGCCGACGATCGACCACCCGTACGACAAGGCAACGTGCGAGTTTATTGTGACTGCGCCGTCTCACTATCAGGTCGTTTCAAATGGATTGAAGGTCGAGGAGAGCGATATCGAGGACGGAATGAGACGTACCCACTGGAAACAATCCGTGCCCATCGCTCCCTGGTTATTCGTGCTTGGCGTGGCCGAATTTGCCGTTCAGCGCGTGGACGAATTTGACGGAAAAGAAATTCAAACATGGGTATATCGCCAGGACCGGGATCCGGGCTTCTATGATTTCGCGATACCGAGCAAACACGTTCTCGAGTTTTATTCGGACTATGTAGGTCCTTATGCCTATGAGAAACTTGCCAATATCCAGTCCAACAGTGTCGGTGGTGGAATGGAGGGGGCATCCGCCATTTTCTACAGTGACAATTCCGTGACGGGCGATCGCAGTAAACGTTGGCGCAACGTGGTCATCCACGAGATCGCCCACCAGTGGTTTGGAAACGCCGTAACGGAATATGATTGGGACGATGTCTGGCTGAGCGAAGGTTTCGCGACGTTCTTTACGCTGCTCTTTCGAGAGCACGCTTACGGTCATGATGATTACACGGAAGGTCTTCAGCAAGCCCGGGATCGAGTGCATTCGTATTACGAAGAGCACCCCAATTACCGCATCGTGCACGACAATCTTTCGGACATGCGTCAGGTGACGTCCAGCCACACGTACCAGAAAGGTGCATGGACGCTGCATATGCTGCGCATGGCCATGGGTGAGGCGGCTTTTCAAAACGGAATTCAGACCTACTACAGGACCTACTTCAACGGAAGTGCTTCCACAAATGATTTTCGACGCATCATGGAAGAGGCCTCCGGGCAGGATCTTGAGCAGTTCTTTCTGCAGTGGTTGTATCAGGGAGGATTTCCTGTACTCGATGTCTCCTGGTCCTACGACGATGCTGCAAAAACATTTTCCGTGACGATTGATCAGGTGCAGACCGACGGGTTTGTGTTCGAATTTCCGGTTGAACTGGGTATCCATTCCGGTGAGTCCGCCACCCCCGGAATCGAGACGGTTGTGTCCTCTACGGGGTCTACGGCGACCTTGACCGTGCAACTCGAACAACGTCCGGATCATATCGTCGTCGACCCGAGAACAAGGCTACTGGCCAGATGGAGTCTCAGTGCTCAGAAATGACGTGCTACGTTCCCATGCAGTTGCCCGTAGAAGAAATCCATCCATGCCGGTAAACCTCTCGCCCGCGGATCTTGAAATGTTGCATGGCGAACGGGGTGCAGGCCCGAAAATGGCCATGTCCATTCTGGTTCGCATGGCCGACGTGTACGGCGCCGTCAATCTCATGGATATTTCAGCCGCCCATATCGATTCGTCTATTTACATGGGCATCGCAACCATGGAGTATGCCGAGCGACTGGCAGGGCTGGGCGCGCAGGTCATCGTTCCGTCTACGCTGAACGTCAGCGGAGTTGACGAACACGGTTGGACCGAGTGGGCCGTTCCAGCCGACATTGCAGAGAACGCCAGGCGGCAGATGGTAGCCTACGAGCGCATGGGTTGCATTCCGACATGGACGTGTGCTCCGTATCAAACGGAACACCGACCCGTTTTCGGTCAACAGATCGCCGCGGGCGAGTCCAACGCCATCTGTTTCTTTAATTCGGTCATCGGCGCGCGCACCGAGCGTTATCCGGACCTTCTCGATATATGCGCTGCGATTACGGGTCGCGTTCCCGAGACGGGTTTGCATCTTGCCGAGAATCGAGGTGGGACCGTTCATCTCCGACTCGTCGATATTCCGACGGCTCTTCAGGATGACGATTCCTTTTACCCCGTTCTCGGCCATCTAATTGGGGGTATCGAACCGGACGGTATCCCGGTGATCTCGGGAATCAACGTCGAAGTCACCGACGATCGGCACAAGGCCGTCTGTGCAGGAGCCGCCTCATCCGGAGCTGTGGCCCTTTATCATATGGTTGGTTTAACACCGGAGGCAAGCACGCTGGAAGAGGCTTTTCTGGGGTTTGTGCCCGATTCGGCGATCGACATCGGCATGGAGGATATCAGAGAGGCCTACCGGCATTTATCGACGGCATCGGGAGACAAGTTGGACATGGTTGTGCTCGGCAGTCCGCATTTTTCCATAGCTGAGTTCCGCAAGCTCGCGCCGCTTCTGCACGGTCACACGCGCCACAGGAATGTGGAGTTTCTGGTAACCTGCAGCCGAGCCGTACGATTGCTCGCTGGTGAACTGGGACTGCTGCATGCTCTCGAAGCTTTCGGAGGACGCATTACGGTTGATACGTGTCCGCTCGCATCGCCTATGCTTCCCGAGCGCATCAAATGCCTGATGACCAATTCAGCAAAATACGCCTATTACTCCCCCGGGCTACTGAACACCGAGGTGACGTATGCCCGCCTGGAGGATTGTGTGCGTTCGGCAATAGAAGGACGCGTAATCAGGGATGAAACGATATGGCTGTCCTGATGCATGGAGATGCAATCGTAGCAGGTAGTGCTCGCGCGCCGTGTCTTGTGAGCTCGGTACCGCTCAGTTTCTGGGGAGGGTACGATCAGGCGACGGGCGAAATCATTGATCGCCGGCACCCGCTCTCCGGAAGGGTCGGAGCCGGAAAAATCCTGGTGCTGCCTTTCACCCGTGGCTCCAGTACGACGACGGGCATATTACTCGAGTCCGTCCGCGCCGGCGTCGCACCGGCCGGGATCATCACCACGGAAATTGATCCCTTTCTTGCACTGGCGTCCATCGTGGCCGATCAGATGTACGGTCGCTCATTTCCCGTCGTCGCTGTCGGACAAGAGGCGTTTGCCAATATTCAAGACGGCATGGATGTGGAAATCAGGGAGACCGGAGAAGTCGTGATCCGCGATTGACGGCTACGTCAGGTGAATAATGACGGAGTAGATTATGAGCAGAATGGTCACGACTCCGATGCTCAGAGCGACCATGCCGAAGATCCGGGCACCTCGAACCAGCTTGGGCGACGGCGCATCCACGAGTCTTTCATTCAGCTGACCATTTTTCAGGAGCAGATCGTACTCGCGCGGACGTTCATGTCTGAACTCCTTGAGCGGCATTCTTCCCGTAAAGATTACGATGTCCATCGGGAATTTGTCCGGCCGGAAGTGGGTGTTGAAGAAATGGATGGTGAAGATGAAACCGACCGCGAGCAGGGCCTCGTCGCTGTGCACGATGGTAGCAATATTTATCATCCATCCGGGCATGCCAATCGAAGTAAAAAATACCGGGAACCACAACACGAGGCCGCTTACGCCAATGATGGCGACGCCCCAGAAAACGGCCAGGTAATCGAATTTTTCGAAGTAGGTCCAGCGACCGTACCTGGGCCGAGGCCCCTTTCCAAGGAACCACTTGATGGTTTGTGCAAATTCCCTGGCGTCTTCGATGCGCGGAGCCAGCGTATCCTCACCCGTGAGCATATCCCTCCAACTCGATCGACTGAGTCGCTTCCGGCGAAGAACGTCTCGGATGTGCAGACCGAAATAGAGAAACGTGATTACCGCGCTCACGCGGTGGATAAAGCCCGTGACTTCATAACCTCCCATGATCCGGGCCAGCAATTGAAAGACGCTCGAGTTCGAGAATTTTATGATCATGCCTGTTACGGCAAGTGAGAGGAAACTGACGATCACCAGCAAATGCAGGAAGCGTGAGTACGCATCGAAGCGTTCGATGTAATGCGCCTCACCCGTCGGCGGCTCTTGCATACCCCCGACGTCAACGCGCTCATCCGCGTGTTTTGCCGTTTCCTCACCGGTCATGCGATCGTCCATTCTTTTTCCTCTCTGAGAGAGCTCTCGGAAACCAGAGTATGGTGTGGATGCCGAAAACGAAGAATACGGAGATGAGCAAAATCGTCATCGCCAGAAACACGAAGTTGAGTCTGGGATATTTTTCTCCATCGTAGTAGTCGGCATGCGCCAGGAATTGCGTAAATCGCTGATTCGCTCTTGGATGGCAGGCGGCACACGTTTCGACCACATTTTCTTCGCTGAGCGTGGATTCGGGAATGCTTGCTGGGAGAATGTTGTGCGATCCGTGGCAGTCGTAACACCTGGCTGTCGCCGTATCGCCCAGCTTGGTTACTTTCCCGTGAAACGTCTCAAAATATCGATCCGTCAGTTCCGAATGGCAGTTCCCGCACTGGTCGAGAATGTCCTGACGGAAGGCGTCTTCGCTCACACGCTGAACCTGGTGAGACGAGTGACAATCGTTGCACGCGGGCAGCTTCTCGTCCGTCTGCGTTACAGTCGGGCTGTGTATGCTTGATTTCAGTATTTCGTAAATGCCCGTGTGACAGGATGCACACGTGAAGTCAATATTCCCCGCATGTACCGTCGATGAAGAATCCGAGGCAGGTAATTCACGGTGCGCCGTGTGGCAGTCAACACACGTTGCCGTCACAATCAGGCCGCTGTCAATCAGTCCCTTGCCGTGAATACTCATCACGTAGTTCTCGATGATCTCGTCCTGATCGCCGGTGTAGGCAACGGCGGCGTCTTCTCCTTCGCGATGACACGTTCCGCATAAATCCGGAATATTTCTGGGGTAGGTCGGTGACAACAAATCGGTACGGGATCGAATTTCGTGCGTGCCGTGGCAGTCAAGGCAAC
>CAZGOS010000222.1:0-5006 GCA_964527795.1 uncultured Rhodothermales bacterium | reverse complement strand
TTCGTGACGATGAGATCGAGTCGGCGCGTCGATCCAACCTTCACATCTCCGAACGACATCATACCCGGACTTACCGAGATGTCCGGTTGTCCCACTCCGGTACCCGTGAGAGGAATTTCAAAGGGATTTTCGTCCGGATCATCGCTGATGATGCTGAGAATGGCGTTCTTTACTCCGAGTGTCGTCGGCTGGAAGCGCACGTTTATGAGCCGGGTACTGGCCGGGCCGAGGATGACTCCGCCTCCGCCGCTCGTGATCTGGAATTGACTTGCATCGGCCCCCTGAATGGAGGATGAGGAGATAATCAAGTTCTGGGTGCCGACATTCGTGATCGCAAACGCCTGCGTAAGAGTCTCTCCGACAAATACCGACTCGTAGTCAAACGACGTGGGATTGGCAGAAATGTCCTGTAGCTGCGCCAGAGCCGTATTCGTTCCCGCTATCAGGACCCAAAAAAGTGCTACTGCTATGTTACCGGCCAACTTGCTCATACTATTATTAATCCGCTCAGTCAGGGCTAAAAAATGTCAATCAATTCCGGACTGGTCTCGGTGGGGTGGGTAGTTCCCCAATATTGCCGGGTGGAAGTTTTCGCGTATCCTGGCTGGGTACCAGGCTCCATCCGACGTTCAGTTCCAACTGGTTGATTCTCATATCCAGGTTATGGGAGAGTAGATCCGCCGACTCAAGTCGAACAACCAGGTCGACGAGGTCTTTTTGGCTCGAGGATCTGGCCAATAATTTATTTTCAACAGCAATCCGACGCACGTCGGCCAGAACAAACGTAGGATGAGCGGCCAGGGCTCGATCATATGCAGCCAGGCTTGCTTCGAGTGCCCCGGAATCCTCGCTGACGATACCATTGCCGTACAAAATCAAAGCCTCGAACGTCGGAAGCGTCGCAGTCGTATAGCCCTCTCGATCGGGAATCCAGATACGCAGTTGGGTGGCAAGATCCCGGATAAGCGACTGCTCGAGCGTGGCAATATTCTGTATCCGGTCTCGACCGGATACGGAGTAAACCTCTTCCGACACCAGATCCCGGAGGACAAGATCCACTTCTATCATTTCGTCGGAATCTACGCGGCACGAACCGCCCACAATTCTGGCGGCGCCCAGTGTCCGTCCAGCCCAAACCGGACGAGATGTTGAAGCGCGACTCACCGCTTCTTCAGCTGCTGCGTATGCCATTCGCACGAGATCCGGGTCGATCATGTCCACGTTTCTGAGGCTCTCGAGATCATTGCTGATGATGTCGCTCAGTCCCGTTCCGAGCGCCCCGTATTCACGGGTGTCGGAAACACACTCCAGAGGGAATACGGCATATCGGTTCACTGCCATTTCGCCGATTCTCAGCGAATCCTTGCCCAGAGAGGCCGCATAAAGCACGTCTCGGGTTGCAGCATCCTGAAGCCAGGCTGCCCTTCCTCTCATCGCTCTCGTATGAATGGACGTCGAGGATAGAGACAGGAAGCGTTCATATGTGGATAGTGCAGCATCTTCGCGTCCCAGAAGCTCCTGCGCCAGACCTGCATAAAACCAGCGCTTCGGATCACTTCGGTCCTGTACAAGCGACCGGGACAGAACATCGTATGCTCTCTGATAGTGTCCCGTGCGAAGATAGATTACTCCCAGGTCTCGGAGTGCCTCCGCACCCTTGGCGCTGCTCCCGCCGCGGAATCGCAGATTCTGTGACTCCCAGTAATATTCGGCCAGCGACTCGCGCTGCGGATTGACCGTACCGCACGCAAGTCCCAGCATGGGACTCAGAAGCAAAAGCAGGCTGACCAGACGATCAACCGGTCGGTTGCCTGAGGTGGGTTTGAAAAGATTCCAGATGAGCATGTTGTGTTGAGGGCGCCGTGCTGCAGTTTATTATGTTGCCGTACCTTCGAAAAATGTCCAGTCTGAATGGATATGCGCGGACTCGCAGGCGCTCCATGAACCGGGATTGTAACAAGAAGTGTGCCGTGTGCATTGGAGCGCTTCCTGGCTGGAATATAGCCCGATTCGAAATCAAATTCGATGTTGCGAATTTCTACTACAAAATCGGGAGGCACTATCTGGCCTACGACTGGATCATGATTCGTTCCGAAAAGTTAGATGTTATTCGATCGGCGATTTCTTCACTGAAATTAAGATCGATATGCTCGAATGTTCAGCCGGTCCGGGGAGTGCATGCGAATCCCAATCCTATTCCCTGGACACGATCGTGCGATTGGTATGAATGTTGCGCCGCTCCCGGCTCTCAAGAAACGTGTTAATCAGGAAGCGTATCGAAATATCTTTCTGAAACACCGGAAATTTTCCATCCGATTCAGCTAAATATGTCAGGTTCCTACTTACGGCGACGAGATGAGCGGTCTTCAGTCTACGATTCAGACGGCCGCGCCCTGATGCCCATTCAACGTGCGCAGCAGCCCTCCTATTCGAGTTACCCGTACTATGACGCACAGACCTTTCGAAGCGGTAAAGAACAGATTGAACGGGCACTTGATCTGTTTTTCCGAAGAAAGTGGGTCATTCTCACGACCTTCTTGGTCGCAGTAGCCGGGGCGGCCGTATATACATTTACGAGCGAACCACGATTTGAAGCGCCCGCCTATGTATCGGTTGATCTCGGAACCCGTGTCGTAATGGATGTCACGGACGCAGCCGGATCGGTTGACAATCTGTTTGCCCGCAACGATCGAACCCTGGCAGGAGAGATTGTTCTTCTGCAGATTTCGGATCGTCTACAGCAGCGGGTGTTTGCCAGGTATGCCGACGACCAGAGCGGTCAGGCTATGGCTACCGGAATGACGGGAAATAACAGTGTTGGCATACCGCTCATCAATGGTTATCCCCAGTTTCTTCCCGAACGGGGCAGTGACAATATCATTCAGATTCGAGGTACGAGTGCTGACGCCGTACAGGCGGCGCTGATTGCAAATCTTTATGCCGAGGAATATGTACGTCTCACTGAAGAAGCAAGTCGCAGCTACTTTTCCGCCCTTCGGAAATCGTTGGAAGGAAGAGAGAAGGAACGTTTGAATGAACTCCAACTTACCGAGGCAGATATCAGGGAGTACCTGAGGCGCGAGGGCACAGTGGGTTTGGACCAGGACGGCACCCAACTCGTGGCACAGATAAATCAGGTTGAAGATGAGAGAAATCGCCTGCGTATTGATTTGCAGGTGCAGCGAGCTTCGCTCGCGGCGTTGGAAGATCAGATTGCTGATATCAATCCAAATCTTACGCAGCGGATCACGTCTGAGCGCACAGCCTCCAATCTGGATCAGAGAATTCAAAATACCCAGGATCAACTGGCCCTGGCGGATGAGGAATTGGCGCAGATTCTTCGGGTCAATCCCGAGATGAGAACGGGAGACTGGGATGTCCTTGAACCGATTAAGAGGCGTATTCGGTTGCTACAGGCCGAGGTGGACAGTCTCACGGTGCTCTACGTCCAGGAAGCCAGTTTGCTCGGCACCACGACGGGCGGGCAGGATGGACTTTCCTACCTCGCTACACTTCGGCAGCAGGCAACACAACAGCAAATAGGTATCGGCGGTATCGAGACCCAGATAGCGGATTTGGACAAGCGCCTGGCAGAATACCAACGAGAACTTCAGTTGCTCCCCGGACAGTCGATGGAACTGGCCCAATATGAACGGTCTCGTCTCCATGCGGAAAGCAGGTATCAATACGTGGTCGAACGACTTCAGGAAGCCCGTATTGCCGAGGAATCTGAGCCCGGTTACGCCCAGCTCATTCGAAATGCGTACGTTCCGACCAGTCCTGAATATCCAGTGCCTGTCAGGGATCTTGTTCTGGGCGCTTTTCTCGGCCTTCTTCTCGGATTCGCCCTTGCGATCATTCGGGAAAAATTGGACAATCGGATCTACCAACCCCAACAGGTACGAGAGCATGGCTTCCGCGAAATCGCCGTCATTCCGAACCTGAAGCCACTCATTGAAAAGGATCACGATGGACGTGCTTTCGTGGAGATCGAGGGGCAGCGTCTGGCCACCAGCCTCGTCTCTCTGGTAAACCCGATCTCGGCTGCGTCAGAAGCGTATCGACAGGTGAGAACGTTCGCTCAGTTCAATCTTCCGGAATCTGACCTGCATACGTTCCTGATTTCCAGTCCCGGGATTATGGAAGGCAAATCGACTACGGCGGCAAATCTCGCGATCGTCATGGCCCAGGCCGGCAGGAAGACGCTCCTTATTGACGCAGATATGCGACGGCCGAAGCTGCACCAGCTTTTCGGTCTCCACCGCAAATCCGGTCTTCGGGAACTGCTCTCCGGCAGCGTGGATGCCGGTGAAGCAGAGTGGAAGACCTTTATAGACAATCTGTATGTACTAACTGCAGATTCCTCCAATGGTCGCGAACCTGTCCAGAATGGCAAGTCAACCGCTGAGTTGAAAAACAGCAGTCACATACTGAATCCGTCAGAGCTACTCGGCTCCCATAACATGGATCATTTTCTTCAGGAGATGCGGGATAATTTCGACGTGATCATTTTTGACTCTCCCCCCGTACTGGCCGCCACGGATGCAGCCCTTCTTTCGACAAAATGCGACGCCACGATTGTAGTTGCACGGACCGGGCATACGAAAGAAGGCGAACTCGACTATACAATGGAAGCCTTCTCCGATGTCGGAGCGACGGTGCTGGGAGTCATTCTGAATGCTTTCGATTTGTCGATGGCGTTTGGACACAAGTATCGTTATCGGCACTATACGAAATACGGACGTTACTCCAAGTACGGTTACAGTGATGCGGAAGGCTAGGGTTTTTCCGCCCACGCATCCACTGCGCAATACACGAGTGGGACATACCCCGTCGTAATCGCCAGTGCAGAGGCCGTGTGATTCAAAGTCAGTTATTATCGGAATCCCCTCAACTACATAGCAGCGGCAAGATGTCTACGACAATGCGAGCGATTGTTATTTGTACAGCACTGTTTTCGTGCTTTATTACCTATCCGGCGGTCGGACAGGAGTTCGGCCGCGTCG
>CAZGOS010000221.1:0-5030 GCA_964527795.1 uncultured Rhodothermales bacterium | reverse complement strand
ACTAGGTAGCGACCGCGTTCCACGGACCGTTCGGCAGCGGTTTGTACAATTTCCGGTTCTGCGTCGGGCGCATCCGACGTGCATCCGACGAGTGCCGCTGCAAAGAATAGGACGAAGCCACAGATGACGTTGGGTCTGGTTTTCATTTTCGATATACCTCTCGAGTGTTTGGTCAGGGGTGAATGACCGCATAAATCCCGGATGAACTCGGAAGATAATTCTTCCGCACTGAATAAAAACACTGCTGTTCCGGGATCCTCGCCCAATCGATCTTCTTGAACAGCCGGGAGCACTCGCATGCGACGATTAGCTTCAGGGATCAGATTTATACTCCTCCCCGATTGCGTACCGGATGCCACCCAACATATGCTGGAGAAACGCGGGCTCTGAATACGACTCCTCTGTATGGCCGAGAGCGGTGTAGAATGCTCGACCGCCGCCCGTTTCATGATACCAGGAGATCGGATGGTACTCGGTACCCGGCTTTCCGCCCGTTTGGAGATACGTTGATTCGTCGAGCGTCAGGAGAAGGTTAACGTCGTCGTTCACGTAGCGGAGATTGTACCATTCATCCGTTCTCGTCCACACCGGCGGCAAATGGCTCGTCGCCGCGTGGTCAGGGTCAACGACGGAAAGAGACGCTTCCTGGACTGCCGGATGGTTCACAAAGTAGGCACCCACGAGTTGTCCGTACCAGGGCCACTCGTACTCCGTATCAGACGCCGAATGAATACCGGCGTATCCCCCACCCATCCGGATGTATTGCGTAAACGCCTCCTCCTGCCCGGTATTCAATACGTCTCCCGTTGTATTGAGAAAGACCACTGCCTGGTATTTCTGAAGCGTTTCATCGGAAAAAACAGCAGCATTGGTGGTAGTATCAACTGAAAAACCGTGTTCATCTCCGAGCTGCTGCAGGGCTCTCAATCCTGATGGAATTGATGCGTGGTAGAACCCGACGGTCCTCGAGAACACCAGAACGTGCGTCTCGGGAGGCGTTTCTGGAAGTGTTTCCGGAAGCGTTTCCGGAAGAGTTGCAAAGGTCAGGGAATAGATACCCGTAAAACCCACGAGCGTGCCGAGAAGTGTGAGAATTGCTTTCATGACAAATGACCAGATTTGACGCAAGGATCGGCGGGTGTACGGTAGGCACTGGGTGGCTCTAATACAATCGCTGTCTATTTCGAATACACCGATTCATCGGTCCAGGCGACTTTTTCAATCGCGTTTCGTATCAACGCCGTCAACACCTATTTCTATCGAGGTCTCGTTTTGTCATCTAACATCGTTATGGCGTCTGTTCCTCGACCGCACCTGGCAATGGTCGGTCTGATGATGCTTCTGCTTGCTCTCATCGCCGGCTGCTCGGATCAGAGCGGTCTCCCGAGCACGAATTCGGACGAATACATTCAGACGGTCTCCCTCTTCTATAGTGCGGTCGCCCGCATGGAACTCGGTGAGGATCGCGGTGCCGAATATCGGCTGCTGCAGGCTACTTCCCTTGCTCCAGGAGAGTCCGCACTCTGGTACAATCTGGGACTGCTTTCCGTTAGAAGAAGTGACGTAGACGGCGCCGCCGCCTATCTGGAACGGGCACAAGAACTTTCTCCCAATGACGGCGGCATCCTGCTGCTTTCGGGCATTGTCGCCGGGCGGCGGAACGAGCCGGACAGAGCGGAGACACTGCTGCGGTCGGCCACCACAAATGATCCCTCAAATCTGAGAAGTCTGTATGCTCTTGAACAGCTCCTGTCTGACAAAACGGATGAAGAATCCGCGGAGGAAACAACGGAGTTGATCGACAGGATCCTGTCTTCCAACCCGAATAATCTAGCTGCACGCATTGAAAAAGCACGACTTGAAATCCGAACCGGTCGAGCGGATCTTGCGAATGAGACAGCAGATACGCTGTACACGCGATTGGCCGAGTGGACCGAAATCGTCGCAGCCCCGATCAGCGCCCTTCGCAGATTCCTTCACGAAGGGGAACTCGCCGAGGCAGCCGACCAGCTACAGGTTCTCGAAAACGTTCTGTCGCGTTTTCCGGAGTACAGGCGAAACTTGAGAGAACTCGCATTACCACCGACTCTCATCGCTGAAGCGATGTCTCGTTTTCTACGACTTCCGAATCCGCGTTCCGGAGCTTCTTACGCAGATCTAAAACTTGAGTTTGCTCGGCAGACGGTTGAGCTGGAAACGGACGGGTGGAACTGGGTCGGTGTACCGGTCCTGACAGATGACGGCATCCCGATCCTCGTAACGGCCGGAGACGGCGTGCTGCACGTGGATCCGGAACAGTCAGTTGCAATTCCGTCTGAATACGACGATTCCGAGGCGAAACTTCATAGCATAGTTCCGTTCGATTATGACTACGACTTCAGAATGGACCTGGCGGTCGCCGGCGACGGCGGATTTCGCCTGCTGCGTTTAACTGAGGTCGGAGAGTTTCGCGACGTCACTTCCAGCCTCGAACTGGCCCCGCTCATTCTAAACCGGGCATACGAAGGGGGCTGGGCATTCGACCTGGATGCCGACGGCGATATGGATCTAATCCTGAGCGCGCGGAACGTCTCTCCGGTCGTTCTGCGCAATAACGGCGACGGCTCATTTCAAGCTATCGAACGCTTCGCGGGTGTTCGTAACGTTCTCGACATGGTTTGGCTCGATGCTGATTCAGACGGCGACTCGGACATCCTTCTGTTGCATGGAGACGGTGCTCTGGCATACTTCCGCCATGACGGAGCCGGTGTTTACACCCGGGAAATCATTCCTGTAGAGCTCCCACGTCTGCTATCCATCTCGACTTCCGACCTCGACTACGACGGCCTGATGGATCTTCTTGCGCTCACGGACGATTATCGATTGGTTCGCATCTCACCCCAGTTTTCGTTTTTGGAGTGGCTTGTTACCGACCTGGCTTCACTGTCGACAGATCGGGTCGCGACAGATCGGCCGACGTTCGTCAGTCTGTATACCGGCGACCTGGATAACAACGGCACGCTCGACATCGTCGCCACCGTAGACGCCACGACCCATCTCATGCTCGCGGAATCGGATGGAGGCTTGGTCCCACTTGAGCAGATAGATGACTTTCGCGTATTTGAGGTGATGGACCTTGTGGGAGTGGGTCGTCTGGATTTGGTCGGCCTCGACTCAGAAGGGCGGCCGGTGCAAATGATGAACATGGCCCAGAACGCCTACCGATCAAGAACGATCGAACTGCGCACTGCCACTAACCTCGGAGACCGACGCATCAACTCCTATGGCATTGGTGGAACCATTGAACTCACTGCCGGATTGCACTTCCAGAAAAGGCCGATTACAGGTCCTATCGTACACTTCGGACTGGGGAATGAAACACTCGTGGACGCCGTGCGGGTTATCTGGCCGAACGGCGTCACGCAACCGCTGTACGATCTCGAATCCGATCAGGCTATTTTGGCCCGGGAAGGCCTCAACGCGTCATGTCCGTGGCTTTATACCCACGACGGCCAAAGCGTTCGATTCGTAGAGGATTTCCTGATGCGGTCGCCACTCGGATATCGAATCAGCGAAACGGAAACCATGGCGCTCGGCGATGCGGAAGACCGAATCAAAATCGGCCGAGAACAACTTGCGGCAACGGACGGTGTGTATGATCTGCGGCTGGCTGCCGAGTTGTGGGAGACGGTGTATGTGGACCACCTGAACCTTGTCGCCGTCGACCATCCAGAGGGGACCGAATTTTATCTGAACGAGGTTTTTTCGGATCCACCGCCGTCGCTCGAACCGGTCCTCATGGGCTCAGCCCATTCCATAGAGGCGGCGTGGGATGATGCGGGCAAAAACGTAACCGAGGTTGTGCGCGAGCGCGACGGAGACTATGTCACTGGTTTTACGCTGGAGGCGTATCTGGGACAGGCTGAAACTCATTACCTCGAAATCGAACTCGGATCCGCGTTTACCGGTGTCGAAAATGCCTGGCTGGTGCTGGAGGGATGGCTTCGACCGGGCAACAGCACGACCAGTCTGGCAATGAGTCAGGCAAGACGACCTGCCGCACCTGTTCTTGCGTTGGAATATCTGGACGAGGACGACAACTGGAAGCGCAGCGACGCCGTTCTGGGTATACCTTATGGCATGTTCAAATCGCTGCTCATCAATCTCGATGACGCCCTTCCTGCCGACGTTCTTTCCGCCGACGAAAGGACCCGGGTCCGGATCCGATCGAACCTGGAGATCTACTGGGATCACATATTCTTTGCGAGTGGGCGTGCTCAGAGTGAGTTCAGGCAGCAACGACTCGAAATTCAGTCGACGCAGCTGCGATTTCGAGGTTTTTCGGCCGTCGACGCACCGGAGAGGTGGTCGCCGGAACTACCTGACTACGATCGCATCGCGTCGAGACAGTCGATATGGTCGAATCTTGAGGGCTACTACACCCGATACGGAGAAGTGGATGAGCTGATAGAGGCCGTTGACAACCGATATGTGTTGATGAGCGCCGGCGACGAATTGATCGTACGATTTACGGTTCCGGACCCACCTCCCCACGGGTGGATTCGTGACTTTGTATTCGTCGGAAACGGGTGGACGAAAGACGGCAGCATCAACACTATGCACTCACGCGCGGTGCTTCCTCTGCCAAGTCACGAGAGACCTTATCCGCCCATATCGACTTCGTTGGAGAACGACCCCGTATATCGGAAACATAGCGATGACTGGCTGCGGTATCACACAAGGTATGTTGGTTCCGAAATGCCCGTTCGCGCTACGAATTAAAACTCCGGCCCAATACTTAGCTTCCGGACCGTGAAATCCGTCCGTTCCTCACCCCGGAAACTCAGTTACCCACCCCGGAAACTCGGTTACCCAACCCGGAAACTCAGTTACCCAACCCGGAAATCCGGGACTGAAAATTCTCAAAGTGCTGCACGGCCGACGCGCGCGCGACCGGAGCACCCAGCGATCTGATATTATCCACGAAGGAATCGAACAACGGGCAACGTGCGCCTCGTGCAAGCGCCGGACCACTTCCCGTCTTCGTATCT
>CAZGOS010000220.1:0-5043 GCA_964527795.1 uncultured Rhodothermales bacterium | reverse complement strand
GACCTCTTGACCCCCGGGTGACGTTCCAATCCGCACATTATAGGTCAGTCCGGCAGCCGGCGTCTTCTCATCTGAACCCGGACTCCAGAACAGGCTTACCGTGCGTGCGTCGACAACCGCCGCGAGATTCGTGGGCGGTTCCGGATCCGAGTTCCCTGGAAAAAGGTAATTCCTCAGGCCAAATACCTGGTACCCCTTTTCGGGGTCTTCTCCAAGGACAAAAAGATCGAGCCGGCCGCCGGTTATTTGTTGAAGTGACGTCACGCCATTGGGGCCGCCGCCGAATCGTCCCCCGCCCGTGAACCTGCATCCGAGTTTCAGCTTTCGAAAGTCATTGCCTTCAGCATCTACATCGCCACGGACATTTTCAAACATTTGTCCCGCTGCGCGGTCGTTTTTCGGATGCACACCTGCGATAAAAAAATCCAAATCGCCGTCACTGTCATAATCTCCCCAGCCGGCGCTTCCCCGATATCTTCCGTATATCCTGTCGTTATCCCAGAATCCGGTAATTCTTACGGATTCTTTTGAAAAACTCCCAAACACATTTTCATATACATACACCACTCCTTCAATAAGAAAGGGACTGAGCACACCACCGCTGAGCAGAATATCCAGGTCTCCATCCGAATCGTAGTCGCCCCAGGCGACGGACGCTCCGTACAGACCCTCCAGCCCGGCACGCGCATCTGAAAAGACCCCGTTTCCGTCGTTTCTGTACAATAGGGTCCGGAACGATTGCGGGTTTTGTGAGACGCCCGTCACGAGCAGGTCCATATCCTGATCATTGTCATAATCACCCCAGGCCATAGAGCTGTACTGTAGCCCCACGAAACCGGGATCGCGCAGAGAAAAACTCGCGCCGGCATCATGGTTTTCGTACAGCACGGTTTTTGCTGTGCCCTGGTCGTCGATCCCGGATATGGCAAAATCGAGATCTCCGTCATTATCGTAGTCGGTCCAGGCAGCATCTCCATCGCTGAGCCCGGAGAAGGAATGGTCTTTCACGAAATTGATCCGATTCCAACCTTCCCGGTAGTATCGATGCAGGGATATTTGCCTGTTACCGGATCCATCCATGCCGGCCTGAATAAAATCGAGGTAACCGTCATTGTTGTAATCTGTCCATGCAACCGTACTTCGCCAAACGTGGCTTTCTACCGGATTTATTTCATAGTACTCGAATCTGGCCCTGTACTCAATCTTGGCATCCTCGCCTTCGAAAGGATTTATCTCCGTAGAGCGAAGCCGGAATACGGCCGTCCATGGGTCGGGCTCGTCCATGCTTGACGTATTTCCCGTTATGACGAAATCCAACCGGCCATCTGCGTCAAAATCGCCCCAGGCAGCGTCTCCCAATGCCGGTGCGACCGTAGGCCAATAGAATCGGGGACTTCTAGAGTTATCTAAGAAACGGATCAACTGCCAGAGCGGCGGTGGCTCATCGAGACATTCGTCCACAGGGTCATCCTGAGCACTCGCAGTGTGCTGAAAAAGAAAAAAACTTGCCATGACGACGAGCGTCACAACCACTCGCATGTCTTCGAAGCACCGTATTTTTCTCATCGCTGTCATCTCGCAAGACTTTCCCTCTCGGTGACGCACTCCTGCGGCGCATTCGATCCCGGATGGGAAATACAGAATAACACAGATCTGGATCTACATCCTGAAAAAATCCGGCTAACTGGATTGGGCGCTTTCGTAGAGCGCAAGTGATGAGGGCTCGTTCTCCACGAGAGAGAGCAGCCGGTGAAAAACATGTCGCTGTCCGTATCACCCCGAATCGCGTTTTGATACAATTTCACCCATAGCGACCTTTAACATTGTTTGTTGCCGAATACACATAAGGTCGCAAGCCATGGCGATGACGATCATAGACGAAATCTGCTTTCAGTGTAACGCATGCATCTTTGTGTGTCCGAGAGAGGCCATCTCCGAAGTCACAAACGCGAAAGGACAGATTCTCGTGATGATCGACACCTCTATATGCACCGAGTGCGAAGGCGAAGGCGATCCCAAGTGTCGGAGTGAATGTCCGGTTCCTGAGTGTATTGTCAGCGCGACCACCTATATCAGCGCAATCGGTTTCTGCTGAGACAATAAGACCCACAGTAGCCCCAGATACAGATATCAGGAGTCTGCCGCGTCGATTATCAAATGCTGCGATTCTACAGGCGTGGCAGTAGTCGCTGTTCGCAGACCCAACAATTCTGCATATCGCGCACCGCTCGCCTGAAGGCCGTACGCCTCGGCGACTTTTCCGCTGATGACTCCCGGCTCTCGGTGCCACAAAAGCAACTCATCGATTGCCTTAAGAAAAGACGCCGGATCTAAGTCCTTCACCAGCCGTCCCGTCTCCCCATCGATAATCGCATCGCGGATACCTTCGATACCGCTGGCAACCACGGGCAAATCGTGCATGCCCGCTTCGATGTTTACGATTCCAAATCCCTCCCGGTCGCCGGGAGTCGGAACGTTCGGCATCACGAACAGATCGGCTGCGTCGTAGATGAGGTCCCTCAAGGAATCGTCCACCTGCTGCAGGATCCAGATCCTCTCGGACCACCCGTTCCGGTCGATCAGTGCTTCGATTCTCTGAAGCTCCGGTCCTTTGCCCACGATAATGTAGTTCGTGTCGGGTGATAATCCCGGAAACACGTTTTCTATAAACCAGGCAACCCCTTTCCGTTTCACGAGTCGCCCGACGGTCAGTAGTACGACGCAATCTTTCGTTGGCAGGCGATGCCGTTCGAGCAAAAGGGTTCGTGCCTCCGACCGGGAATGCGTGCGCCCGTTCTTCGCCGTATCGACTCCCGGGAAAACAACGGCACATTGAGATTCCGAAACGCCAAGCGACAGACAGAGCTCCATCGTCGAGTGACTGTTGCAAATAATCCGGTCGTATCGACGCAGTGCAAATGGGACGAGAGCCTTATACAGATAGGTCTTTCGTCTCAGCGTGATGTCCAGACCATGGATAGATACCGTTAGCGCGACCCTTCGAAGTCGGGAAAGGACGTAGCCCAAAAAAGCGATCCGTGCTGAGCTGACGTGCACGTGCGTCAGACGATGACGATAGCCGAGAATCAATCCGGAAACAACAACATAAGGTCCTAGCCAGAGCTTCTGCAGGTTATATTTGAGATAGATGCCGGGCGTAAGAAGATAGGTTCTAACGTGTCTCCTGAGTTGCGAGTAAATGCCGTAGTTCAGCTGTTCCTGACCGCCCACGGAAGGTGGATATCTCTCCGCGACGAAAAGCAGTCGGTGTTTGTCGTCGAATATTCCCGGTTCGTGCCTGGCCTGCATCTCTTTTACGTTTACAATCCGACTCATGACGTGTTGACGCGCATCGATCTTCGAGTCGAGCATATACGTTAAGAACCAATCCGTTTAAGAGCACAGTCGCGATGTCTGCTTTCCGTATGTATTTTCCATCCAGCATGCTAATGTGCAGGAATTGACCGCTTGATCGCCAGTTCTCTTATGACGTTATTCGAGTCTGACGCATTCTTGGGAGCACGCATGGCAAATCGATTCAAAGCGGACTGGCAGCTCCTGGCGGCCGAACTGCAGACTCGCGTACCGATCATCAAGATCAAGATTAACGGGCTGTGTACCAACCGGTGCGTATTCTGTCCGTTTCACAGCGATCCGAAAAAGCTGGAAGTGGAGGACCTGGCTCGTTTCTTCGACTTGATCGAGCGGCCGACGTACCGCCGGATCGACATCAGTGGCGGCGAACCCACGCTTCATCCGCGCTTTCGTGAAATCTGTGGCTTTCTGAGGGATCGATTCAAAGACCGAATCGCTCTTCATCTGGGAACCAATCTGATCCCCATCGCACGCAAAGACACCCGATGGTCCAGGGTCCGCCACGAGGTGCTCAGCACCTTCGACATGATCTCCGTCGGCTGTGATGACGAGCACAAGAACATCCACTTACTGGAAGAACTCGCTCCCGTTATCGTGGATAAAGGAATTCACCTGGCCGTCAACGTGATGAACGACTATTGCAGCGAAAGCATTTTGAGTCGAGTACTAACGCTCAAAAGAGCGTTCGGCATTCGTGTCAGCTACTCCGACGTGCATCACTTTTACGAGAATCGATCGTTTGTCAATCCGGCTGTGATTCCGTGTCGCCGGCAGGTTCACGAGTTCATGCTCAACTGCAACGGGGATGGCTTTTTCTGTTTCCACCAGGAATACGAAGAACCCCTTTTCAACCTGCACACGGTTCGAAAGGAAGAGTTGAACTATTTCCTTTCCGAGTATGTGCCCGATCCGTATAGGTTCTGCGGCGCCTGCCCGCTCTACAGGCCAAAACCGGGGCCGGCTCTGCGCGCTCGTATCCAACGCGGGCTTTCCCGGATAGGCGTTTCGGCGTAGACCGGGAAAGCACTGGGTGTCTCGATTCTGTTATCGCTGTGCAGACTGAAGAACCTTCCGGCTGCTCAAGTCACTACTGTTCACGTGAATTCTCCCCCGAAGCGGTTACAAATCTGACCGGAGGGCATCTAACGGCTTCCGGGATGACGCCGACAACTATCCTTCGATCTTCTGACGCACTTACATGTCAAACACCTTCACCTCCGATTTCAAACCCCACGTTGTCATTCTGGGGGGTGGTTTTGCAGGACTCTACGCCGCCCGTTCCTTACGAAACGAACCCGTGCGCGTCACGCTGGTTGATCGCGAAAACTACCACCTCTTCCAGCCGTTGCTCTACCAGGTTGCGACGGCCGGTTTGAACCCGAGCGACATTGCGCGTCCTCTTCGCTCGATTCTTCGCCGGCAGAAGAATGTATCGGTGCTGCTGGCTGATGCGCGTGCAGTCCGAACGGACGAGCACTGCCTCGTCCTGGCCAACGGAAAACTCTCCTATGACTACCTGATCGTCGCGACGGGTGCGACACATTCGTATTTCGGGAATGAGGACTGGGCCGCACACGCACCAGGATTGAAAACGATCGAGGACGCACTTGAAATCCGCAGGCGCATCTACCTGGCCTACGAGGCGGCTGAACTGGAAACGGACCCGGA
>CAZGOS010000219.1:0-5048 GCA_964527795.1 uncultured Rhodothermales bacterium | reverse complement strand
ATCCCGCTTGTTTTTCGAGCCACTCTCGCAGCCCTTGAGACGTACGACGACCGCTTATCGGAAGCTTCGACTGATCTGGGGGCTTCGAGGCTTCAAACTTTCAGGCGCGTCGTTCTGCCTTCTATAGGTCCCGGTATTGCAGCAGGCACGCTGCTAACCTTTGTGACGGCCCTTGGGGAATTCGTTTCGTCGATTATGCTCTACATATTCGATAATCGGCCTATCAGCGTCGAGATACTTTCTCAGCTCCGACTATATGACTTCGGCGCAGCGGCTGCCTACAGCGTCTTTCTCATGATCCTGATCGCACTGTCCACACTCATCTTCCGCTACACCGGCGGAACGGATGACCAGGCAGTTCGGCCGGTTTGACGTGCATCAATCGTCGCTCGTCATGATAAACGTCGGATTCTGGTTGAACGACTTGTAGAAAGGCCGCAGGCGCTCCGTATTGTAGTACTTGGAGACGTCGACAATTTTTTTCTTCCCAGTCACGACGTCGATAGGAACGTTATCGTAACGCCCACCCCGAAGGCTCACAAGGCGACCCGATGTATTGGACAGGATCAGGTCGAACGCCAGATTCCCGAACGCCATCGGCACGATCGAATCCAACGCGTCGGGATTTCCGCAACGAACGATATATCCCAGACGCTGACTGACCACGTTGATTCGCCGGCCGCAGTTGTACTTCGCTGAGTGTTCTTTCAGTTCCCGGGCGACACGATCTCCGATTCCGCCAAGTTTTTTATGGCCGTACTGGTCGGTCTCTTCACCTTCAAACTGAAATTGTTCGTCGTGGGTCATTTTTGCGCCTTCGGATACCAGGACGACTGAATACTTGGACGAATTCTTCTTTCGGTCGTGAACGAGCAGCTCCGTCAAATGCTCAGAATCGAACGGGTGTTCCGGAATTACGCACCTGTCGGCCGCCCCCGCCATCGTCGGAAGAAGGGCCGTAAATCCCGCGTATCGGCCGAAGACCTCGATGACAAGAAAACGCTCGTGCGATCCGGCCGACGTGCGAAGGGCGTGGGTAAATTCGATTGTACGAGTGACGCATGTACCGAATCCAATACAGTAATCCGTACCGGGTACGTCGTTATCCATCGTTTTGGGGATGGCCACAATGTTGACACCTTCCTCATGCAGACGGTGCCCGTAACTGAGCGTGTCGTCGCCCCCGATTGGAATCAGGTAGTCCAGACCCAGGAATTCAAGGTTCCTGAGCACCTCAGGCGTAACATCATTGATTTCGTCGTCGTAGCTGTTGGCCAGATGATCGGGAAGGAGTGTTTTCGGAAGATGGCTCGGCCGTGTTCGAGACGAATGAATGAAAGTTCCACCCGTTCGTCCTGCGCGGTTGACGACTTCTTCCGTCAGTATCTGTACGCACTCTGAATTATCTGCATCCTTGTCCGGGACCAGGTCAACGAGACCGGCCCAACCCCGTCGTATTCCAAGTACGCGATACCCCTCGCGCGTCGCCCGAATGGTTACGGCGCGAATGGCGGGATTCAATCCCGGAACGTCTCCGCCACCGGTTAATATGCCTATCGTACCCTTATAACCTGCCATGATTTCCTGAAATTCATTGTGAAACAGCGCGCGAAAGTCAGCAACCACTGATCCGTCCCGGAGCACTTCGATCGACTGCGCATGAATCGTCTCTACGTGACCTGTGAGGCGCTGGACGTAGGGTCAAATGTAATGCGCCAACCATCGCCCATTCGCAAAAGAATGAGTGTAAAAAGCCCACCGATATCGCCGTCTCTCCAATCATCCTGTTGATTCATCAAGAGTTCTCTAATGGCCATCTTTTCGGCTGTCAATGCGGTACTATTATCCTCCACAACGGGTAAACAGGAGGCAAACAGAACCCCTGTCATCAGGACGAGAGAAAAGGAGAAAAGAAAAACTGATCCGGTATCAGGTGCACATCCTGGCCGCGACATAGTAGTATCGCTCCTTAAGCGTTGAACAGGGAGTGTTTTGATGGATTTCGGCGAACTATTCGCAGGCCACCCAAATCAGAACAAAACTACGTTATTCTTGTACTGAGAATCGAAATTTGAAGTTTTTCGGAACCCAACACGCACCTTTTCGGACTGGGGCGTAACTTTTGACTTGCCGCCGCTTATGCTAGTGCATAGGTTTGGCGATACTGTCATGAGGGCGCTAATAAAGCCCGGATCAACAAATCCTCGCAGCGACACTACGATCACATAGAGTTGGATCATTCTTCTCCGCGCGTATAGGCACATCTCGCTACAAGTCTCCTATTCACAAGTGCATTCCGACTCATAGATCCAAGGACGGTGGAAATCGCGTTCCTGGACGGGAAAACGTAGCTCCCATACGTGACGACGCGGAAACAGGAAATACAGAGCGCTTCAATCGCGTCATGCTCGCCGAGCCCCCTGCGACGACTGCTCTCGATCGTGGTAGCCGCACTCGCGGTCTCGATCGTATTGGTCAGCAGTGCCGCTACCGACCGGGACTTTTCTGCGAGATCGTATTCGCCGACCTATATCGCAGCAGCGGACACCGATAGCGTTGCGATTCAGATCGACTCGCTGTTGGTGGTGCGACGCCTGCTGGACTCTTTGCTCACGTCAGGTGGAAACGCCGATTCCCTTACGATCCTGCTGTCGGGTCTTGAAATGCAACTTGTCCGGCTCGATTCAATCGCAGCCGATACGTTGGCTCCTGTCGACACGGTACTCATTCGCAAGTATTTCGCCCCGGTGCGATATGATGCTCCAAGCGCATCCATATTTCCGCGTACAGCTCGCGCCTTTTCAACCAAATTCGGGAGATACTGGACACATCAGGTTGAATTCGATACACTCGCGCGTACGTACACCGTGCACGAACGAGTAGGCCAGGTCGACGTACGGCACCCTATCAAGCTCGACTTCGAGGCATACAAGAACGCCCGGCTTCGCAGGGATATTGATCAGACCTGGAGGAATATTGTCGTCCAGCGAGCGCGTACACAGACGCAGGCAAGACGCAGTGGGCTCGGCATCAGTATCGTCGTACCGGGTGGTCGGCAAAGCGCCTTTACAACGATTTTTGGCACTCCGGGTGTAGAACTTCGCGTCAACGGCCAGGCCGATATCGCCGCCGGTTTCGACTACCGCAAGAGTGATCAACAGGTATCAATCACGGGGAAACCCGCACAACTCGATCCAAATTTTAAACAGGATCTGAGACTCGGCATCCAGGGCACGATCGGCGATAAGCTCCGAATTGACGTTCAGTACGATTCAAAGAATCAATTCGACTACGAGAATCAACTTAAACTGCAATACACAGGCTACGAAGACGAAATTATTCAGAGTATTGAAGCCGGAAACGTGTTCCTCCAGACACCTTCGACACTCATTCGTGGCGGTCAGAGCCTTTTCGGAATCAAGAGCGAGCTTCAAATAGGCGGTGTGCATATTACCACCGTTGCCAGTCAACAGGAAGGCCAAACCAACAGTCTCAATATCGAAGGTGGTTCGGAATCAACACCCTTCGACCTGAGACCAACCGATTACGATGATGCAGCTCACTTTTTCATGTCCTATTACTTCCGGAATCGCTGGGAAGATGCCCATGTCGATCCACCCACGATTCGACTCGCACAGGGATTTGAACGCATCACGGAAATAGAGGTATGGAAGCTGCTTCCGACTCGGCCGGAAGAGCTGAACGTGCGCCAGGTCGTCGCCGTCGTCGACCTGGCAGAACCAAAGGATCTGCTGATGTTTGCAGATGACTACACCCAACAGGTGCTTCCTTCGGCCGCGATCGATCAGTACAACGATGCTATAGGCGGCGAACTCGACACCGACCTGCGGGATGGAACGGCATCACCGGGTTCCTACCTGGAGACAACGAAGGATTTGGCGGCTTCCGATTACCAGATCGGTAGATTCAAACGACTTGCAGGAGGACGCGACTACGAATTTGATTCAGTGCTTGGGTTCATCTCGCTCAAACAACGCTTACAGGAAACTGAAGCGCTTGCCGTTGCATTTCGGTTCAGAGCTAATGGTCAAACTTTCCAGGTGGGTGATTTTTCAACAGATACCGGTGGATCGGACGGTGGTCAGACTGAAGACAAACTCGTTCTGAAACTCCTGCGACCTGTTCAGTTGCGCCAACCTGCGCCCGAATCCGGATTCAATCCGGCGGCCTGGTATCTGGAATTGCGCAATATTTATCATCTGCCCGCGCGAGGAGTAAGCGGTACCGACTTCGAGCTTCAGATCTATTTCGAACCACCGGGCAAGACATCGTCCAAGATCCTTCCGGGCGTAGGGGGATCTCAAACCCTGCTGCAGATATTGGGATTGGACCGCGTCAATGAAGACCAGGCGCTTTCGCCGGACGACCTGTTTGATTTTCTGGTCAACTACACGATCCAGCCGTCCAACGGAAGTCTCATTTTCCCTGTGCTTGAACCTTTTGGCGGCCATCTCGAACGGCTCGTCGAGCAATTCGCAACGACACCTGAAGAAGCCAAGACGCTAAAGAATCTGTACGTTTTTGACGCGCTGTACCAGCAGAAAAAAGCCAATGCCCGCCGAGACACCCAGCGCGATGTCTTTCGCATAAAGGGCTCCTCGAAAGGAACGGTTCAGGAATTCTATAATCTTCAGGCATACGCCGGCGTCATTCCGGGTTCGGTTCGTGTGACTTCAGGCGGAACGCCACTGCAGGAAGGGCTCGATTTCGTGGTGGACTATTCAGGCGGTACGCTCACCATCACGAATCCGGCCTTTCTGATTCCTGGCAGGGAACTCGATATCGACTATGAGCAGAATTCGTTGTTCAGCGTTCAGAAGAAGACCTTGCTCGGAATGCGCATGGATTACAGCCCGGATGATCGTTTTGCATTTGGTGCGACGGTTATGCGCATGAGTCAGAAATCACCGGCTGACAAATATCGGATCGGGGAAGAACCCATTTCGAATACGATCTGGGGCGTTGACGGTGCGATCAAACTCGAGCCGCGCTGGATGACCCGGGCCATCGATTTCATTCCTCTTCTT